>JBDKIG010000007.1:0-28937 GCA_039797215.1 Verrucomicrobiota bacterium | reverse complement strand
CCGCTACAAAAAAGGCGACGAAAAAATCCCCGCGCTCGATGTCGTCACGGCGCTCTGGCTCTCGCCTGTCGGCTGGGAAAACGAACCGCTCATTCTGATCGGAAATAAAAAATTCAAGGAAGCGATCGGCGTTGATCCCGCCAAAAAACTCTTCTCCTACCGCGAACTCGCCGCCAACGCCGCCCTCCGCACGAGCTTGGAAAATGTCTCCGCCCTCCGCGCCAAAAATCCCAAGGCCCAGCTCGATACCCAGGAACGCGAAGCCTCGAACATCGGTATGCGCCTCGCCCTTTTTGAAGGCGTCGTCAGCGGAAGCCTCGTCACCTTGCTCCCCACCGGAGCCGCCGCTTGGAGTCCCCTCGGCAAGAACGACCCCGCCCTCGCCAAACTCCGCGAGGGATTCACCAAGTCCGACCAGAAAACTTTCGACGAAGGCGTCGCCCTTCTTCTTTCCGAGCAATCCCGCGAGGAAGCCCGCTTCCAAGCCGATCCGGGAAAAATCTCGATCGAGCTCACCTACCAAAAACTCCACCCCGCCCGCTGGGCATGGATTCTCTACCTCGTCGCCGGAATCACCCTCCTCGCCATTCCCGGCAAGGCCGGCAAGGCCGGCAAGGCCGGCTACTCGCTCGGTTGGATTTTCGCCGGCGCGGGATTCCTCATGCAGCTTGTCGGAATCATCCTCCGTGTCCTCATCTCCGGCCGCGCTCCGGTGACGAACATGTATGAATCCGTCGTCTGGGTAGCGTTCGGCACGATCTTCTTTGCTCTGATTTTCGAGACGATCTACCGCACCCGGTATTTTCTCCTCGGCGCCGTGCCGGTGGCCGTCGCCTCGCTCATCCTCGCCGACACGCAGCCAGTCATTCTCGACCGCTCGATCACGCCACTCGTGCCGGTTTTGATGGATAATTTCTGGCTCACCACCCATGTGCTCACGATCACGCTCAGCTACGCCGCATTCGCCCTCGCGCTCGGCGTCGGCCATATCATCCTCGGCAAATCCCTTTTCGGCTCCAAAGCCTCCCCAGCCCTCCACAACTACCTCTACCGCACACTCCAGATCGGCGTCCTCCTCCTCGCCGTCGGCACCATCCTCGGAGCCGTCTGGGCAAATTACTCCTGGGGCCGCTTCTGGGATTGGGACCCCAAGGAAACCTGGGCGCTCATCGCGTTGCTCACCTACCTGTTCCTGCTCCACGGCCGGATCAACGGAAACTGGGGAGGATTCGGCATGGCCGTCGGAGCGATCCTCGCCTTCCAAACCGTCATCATGGCCTGGTATGGCGTGAACTTCATCCTCGGCGTCGGCCTGCACAGCTACGGCTTCGGCAGCGGCGGCCTCCCCGGAGCCATCGCCTTCGTCAGCGCCGAAGTCCTCTTCGTCCTCCTCTGCGTGTGGCGGCATTACTCCAAAAAATCCACGCCCGCTTCGCTCAAGCCCTAAAGACCCCAGGAATGAGCGAGAATGAAATCGGGAAGGCGCTTGTCGATGCCGCCGTGATAATCCATTCAGCGCTTGGCCCAGGCCTGCTGGAATCGGTGTATGAAGTCGTCCTCGCCAAGGAACTCGAAAGCCGGGGCCTCAGCGTGCAAAGACAGGTGCCGGTTAAAATCGAGTATGAGGGCTTGAAATTCGACGAGGGCTTTCGCGCCGATCTGATTATCGAAAACAAGGTGCTCGTGGAACTGAAGTCGGTCGAACAACTCTCGAGTGTCCATCACAAGCAGCTCCTTACCTATCTGAAACTTAAAAAGCTAAAGCTCGGCTTCCTGTTGAATTTCGGCGCAGGCCTGATGAAGGAGGGAATCAAACGCATCGTCAACGGACTGGACAACGAAAACCTTGGCGTCTTTGGGCCTTTGCGTGAGTCCTGATCTGTCCCACGCCCGCTTCGCTCAAGACGCAAAGCCCCAAAGATTGGGAGGCATTCAAATCAGCATACCGCTTGTCGCGCAGCCCTCAAAACCAATCCCATCAATAGGGTTCGAAAACTCTCCCCTTTGGGTCTTGGCGCCTTTGCGTGAACCTTGATCGGTAGTAATTGCAATCATTGGCGGCGTGCTTGCCAGCAGTTGGCCTTTCAACCAGCCTTCGCACGTCGGACAAACCAACCAAGGGAGTAGAACCATGGAAAATATCGCCGCCAAAATCGGTCTCGAGCCGCAGCCAGCCATCGTCGGTCAACGCCTACGCACCTACATCAATCTGAAACTCGCCGCGATCGGTTGCCCGGTTGCTGACCTCAACTCGGACGCCAACGGCTTCGGCAACCTCGCCGAGTCGATGCTTGCCCATAATCGCGAGACAGCCCGCCTACTCTCCGACTACCAGTGCCCCGCCGATTGGCGCATTCAGAGGTTTCTCGACGAGTATCTCCACGAAACGGGAAAAACTCCGCGCCTGCCCTCGCAGACCTTCACCCTCGACCGGCATGGACTCGCTCGCGCTCTCTCGCTGCCAGCAGATGGCGACGAATTTGTTTCCGATATCGTCAGCAGCTACCGCGTGAAACAAGGCGTCCTGCACAATCCCGCAAAGGACCGCCGCACCACACAGGGCGTTTTTCATATTGCCGAGGGCGGCCTGCCGATTCCGGATGACAAAAAAGCCGTCCCCGTGGCGACCTTCGCGAAGATGCTGGAGATCGCGCTCGAGCCACCGCGCGACCTGATGCGCCTGCCCTTCACTTCGGGCCGGAGCGAGGAGGCGGCGTGCTTTGTTTCGCTTCTGCTTCGCCCGCTCGTCTGCCCTGCCGTTCCGGGATTCACACCCGAGAAGCGGATGGAAATCCGCTTTTTTGCACCGGGCAATCTCGTGAGCAACCTCGACTTCGTCGAAAGCATCTTTGGCAACGCAGGCGATCCCTTCCTGCCGCAGAACGATGCCGGGCTGGATGTCGAGCATTGGAGCGGCCACACGGGCTGCGTGATCCTTGCGCCGCACCTCACGCGCGTGACCAAGCGCGAGGCGGGCCTTCCGCCATGGGACCAAGCCACGGAACGCCAGCGCCGCGACGGCATGTGCTGGAAAAACGAGGACGAACTCTACAACGACGGCTCTGCCTTCAAGCTCACCGCCCGCAACCAATCCGGAACAATCGTCACACTCATCGCCGACAATTATTTCGGATACTGCAAGAAGGAGGTGAAAACCCAGATCGGCTTTGCCGCGAACCTGCTCGGTCGCGCCGAGGAGGAGCACTCCGGCGGCGCGTTGGTTTTTCCCGCCTACGACCTCGGCGAGGAATTCGACGGCTCGCTCCATGTGCGCCACCGCGGGCACACTCTCGAGGGGGCCGCCCAAATCCTCCCCGATGCCATCGACCTCCGGCCCGAGGGATATGGCATCGACAAAACCCATCCCGAGACTTTCTACATTCCCGCCGAAGCGAAGGTGAGCCTGCAAAACCTGCGGGTCTCATGGACCGATGCCAACGGCGCAGAGCAATGCTTGAAACTCCTTCCAAACCATTTCTACATCCGCCCCTCGGGCTACCGAATCCACCTGCACCGCGGTGAGGGCGACCGACGCTGGCGGCTCGTGGGCACCCGCGCGGACGCCGTCTTTTGCCACAAGCCCTGCACCGTCTCGGGCGGTGGAAAATCCGAAATCTCTAAATCCATTGCGGACGCGATCATCCAAGGCCCGGTCTATGTCTCGGATTTCAACGCCGACTTTGACCGCGTCGCCGAACTCCTCGCCCGCGACTACTCAAACCGCTTCCGCGATCCCGTGCAGAACGGCCGCGACCTCCGCTCCATCCTCAGCTCCGAGCGCTCCCTCGGCTCGGTGATCAAACTTTTCACCCCATCGCCCGCGGAGTTTTCCGATGAATACAACGCCTGGCTCAACTCCGTTCCCCAGCATGTGAAGGAGCTGCTTTTCGTGGTGAAGCGCTTCCACAAGCCAGGCGAGAAGGGCGACTGGCGTTCGCACTTCGCGGTGGATTCCGTCAACGGCCGCTCTGGGCACGAACTCAAATTCCAAAATAAACCCCTCGCCACCGATTTTCTGCGGGTTGGCTTCGAGCCCGACGGCTCGTGGCGTGTCTTCAGCCTGCGGCAGGATTTCTTCCCCGCCGCAAAGCTCCAGATGGAGGACGACATCACCGCCTCGGTCGTGGTGCCGCTTTCCGCGCTAGCAAACCCGCCCGCAGATGCCCCTGGCGGCTCCGTGAAATTCGCCGAGAACTGCGAGTTCCGACTCTTCCAGCGCCCCGATGATGCGATCCATCCGGGCTACGACAAACAAACCGAACGCGACTTCTCGAATCCTGGAAATTTTTTCTCAAACTACCAACCGCTCGAACGCGCCGATGTTCGCACGATTTTCGAGGATGCCGTTGGGTTCTCGAAATTCACCCGTCCCATGCAGGAGGCGATACGCGCCGCGCTGGAGGGGGACGACTCGCCGCGCTTCTTTGTTTGCTCCTCCTCGCCGCGGATCGTCGAGGGCAAGCCGACCAAAAACCCGCGCTACCTCCAGACCCGACAGGACCTCGTTCGCCCGATCGACGCCTATCTTGCCTCGGTGAGCCAGCGCCTCCTCCGCCGCATTCCCGCCGCCGAGCCGCTCCACACGCCGATCAACGCCATCCTCCCCGGCCGCCGCAACAACCCTGCGGAAAAAGGCGTTCGCTCCCTCGCGGTGTTCAACCCGATCCACCATCTCGAACTCCCCGAGCTTTTCCTCGAATACATCTGCTCGCTCACTGGAAAATCCCCCTCCACCACGGGGGCGGGCAGCGAGGGAGCGCTGACCAAAGGCGCGTTCAACGCGCTCCCGCCGATTTACGACCTCAACGCCGCGCTTGTCGCCCACCTTCTCACCCGCCAACCGGTTTTCCTCACCGCCGCTGGACATGTCGGTCCGAGGATGCGGGTTGACCATGATGTGAGCCTGCTCGTTCCCGAAGTGTGGTCACGCATGTCGCCGGCCGAGCGCCTGCCCGCCCATTTGATCGAGCATGGCTGCCTCGAACGCGTTCCCGATATCGAGTTCGAGGGACGCCTCCTGCCCTCAAGCCGCCTTGGCTGGCGCATCACGGAGAACTTCGTCCGCATGTTCCTCGCTCGGGTTTTCAACTACCCTCACCGCGTTTTCACCGATGACCTCCTGCGACCGGAAACCCAAGACCTCGCCGCCTTCGCGGATGGGATCGACAACATCGTCCAAACCCAAAAATCGGTCGCCGATGCATATTTCGCGGATGGCGGCATCGAATGGGCGTGTCCGCCACTCCGTGCGCTCTTGCACATCATGCGCGACGGACATTTCGAGGGAAAAAATCTCAACGACCCCGCCGTGCGCGACCTTTTCGATCCCGAAAAGGCCCTCGCCAGCGAATGGTATCGGGCGCGCCTCGAGGCCGCCTCGGCCGGCGACCAGGCGCTCTGGGCTCGGCATGTGAAGAACCTCGAGGCGTTCATCCGCCGTCCCCGCAACGACGAGACCTCCCAACGCCTCGGCCTGCCTGCGCGGCTCGACATGGCCTGGGACAATCTCCGTGCGGCCCGCTCCCCCGGCCACGCCGATAGCCTCAAGGGAACGATTGGAACCCAGCCGATTCCTGGCTGAGCCCGAAACACTCGCACCTTGCCAAACCTCACCGATCTCACCGTCTTCCAATGGACCCTCGCCGCCCTCGCCGCGCTGGGATTGGGGATGAGCAAAAGTGGCTTCGGCGGCTTGGCGATGGTTGGCATTCTGTTGATGGCTCAAATCATCCCCGCGCGGGAATCCACCGGCGTGATCCTGCCGATGCTGATCCTAGCCGATATTTTCGCCGTCCGAGCCTTCCATCATCACGCAATCTGGCGCGTGCTGTGGCGAATCCTCCCTGCGGCAGTCGTCGGCGTGATTGTTGGCTGGATCGCGATGCCACTCATCCCGGCGCAGTTTTTCGCGCCCGTGATCGGCTGGATCGTCACCGTTCTGATCGGTCTGACGATTCTCCAAAAATTCTCGCCGCGCTTGCAGGAGATCGCCGCCGACCATCCCGCCATCGCTTGGCCGCTCGGTGTGCTCGCGGGTTTTACCACCATGATCGCCAACGCCGCCGGCTCGGTGATGACGATATACCTCCTTGGTTGCCGCCTACCGAAATACGAATTCGTCGGCACCGCCGCGTGGTTTTTCTTTTTGATCAATGTCTTCAAAATCCCCTTCAGTGCCTCCCTGGGATTGATCACGCCGCAGACCCTCCTCTTCAACGCCACGATGGCTCCCGCCGTGATCTTGGGCGTATTCGCCGGGAGGTTGCTTTTGGGAAAAATCAACCAGCAAGCCTTCGAATGGCTCCTGATCGCGATGGCCCTCGCCGGCAGCCTCCGACTCGCGCTCAGCTGATTTTGAGAACCGCTGCGAGGATTTTTTCCTGCGCGACGGCCATGCGTTTTTCTTTGTCCGCCGTGGTGTCGTCGTGTCCGGAGAGATGCAGGAGGCCGTGGATGGCGTAGAGCGCGAGTTCGGTGGTGGTGTCGTGGCCGAACTCCCGGGCGCGCTCCGCAGCAACGGGAGCGCAAACGAGAATTTCGCCGTAGGGAAAAGTAATCACATCGGTAGGGCCCGGGATTCCGAGAAAGTCTCGGTGGACTCGCGCCATCGCACGCGCCCCGAGGACCGTGATCTCGACGCTCGGGAGGGACACGAGCTCGGCGTTGTGTTTTTTTGCGATTGCGAGGCAGTGGGGGAGGGCGGCGATGACGAGTTTTTCAAGGCGGGCCGCTTCGTAGGGCGTCGAGCGGGCTCTGTGGGAAAAGGTGAGCGTGGTCACGGGCAGTGAAATTCTCAGACTCGAAGCGAAGCGCGGAAGCCTCGGGCGGCGAAATAAGATGAAGCGCCGTTGTGATAGATGAACACACGACCGTAGCGCCGGTCGCCGAACAGCGCCCCACCGAGTTTTCTGGTTTCATCCGGCGTTCTTAGCCAGCTCGAGGTTTTGGTGTCGAACTCCCCGAGCTTTTGGAGTTGGTGGTATTCCTCCTCGGTCAAAATCTCGACACCCATCGTCGCCGCCATGTCGACTGCGTTACCAGATGGTTTGTGTTCCTTGCGCGATTCCAGGCCTTCGCGGTCGTAGCAAAGACTCGTTCGTCCTTTCGGCGTCTCGGCCGAGCAGTCAAAAAAAATGATTTCACCCGTGCGCTCATCCCATCCGACCACATCCGGCTCCCCGCCGGTTCGTTCCATTTCGGAGAGGGTGCCGAGTTTTTCTGGATTCGTCTCCAAGCGAGCCTGCACTTTTTCCCAATCCATTTGCGGATGCCTAGCCGAGTTTTGCTCAAAGCGGGCTTGCAAAGTCGCGATTAAGTCGTGAGTCGGCATCGAGGAGAGATTCGATAGAGGTCAAGGGATGGAGAGTTGGCTATATTCTCCGGGCTGAATGATTGCTGCGGCTTGTCGCACAAGATCGGCTGCAGACATGATTCGTCTCAAGTCGTTGGTGGAAATTTCGAGGATGGCGATCAGCCGATCAGCGAGGTTTTGCTGGTAGCGGATGTTTTGATCGCAGGTGATGAATAGTTCGAATTCCAACTCCGCTTGTCGAATCAAGTCTCCATTCTTGATCGTGTGCCAACCGCGTTTTTGAGCGATTGTGCAAGAGTGCCCGAGCAGTAGCTTGTGCATCGGCCATGGGACGCACTCGTCCAGGAGGATTCTCATGCTGTTGCAAACAAAGCGGATTCGGAACGCTCCAAGACTCCCACGGCCATCTCACGGGTTACGGTGGGAAAACATTCCACAAATTCCTCAAGCGTGTAATTGCCTTCCAAATAATTGAATAGCGACTCTACGGGAACCCTTGTTCCCGCAAAAACCGGAGTGCCCCCGAGGATTTCGGGATCAACAGTGATGAGCGCGCTTGAGTTCACAAATCCAACATAAATGCTCTACGCCTTGGAGTAAACACCGGTGCATTTCTCAGCAAACTCACGGTTTTTTCGGTTGTTTTCATCGAGCGCAAGACCCGGCGGAATTTGAAATAGGCGATCAAGTCGTGACCCGGCGTCATGCAGGCTTTTCGACGACCTTGCCATTCTCCCAAACGATCAAAGGTAAATTCATGGCGCGGTTTTGAGCGCGCACCTTTTTGGCGGCACGCAGCATGGCGCGTTCGGCGCGAACCGCGAAATCGGGCGTCTTGGCTGGCTTGGGCTTTTGGCGTTTGAGGTTCATGCTCCTATAAAACCTTGCACTTTTTTAATGGAATCAACATCAGAAACTGCGATTCGCGCGGGAGGCATGCTGCGGGTATCCCAAACGGCCCAGCGACTGGCCAGTGGCAGATATTCTTCAAAGAGCAGAACAAGGCTGCGTTTGAATCGCCGTCGAATATCGATGGCCGGGACATGATGACCGCCCTGCTGCACACGCTGACGGACTCGTGCGATGGCCTGTGCCGGACTGGAGAGCCAAAGGTAGTGGAGTTCGATCTCGAAACCCATTTCCCGGGCATGCTTGAAAAGCCTGATGTAGGTCTTCCCACTCAAGGTGCTCTCCAAGGCAAATGTTTCCCGGGTCGAAAAGCACTTGTCGATTTGCGCCAGCAGCAATCTGGCAGCCTGCACAGCACCGGCGCTGGGCTTGAGCGGCGAAAGGCCCCGAGCCATTTCGTCAGCGTTCAGGAAACGCAGACATTTCACTTCATTCGGGAGAAATTCTTTCGCAAAAGTGGTTTTTCCCGAACCGTTGCAGCCGGCGATGAGGTAGATCGTTGGCGGCTGCTTGGGCATTACATCACGCCTTGGCGTAAACCTCGGCGCCTTTTTCGACGAACTCCCGGGATTTTTCTTCCATGCCTTTTTCGAGGGCTTGCTGTTCGGTGACGCCCTGCTCGGCGGCGTATTTGCGGACATCCTCGGTGATTTTCATCGAACAGAAGTGCGGGCCGCACATGGAGCAGAAGTGGGCGCTCTTGGCGCCGTCTTGAGGAAGTGTTTCGTCATGGAATTCACGCGCGGTTTCGGGGTCGAGGCCGAGGTTGAATTGGTCCTCCCAGCGGAATTCGAAGCGGGCTTTCGAGAGCGCGTTGTCGCGGTATTGCGCACCAGGGTGGCCTTTGGCGAGGTCGGCGGCGTGGGCGGCGATTTTGTAGGCGATGACGCCGTCCTTCACATCCTTCTTGTTCGGCAGGCCGAGGTGTTCCTTGGGCGTGACATAGCAGAGCATCGCGCAGCCATACCAACCGATCATGGCGGCTCCGATGCCGCTGGTGATGTGGTCGTAGCCGGGGGCGATGTCGGTGGTGAGTGGGCCGAGCGTGTAGAATGGCGCCTCGTGGCACCACTCGAGTTGCTTGGCCATGTTTTCCTCGATCATGTGCATCGGGACATGGCCGGGGCCTTCGTTCATGACTTGGACGCCTTTGGCCCAAGCGCGTTTGGTGAGGTCGCCTTGGACTTCGAGTTCGCCGAACTGCGCCTTGTCGTTGGCGTCGGCGATCGAGCCAGGGCGGAGTCCGTCGCCGATCGAGAAGCTCACATCGTAGGCTGCCATGATGTCGCAAATGTCGTCCCAGTGCGTGTGGAGGAAATTTTCCTTGTGATGCGCGAGGCACCATTTCGCCATGATGCTGCCGCCGCGGGAGACGATGCCGGTCATGCGCGAGGCGGTGAGGGGGATGAAGCGCAGGAGGACTCCGGCGTGGATGGTAAAATAATCGACGCCCTGCTCGGCCTGCTCGATGAGCGTGTCGGCGAAAATCTCCCAAGTGAGTTCCTCGGCCTTGCCGCCGACTTTTTCGAGGGCTTGGTAAATGGGGACGGTGCCGATGGGGACGGGCGAGTTGCGGAGGATCCATTCGCGCGTGGCGTGGATGTTTTTTCCGGTGGAGAGGTCCATCACGGTGTCCGCGCCCCATTTGGTGGACCAGCGCATTTTCTCGACCTCCTCCTCGATGCTGGAGGCAACGGCGGAGTTGCCGATGTTGGCGTTGATTTTGACGAGGAAATTCCGGCCGATGATCATCGGCTCGAGTTCGGGGTGGTTGATATTCGCGGGGATGATGGCGCGGCCGGCGGCGACTTCATCGCGGACGAATTCCGGCGTGATCTCGGCGGGGATGCGTTGGGGGAAACGGCCGAAGATCCCCGGCGTGTAAGGGCTGTGGCCGATCTGCGCCGAGCCGGCGTGCTGTTTTTGGAGATCGTTGCGGAGAATATCGCCGCCGAGCTCGGCGATTTTCGCGCGGCCCATGTTTTCGCGGATGGCGATGAATTCCATCTCGGGCGTGACGATTCCCTGACGAGCATACCAGAGTTGGGTGACGGGGTGGCCGGCGGAGGCGCGGAGCGGCTTGCGGCGCAGGCCGGGAAATTCGAGAAGGCGGTTGCGCTCGGCCTTGCTGGCGTATTCGGCGTGGTTGCGGGAGAGGTAGCCGTTGTCCTGTGGCTTCACCTCGCGGCCGTCGTATTCGCTCACATCGGCGCGGGCTTTGATCCACTCGGCGCGGAGGGCGGGGAGACCTTGAGTGACATCGCCATCGAAATTCTCGTCGCCCCAAGGACCCGAGGCGTCATAGACGCGGACGGGTTCGTTTTTTTCCAGCGAGCCGTCGAGGCGTTTGGTCGGGGAGAGCGAGATCTCGCGCATCGGCACGCGGACATTTTTGTGGAGGCTCCCCTCGACATAGACGCGGGTGGAGTTCGGGAGCGGGTCGGTGCTGCTGGGTTCGAAGGCTTCGGCGGGTGCGATCATGGTTTTATTTGGGTTCGGTGGAATGATGGGGGACCGAATCCGCGCTCGGATGCCGCTCCCTCCGCCGGTTCCAACCGGATCAGGTTCTAAGGGTCTCCCGGCGCCGTTGGTCGGTCGGGACTCTCAGCCAATGAAGGCTCCCCTGCTGGCCGTGGATCGTTCGCCAGTCGCGCCGCAAGGTCAATGTGGAAAATGCGGGAAGCGACTGAGGATGGAAAAGTTTTCGCAGGCGGGGAGGGCTGGCTTGGTTGGGTAAAAATATCATTGCCAAGACAAGCCCATCCTCGGACAAAGAGCGCGCGTCGGCACGGTGCGGACGCCCCAATTTTTTCACATGAACGAACGAAGAGTCGTCGTCACAGGCATCGGCGTAATCAGTCCGGTCGGAAACGACCTGCAAACATTTTGGAACTCCCTCATCGAGGGCCGCAGCGGCATCAGCCGTTTTGAGGCGTTCGACTCGACAAATTTCGACTGCAAAATCGCCGGTGAAATCCGGGGTTTTGAGCCAGCTAAGCATTTTAAAAATCCCAAGACCGCCAAGCGCACCGATCGCTTTACACAATTTGCGATGGCCGGAACGAAGATGGCGATCGAGGACTCTGGCATCGACCTCGACAAAGTCGACCGCACTCGCTTCGGTGTGATGATCGGCAGCGGAATCGGTGGACTTTACAGCATGGAAGAAGAGGCGCACCGCCTTGCGGATCGCGGCCCGTCGCGCGTCTCACCCTTCACGATTGCCATGATGATTTCAAATATGGCCAGCGGCATGGTCTCGATGGAATACGATCTTCGTGGGCCAAATATGTGCATCGTCACAGCCTGCGCGACGGCCAACAATTCGATTGGCGAGGCTTGGCGCATTATCAAATTTGGCGACGCCGATGCGTTCATCGCGGGCGGGGCCGAGGCCACGATCACTCCGCTCGGCATCGCGGGATTCGCTTCGATGAAGGCCTTGAGCTGCCGCAACGACGCTCCTGAAAAAGCCTGCCGGCCTTTTGACAAGGACCGCGACGGCTTTGTGATGAGCGAGGGCGCGGGAATTGTCGTTCTTGAGGAATACGAGCACGCCAAGAATCGCGGCGCCACGATTTACTGTGAACTCGGCGGCTATGGCTGCACAGCGGACGCCTACCACATGACGGCTCCGATGCCCGAAGGCGAGGGGGCAGCGCGCGCGATGACGATCGCAATGCGCCATGGCAAGGTGACCCCGGACCAAATCGATTACATCAACGCCCACGCCACCTCAACCGGACTTGGCGATATTTGCGAGACGAAGGCGATCAAGCTCGCGCTCGGCGAGTCCTCGAAAAAAGTCGCCGTCAGCGCCACAAAATCCGTCACCGGCCACCTCCTCGGAGCCGCCGGCGGGGTGGAACTCGCAGCGAGCGCGATGGCGATCAAGCACGGCATCATCCCGCCGACCATCAATCTTGAAAATCCAGATCCCGAGTGCGACCTCGATTGCGTGCCGAACCACGCGCGCGAGGCCAAGCTGCGCAATGTGCTCAGCAACTCCTTCGGGTTTGGAGGTCACAACGCCACACTGCTTTTCAAGGCGCTTGACCAGTAGAGCACTGCTTTGACTCCGCCGGCCGAACGCGTGTCCGAACCGACCAGCGATCCCGATATCGAGGTGCGGACTTATTTCGCCCGGGGACGAAATGCGCTTATCGCTCGCGGGGATTTCTCCGAGATTTTCGCCGCTTGGTATCTCCACCGCATGGACCATGGGATCGAAATTCCCGCCGCAATGGAGGATCCCGCCCGAGAAGCCATTGCCTCGATCACTCTTCACAGCGCGAGTCGCCCCTGGAAGGAAGCCTGCGCCTGGACGGTGAAATTTCCCGAGCCGCGACTGAATGTTTTTGCTGCTGCAGACAATCACACCGGTTCTGTTATCGCCAATTTCCAGACCTCGGACTTGCAGCCGATCGGGGAGGGGATGTTTTACGCCGATGTAGTGGAGGACGCGAAGCCACCGCGCCGGAGTGTGGTGGACTTCCGCGAAAAATCCTTCCTCCGCGCGGTGGAGGTTTTCTATTCCCAGAGCGAGCAGCGCCTGGTCCGGTTCTTTTGGCACGGAGAGGAAGACCTCGTGATGGTCGCCGCGCAGCCTGACTGCGACGAAGAATGGCTCGCGGGACTGACCCAAGATTCGATCCGCACGCTCGACCGCGATGTCGAGTTGTCCCTGCTCGAGAAGCGGCAGTTCACTTTCCGCTGCGGCTGCAACCAAGAGCGGATGCTGGATTTTATGAGCCCGGTTTTTCAGCGGCAGGCGGATGAGCTTTTTCATGGTGATCCGTCGATCTCGGTTCTCTGCCCGCGCTGCGGCGCCCGGCACATCCTGACTCGCGAGGCCCTCGAGGCCCGCACCAGCAAACCTTCCCATGAATAACGAAAACCAATTCCTCTCCCCGGAGAAAAAAATCGGCGGCATCTTGACTCCGCTCAGCGCCATTCGTGGCAAATACGATATTGGTATTGGCGACACCGAGTCGCTCGTGGAACTCGCGGGGTGGGCCGCTAAAAAAGGTTTCCGCCTGATCCAAATCCTCCCTGTCAACGAAACCGGCAACGACAACAGCCCTTACAATCTCATCAGCTCGATCGCTTACGAGCCTTGCACGCTTGCCACCAACCCGCGCTGGCTACCGGATCTCGCGGAATCCGATTTCAAAAAAATCACCAAAAAGCACGGAGTCGATGCGCTCCACAAAGGCAAGGTGCAATACGCGAAGGTCAAGGCGATGAAGCAGGATTTGCTCGCTGCGGCCTTTAGGAATTTTAAAAAAGCCAAAGGCGCCCGCGTTCGGCAGTTTGAAAAATTCGTCGAGGAGGAGAGTGAGTGGCTCCGGGACTACGCGCTCTTTCGCGCCCTTGGTGCGTGGAATGACAATGACGAAGTTTTCACCAACTGGCCTGCCGACCACCAAAATCTGGAAGCCGCTCGCGAGTGGCATGGTTCGCTGACGCCTGCAAATCAGCGCCGCTTCGACGGACTCGCCCTCTATTTCAGCTACATCCAATGGGTGGCGATGACGCAATGGCGGGCCGTGCGCGAGGAATTCGACAAGCTCGGCATGGCGTTGATGGGAGACATTCCGGTAGGCGTGAGCCTTTACAGCGCCGATGTTTGGGCCGAGCCGGAGATCTTCGACAAGTCGCGCTCGAGCGGTGCCCCGCCCGAGAAGGTTTTTAAATCCGATCCGTTCACTGAGCACTGGGGGCAGAACTGGGGCTTTCCGCTCTACAACTGGCAGGCGATGTCGCGCGACAACTTCGCCTGGTGGCGTCGGCGCCTGCGGGCTTCGCGCGAGGTTTTCCACCTGCTTCGCGTCGATCACGCCCTGGGATTTTTTCGAATCTGGAATTTCCCGTGGCGTCCGCAAGAGAACGATCGCTTCACCTTTCTCTCGCCTGAGCAGGCCAAGGAAATCACCGGTGGAGCGCTGCCGTGTTTTCTGCCGCGCGACGACAGCACGCCTGAGAACTGCGACTACAATCGTCGTCAGGGCGAAATGCTCTTCCGCGTTTTTCTCGAGGAGACCGGCCCGCACCGCCTCATCGCCGAGGATTTGGGCGAGGTCGCGCCGTATGTGCGTCCCGCCCTTCAAAAACTCGAGATTCCCGGATTCAAGATTCCGTTTTGGGAGGCCGGGGAAAATGGCGCTTTGTTGCCTGGTTCAAGCTACCAGCGGCTGAGCCTCGCGACCTTTGCCACACACGACCACCCGACGATCCGGCAGTATTGGGAAAATTGGAACGCCGATGCCGCACAAGCCGAGACCCGCGAGAAGTCGATTCACGAAATGCGTGTGGTTTTGGATTTCTGCGGCCGACGAGGGATCGAGGTTCCATGCCCGTTCACGCCGGAGGTGCATGCCGCCTTCATCGAGGGGCTTTTCGCCTGCGAGTCGTGGCTCGCGGTTCACATGATCACCGACATTTTCGGATTGAGCGACCGCTTCAATGTCCCCGGTGCCATCGGCGATCAGAATTGGACCACTCGGATCGAGGGGGCGATCAAGGAATGGGACCAACTTTACAAAAACCAAGTCCTCCTGAGCGTCGAGGCTCTCAAAAAAACTGGCCGGGTTCCTGCGGCCTGACGCCGTTCGCGGATTGCAGGGCATGACAAAACTCGCCACATTTACTCCATGAGCAACAGCGCCACGATCAACCTGCCCGACGCGAGCGGTCACTTCGGTCCGTATGGAGGCATGTTCGTTCCCGAAACGCTCATGACGGCGTTGCAGGACCTCGAGCGCGAATACCACGCCGCCCGCAAGGATCCTGCATTCCGCAAGGAACTCGCGGGGTTGCTCGCGGATTTTTGCGGACGCCCAACGGCCCTCTATTTTGCCGAACGGCTCACGGAAAAACTCGGCGGCGCGAAAATTTACCTGAAGCGCGAGGATTTGCTCCACACCGGTGCGCACAAAATCAACAACGCGATCGGCCAAATCCTCCTCGCCCGACGAATGGGAAAAACCCGCATCATCGCCGAGACGGGCGCCGGCCAGCACGGGGTCGCCACCGCCACGGCCGCCGCACGGTTCGGCTTCGAGTGCACGATCTACATGGGCGCGGTGGACATGGAGCGGCAGTCACTCAATGTCGCCCGTATGCGCTTCCTCGGAGCGAAGGTCGTCGGTGTCACCGCCGGGCAGGCTACGCTCAAAGAGGCGATCAACGAAGCCATGCGCGACTGGGTGACGAATGTCCGCTCGACCCACTACATCCTCGGCAGTGCGCTTGGCTCGCATCCCTATCCGATGATCGTGCGCGATTTTCATCGTGTGATTGGAGACGAAACCCGCCGCCAAATCCTCCAGCGAGAGGAACGCCTCCCCGACCTTCTCGTCGCCTGCGTGGGCGGAGGCAGCAACGCGATCGGTTTCTTTTATCCCTTCCTCGGCGATGAATCGGTAAAAATGACCGGCGTCGAAGCCGGAGGCGACGGCATCGTGCGAGGTCGCCACGCCGCGCGTTTTCAAGGGGGGAAACTCGGAGTCCTCCAAGGCACCAAAACCTGGCTCCTCGCCGATGCCGACGGCCAGATCGAGCTCACCCACTCCGTCTCCGCCGGCCTCGACTACGCCGCCATCGGGCCTGAACACAGCTACTACCGCGACTCTGGCCGCATCGACTACGATTACGCCACCGACACCGAAGCCCTCGCCGCCTTCCGCACGCTAGCCGAAGTCGATGGCATCATCCCCGCCCTCGAAACAGCCCACGCTATCGCGCATGTTATCAAAGTCGCCCCAACGATGGCGAAGGAAGCCATCCTCATCGCCAACCTCAGTGGCCGTGGTGATAAGGATGTGAGCCAAGCGGCAGAGATTTTGTTGGCCTGATGAGACGTCCTCGCGCAGATCACCGCGCGTTGAAAGTCGCTTTCCTCTTTATTGGGATGCCTGTGGGGGGGGCAGAGGATTTTGCTCTTGGGCTTTATCCGTATCTCGCTCCCGAGGTGGATGCCCGTTTCGTATGCCTCCGTGAATTGGGTATGCTTGGCGAGGAGGCATTGGCGGCAGGTTGGCCGGTTGAATCGATGCCGCTTTTTCCCACGAAACGCATCAGCCCACTGGCTGTGTGGAAGTTCTCCCGTTGGCTTAAGCGCGAGGAAATCGATGTAGTTCATTCACAGACATACCATGCTCATCTTTTTGGAGTCGCTGCTGCGCGGTTGTCTGGAGTCGCAGCTATTCTTCACCAGCAAAAAACGCTCGGAGAGATGCCGCTACGCAAGAGGGTTTTGTTTCAGTTCTGTTTGAGAGGTGCCAAAAAAATTCTCACACTTTCTGAACAAACCCGTGGTGAAATCAGCGCACGCTTTTCGATTCCTCCCGCGCTTATTGAAGTGGTTCCAAATGCGATTGATGACGATCTTTTCCGCCCCACTGGTGACAAGTGTGTTATCAGAAAAAATCTCGGCCTCCCCGAGGATGAGATTCTCTTTGGGACGGTCGCCTCTCTGCATCCTGTGAAAAATCACAAGGCGACCATAGAAGCACTGGCCATCCTGCGCCGCCAAGGCCTGAGGCCCAAAGCCGTTTTTGTGGGTGATGGTGTGGCACGCAAAGGACTCGAAGAATTTGCGCTGGAGCAAGGGGTCGGGGAGCAGATTGTTTTTGCCGGACGGCGGCGACCATCGGTCCCGTGGTTTCAGGCCTTGGATTTCTTTGTGCTGCCTTCTTTTTGGGAGGGTCAGGCACTCGCGTTGCTGCAAGCGATTTCCTGCCGATTGCCTGTTATCGTGAGCCGGATCGAAGGAAACACAGCTGTCCTTGGTGAAAATCATGCCGGCTATTTCGACCCGAGTGATTCAGCCAAACTTGCGGAACTCATCGCATCCGCAAACACGGATGCAGCCAGTCGAGAGGCCCTGCTGGCAAGGAACGCCGCTATTCCGACTTGCCGTGATGCGGCTCGGCTCTTGAAGCGCATCTACAGTGACATCGCATGAAGATCGCGATTTTGACGCCAACATTTCTGCCGAAGTGCTCGGGTGCGGAAATTTTTCATCATAATCTTGCGAGTCAACTTGTCGCGATGGGCCACGAACCGGTCATTGTCCTTCCGCGCTCGCTGCATCGGCGTCTTCAAGCAGAGCGCTGGAACCTTCCCTATGCGACAGTTCCTTTTCCGGCGAATGTCTGGAGCTATTTCAAATACTCCGCGCCTTTTGCATTTTGGCTGAATCGCCGTATTCTTTCCGCTCTTCATCGGAAACACGGCTTCGATGTTTGGCACACGGTGGTTCTCTCGCCAGCCGGTGTTTGTTTTGCTAACTGGCAATCAAACAACGGTATACCTGGCTTGGTCCGTGCGGTGGGTGATGATGTTAAGGCGGTATCCGGGGTAAAATCCAATCCGCACATGGACAGGCTCATTCGCCACTGGATTCCCCGCGCCAGTTGTCTCGTCTCCCTCTCCCGGGACATGTCGGAGCAACTAAAAAAAATCGGTGTGCCTGCCGAAAAAATTGAGATCATTCCGAATGCGGTTGATCAGGGCCGCTTCGCATTGGCCTCCGACAAGATGGCAGCGAGGGATGTTCTCCAAATACCCCGAGATGCTTTTCTCTTTCTCTGTGTGGCGCGGAATCATCCGCAAAAAGATTTGCCCACTTTGCTCAAGGCATTCCAGACACTGGCCGCTCGTTCTTCACCTAGTGCGGTCCATCTCGCAATCGTCGGTCGTGGTATTCCGTTGTTGCAGGCGCTTGTCGAGTCTATGGGCCTTAAATCTCAAGTTCATCTTCTGGAGCTTACGCCGGAAGCATCTCTGGGAGTCCCTCCTGAGCTCCCGCCCGGCAGGCTTGTGGAGCTTTACCATGCGGCAGATGCGTTTGTTCTATCATCGCAGCTGGAGGGATTTAGTTCGGCGCTACTTGAGGCCATGGCGGCGGGGCTGCCCATTATTGCGACTTCGGCGCCGGGGATTGTGGATCAGGTGGAACACGGGCGCGAGGCGCTTCTTTCGCCGTGCGGCGCACCCGAGATGCTGGCCGAGAGTATGAGAAAAGTATCCAGCGACTCTCTTCTTAAAAACCAACTCGGAGCCAATGCTGCGGAGCGGGCACAGAATTTTTCATGGGAAAATGTGGCGTTGAAATACACCGGTCTCTACGAACGCCTCATTGCCGAGGCCCACGCAAAGAAATAAGGCCCATGCGAAAAATCCTTGTCATTCAAAACAAGCGCATCGGCGATGTCATTCTCACCGCACCTGTGCTCGATGTCCTTAGTTCGGCGTTCCCGGAAGCCAAGCTATCGGTGGTGATGGACAGCGCTTGCCGCGGGGTGGATGCCCTTCTTCCCGGGATCGAGCCGCTGTATTTCTACAAACGCAGGGTCAATTTCCACTTTTGGCGGCAAATTTTTTTACGCCGTTGGGATTTATGTCTGGAGGTCACAGGAACGGATCGCGGGGTATTGGTTGCCGGGCTTTCCATGGCCGGAATTCGCGCGACTTATGAGCGGCACGGAGCTTTCGCAGGTCGCCGCATGGCCTTTAACCGATTTATTGAATCGGATGTCAAAAATCGACACACTGTCGATTACCATTTGGATCTCCTGAAAGGCTTGGGAATCCAAACAGAAGGAGCGCGAAGGGGTATTTCTGTCTCTTCGGACAGGGTTCAAGCCATGAGGAAATTTCTCAGCGGCCGAGGAGTTGGCCCCCATTTCGCGGTGATTCATCCCGGTGCGGCGCGCTCCGAAAAAATGTGGGGCGTGGACAATTGGATTCGCACGGCGGAATTTCTGAAAACCACAACCAATCTGGATGTTGTGATGACCGGGGGTGGTCATTCAGACGAGTTGGAGCAGATTGGTAATATCCTTTCCAGATCATCGGGGCGCATCTTCTCTGTGGCAGGCGAAACCACCTTGGATACGCTTGCCGCCACATTGGCGCTGGCTCGGATTTATGTGGGCGTCGATACCGGTGCAGCGCATATGGCCGATGCGATCGGTATTCCATGCGCTGTTCTTTTCGGGTCCACCAACCCACTTCACTGGGGGCCACGCGGCGAGCAAGGGAGGGCTGTTGGCGCATCGGGATTTTCCAGTTACCCCCATAATTTTCCTAAATCATCCATGCAGGAGATTCCTGTCGCCAATGTAGAGGCTGCCATCGTTTCCGCGCTCTCGGAAGGTTGAGGAGATTGACACCTGCCCAGCGATACCGAAAATGACGCGCTCATCCATGAAATCCCTTTCCATCGTGCTGCCTTTTTTCAACGAATCCGGCTCTGTCGAGGATGTCCTGATGGAGGTCAAAAAAGTCCTTCCTGATGCGGAGGTTATTGCGGTGGATGATGGAAGCACGGATGGAACTGGTGCAAAAATTGCCGCATTGAATGGGGTGAGGCTCGTTTCGTTTCCTCGCAATCTTGGGCAAAGCGCGGCTCTTTTTGCGGGTCTCCAAGCAGCCACCGGTGAGATCATTGCGATGATGGATGGAGATGGTCAGAATGATCCGGCAGATATTCCCCGTCTTGTCGCTGCCTTGTAGCACGCAGATGTGGCCTATGGTTTCAGGGCTGTTCGTCAGGATGATTGGAAGCGCCGGATTGCATCGCGCCTTGCAAACGCTGTTCGAAGAAAGGCTCTGGGTGATCGCGCCACGGATACTGGCTGCTCTCTTAAGGTCATTAAGCGTGAGCATGTTAAGTTGTTGATTCCCTTTAATGGTCTCCATCGATATCTACCAGCTCTCTTCGAGCGGGCAGGCCTTAAGTTTTCGGAGATTCCAGTTGGCCACCGCCCCAGAAAAACCGGCGTTTCCAAATACACCATTAATGGCCGTGCGCTCCGAGGTCTCATCGATTTAGTTGGAGTGCGATGGATTATGACACGAATGATTCTTTGGCCACTGGAGCTTAAAAAATGAGTTTTTTTTCACTATTCCACGCAGAGGTCGTTTCCTTTTTCAATATCCCGCTCGGTCATTTTTGGGGTATCTCGTTGGACTCTGGTAAAGTGGTAGGTTATTTTGGAGCCGTGCTTTTTTCTGCCCGTTGGCTTTTGCAGATGGGAGCCTCAAAAATATCCGGGAAACCTGTGCTCCCACGCCTATTTTGGTATGTGAGCATCGCTGGAAGCTTTTGCCTTTTAAGCTATTTCACTTTTGGTAAAAATGATTCTGTGGGGATACTTTCAAACCTTTTCCCTATGTCGGTGGCTGTTTACAATTTGTATTTGGATTTCAGCCATAGAAAAAAATTGAAATGACTGTTAATCAGAATCCTACTTTGTTAGTGCGCTGGCCATTATTGGCAGCCTTTGTTTTTCTTGGGTTAAGCCTGATGCTGTTCGGGCGCAATTTGGATTTTTATCTGTATGCGCATCCAGATGAACCTAATAAGGCTGCGCAGATCACGAAAAACGAATACAATTTTCACCATCCGATGCTGATGATTCGAACGGCGAGAATTGTTGCGGATTTTTCCGGAAAAGCAGCCGATTTTACATTTGTGATGCTTGCTGGGCGTTGGGCAAGCGTTATTTACGCTTCATTAGCGGTATTTCTTTTTGTTCTCATTAATGGTCGTCTCCATGGGCCGCTGGTAGCCGTGGCCACGGGTATTTTTCTGATTTCCAACCCGCACCTTTTTGACCTCGCCCATTACTTCAAAGAGGATCCCTGCCTGCTGTTTGGAGTTGCTTTGGCTTTGTTTGCCATGCTTCTTTACTCGGAGAAGCCCAGAGCTTTAAAGGCTGGATTTGTTGGTTTGGCATGTGCGGTGGCACTTTCTGCAAAGTATTCCGCAGGGATAGTCCTTCCATTCGCTGTTTACCTGTTAGTGGCTTATTCTAAAAACAAACCAAGGGATTTGGTGGTTGCGGCGGCGTGTTTTTGCGCGGGTGTGTTTTTAATAAATTTTCCAGCCTTTGAAGCACTTGCGAAGGCGTCCGGAAGTTTGGACCGGGAGATTGATTCTCTCACGGGCCAGTCAAAAATTTCCACGCGCAGTGTGCCGCACGGAGTCTATTCGAACATCTACTGGCAATCGGCAACGCCAGTGTTGATTGGACTATTCGCGGTGTATGCATTCGATGTTTTCAAGAAGAGATTTAAGATTGCTCCGATGGAGCGGGTGATGATTTTTCTTCCCATCTTGTATGTTGCTGTTCTTTCCTTTCTACCAAAAACTCACCACAGGTATTTTCTTCCAGTCGCTGTGCTGTTGGCGTGTTTGAGTGCTGTTGGCTTGAAGGATATTCTCAAAATCCGCCACGGCTTTATCGTCGTGGTTGCTTTGATTTTACTATCCGTGGCGTGGCAAGTGCCGCGTTTATTAGCGGCTGATCGAGGATTTGCCGACGATCATCGGAAGGAACTTTTGGCTTTTATAGAAAAGGAAATCTCCGGCGAATCCAAGATTCTCCAAGACAAACGGGTTGAGGTTACAAAAGCCGGTGTTCGAAATCTCGAAAATCGTCCAATCCAACCAAGCGACACTCTCGAATCGTTGTGTGGAGAGGGGTTTACGCATATCATTGTGAGCAGTAAACACTATGGGCGATTCTTTTTAAAAAGTTCCAAGCCCACGAAGGGGAAAGAAGAGGAGTTTGTGCAGATGAAAAACTTTTACGAGCGGCTGTTCCAAGAAGGCAGGCTTATCAAGGAATGGGAGATTGGAGGCAATCTCTACCTCGCACCACCTTTCAGGGTTTATTCGATTCAGCCGGAAAACAATTTAGCGCCTTAGTCGGAGAGCTTCAGGGCGTTGACGAAGCGTTTCCGGAAGGCAGCCCAAGAATACTCCGTTACTACGGTGTGACGACCATTCTCGCTTATTTCAGCGCAGCGAGAGGGGTTCTCTTGGAGCATCTTTAGCAAACTGGCAACGCCCTGCACATCGGTTCGTTCAACCAAAAATCCGTTCACGCCTTCCTTTAATGGAAAACCGCAGTCGATGGTTGCGATCGTAGCAAGCCCGCAGGCGGCTCCCTCAAGAAGCGATTTGGCCATGCCTTCATTTCGGGACAGGAGAATTTGAGCCTGGCATGTTGGCAAAATTTGGGCCAAGTCGGAGCGGAATCCCATACAGCGAATATTGGATCCCCTCGTCTCCTCGACCAAGTCGGCGACATCATCGTCGACTTGTCCAATCACCAAAAGTTCGGCATTCTGCAATGCGGCTTTTTTCCAAGCCTCGACGACTTGTCGAATGCCTTTTCGCTCGCCGACGCGGCCGCAGAAGACAAGCCGGAAAACATTCGTTCGAAATTTTGACGAAGGTTGATAAGTTTCGGTATCAACACCACGGCCGATGACGCAAAGTTTTTCGTTCGGAACGCCGTGCTCTTGGAAGCTCGCGCAGGAATTTTCCGAAGGGAGCAAAATGGCGTTGGCCAATGCGTATTCCTCATTCATCTCCTCGCGTGAAAACGCTGGCCAGCGCGGAGCCGCACCGTCTGCGGTGGATCGACTCCAGTGCATGGAGTCGTGATTCAGATAACAGGAGGCCCCCAATTCCTTGCCGATGCGGAAACTTTGCAGCGCCCGGTCTCTCCAGCTGATAATTTTTGAATACCCTCCGCGCTTGGCGAGGCGTGCGCCCAGGGCCATGAAGAACCGTTTTTGAGCAGGGTAGTAAATGCTGCGTGGCAACCAAGAAATGGCGTTCGCGGGCGTCCATTTCATTCCGCGGAATGTGACGCCTGGCATTCCGGGGTTTCCTCGACTGACCAGATCGACCTGCAGCCCAAGCTCGCCAAGAGCCTGCAATTGTTGTCGGACCACGGCATCAATCCCGTGTCGGGTGAGTTTTCCTTCGTAAATGTAGAGAACCTTTTCCGGCATGATGGCGTTCTTCACTCAGGTTTCGAAGGGTTCCATTTATTGCCGCTTTCATGGCCGAAAACACGGGAGAACCCATTGCCATAGACCCAATCTCTGTTGCCTTTCGCCAGCCATGGCATCAGCAACGAGGCCGCCATCCAATCGGTGCGCGAGAACCAGCGGTAGTCATACATGAGGGCTTCCTTCTGCTTCTGGCGACGCATGGCGTTTCCAATGAAAAGATGGCTTCGTGAACCTGCTATCGTTGCGGGAGCTTCGATTGTCTGGGTCTTCAAAAATGCACCGAGTTCCTGGAAAAAATGTGGGAGTCCGAGGCAGAGCTCTTCATAGCCGATACCCAGAAAGGGGATTTGATTTTCAATGAGGATATCCCGGATTTTTGAATTTCCCCTGTGCCAGCGCAATCCAGCCTCTAGGCCGATCATCCATCCCGGTCGTGCCACCTTTTTTCGGGTTCTTTTGAGATCTACCGAGGAAACAACAGCCGAACGATAATCCCGGCACAAGTGGAGGGCTCGCAAGTCGATTTCAGAATAACGGGACAGCTCGGCAATCGGCTCGGAGTGCTTTGACGAATCCACGGCCCAGGCATCTGAGCCGAACACGCCCTGAAAAACGGAGAGCGCGAGTTCGTATCTTTGCCGCAGCCCGGCCCCTCTAACGGAATCAGCTTTGTCTAAAACCTGTGACCAGTATTCGCATTCCTGCACCTTACTGCCGCAGGAACAAAACTCCTGTGCAGCTTTTTCTGGTTCTTCTGCAAGGATCGTTACCGCGCGGTCGATGCCGCCCAAACCGATGATCTCGGGTTGCTGGCCAAGAATCAGGCTGGAAACGGTAGATCCCGAGTGAGGAAGGCTGGCGATATAAAGAAGTTTGTAGCGATTCACGGCATTGACTCGAGCCAACTGGCTCCTTGGATCCGGCATCGTCAGTCTGGATTCCCAGCCTGTCAATATTCGCGAATCTTGCCGTGAGGCGAGCGGCAAAGTAGGAATCGTCCTCGTGTTTGGTAATCGTGAAAATCACAAGTTTGATGCATGGAAAGTATTTCCTTCCACGGCCGAGGACTTCCTGCAGCGGTGGGGCTTCGCTCTTCTGGTTCTTTTCGCGTTTCTCTACTATGGGGCTTATTACAATGCCGGCCTTGTTCTGACAGGCGAGGGCGGGAGCAATGCGTTGCTGGCTTCAAGGATCCTCGAAGGGTGGCGGCCGATTGTTGACATGTTTGTCGGTTACAATTTGCTCTGGTTTTACCCAATAGCAGGCCTTTTCAAAATCACCGGTCCTCACATGCTTGCCATGCAGGTATTTTTTATGAGTCTAAGCCTCATCACCGGCGGACTGGGGTTTCATCTTGTGAAAAAAACCACAGGCCAAGCTTGGTTGGCACTGCTCGCTGGCGGGCTCATGATTCTGATGCCTGGAGCGATGTTCCGGAACTACATGGGATTCATTGGCACATTGGCGTCCTTCGCTTTGGTTTTTGGTTATGTAGTAACCGCTAGCACCCGTCTTCGACAGTGCCTCTGGATGGCATTTTGCGGGGCGGCTTTAAGCGTTTGTTTTCTCATTCGCATTGAACCCTCTCTGTTGATTGCTGTGGTTTGGATCGGGCTTGTGATTCTTTATCCGATTGGAATTCGTGGAGCATTCGTGCGGCGGCTGAAGGTGGTCTTTACAGGCACGGTTTTCGCACTGTTTGCTTTCGCTGTCGTGCATGCTCCCTTTGTCGTGCATGCTCATCAACGGGGGTTTGGTAAGGAATTTTTGAACCAGTATGTGCAGTTTTTTGGACTTTTTCAGTGGGAGTTGAAGAAAGAGATTCAAAAAGCGCGTGGAGCGGTTCGCATGGAATTTAAGCGTCCATCGGGGAGTGAAATGCTCCGAGCGGGATTGCCTCTTCCTGTAGCCACGGTTTCAGTTTCTTCCCAAGACAGTGAAATCGCCGGTCGTGATGGTCGCCGAGGGCGGCCAGACTTAAACGAACTGATCAAGTGGAAAGGTTCGCCGTTTTTCACGCTATCGATTTATTTTCCTGTTTTGGTGTCGGCTATTTCGGCTCTCGCTGGAACATTGCTCTTTTTGTTCGGCATCGCGCGGGGGCACGAGAGGGGGAGATTTTTTGGGTTACTTGTTCTTACGACGATCGGCGTGGCATTAAGTCTTTTTCCTCAGTATTTCTTTTTCCGTCCCGACAGCGTTCATCTGGCTGAGTTCATGGTGCCGTTTTATCCCGCGCTGGCCTGCGCGGCATTTGCAGGATGGTGGGTTATTCAGAACTTCAAAGCCTCCGCTGGAAGAGTCTGTGGGCTTGTCTTGCCCATCCTCTGTGGATTGCAGGTCATTGTGGCCTTTAATTCGCTCTATGGCCGTGAAGGCTCGGGAAGCATCCGCTTGGCACGGGGAAGGGCAGCAATGTTCCATGCGCCAGGAGGCATCGACTTCCGCGTTAAGCCCGCTGAATTGAGCGACTGGGAGGGATTGAGAGACGCCTTGCTCCGCCACTCGCAACCGGGGGATTTCCTGATTACTTACCCCTATGTGCCCCTTTTGAACATCATGGCGCAGCGTCCCTCCTATCAATTCAAACTCTATGTAGACAATGCCACCGAGTCGGCTAATTTTTCAGCGCACGCCATAGCGGATTTTGAAAAAAATAAACCCGCGCTCGTGGTCATTAACAACCGCGATATCAACAAGACAGAAATATCCCGCTTTAAAAATTGGGCCGCGCCTTTTTATCAACATATAGCAAATAAATATTTATTGGCAGGAACCTACTTTGGACGCATCGAGGTGTTTGTGAGGCCGGACAGATGGAGGTCTACGGAGTCCCAGCCGTAGAGTTCAAGAAACCCTCATGCGAATCTGCTTGCGGAGGATCACTCCCAGTGCGGCGAAGAGGTTGAAGAGGAGCGAGTCGCCGATGTGGCGGAGCTTGATGAAGAGGATTCGCATCGCGGGGCTACAGACCTCTTCCAAAGTTTTCCGGTAGGCAAGACATCGGGCGGGAGAATTTAAAAATCGGACAGCGCGGCGGTGATGGCTTTTTCGATGGGGTGGGAGCCGTCGCCGCCGAGGTTTTGGTCGATTTCTTCGAGGCGTCGGATGAGGTCGAGGACATGGGGGCGTGGGTAGGGGCCGCCGGCTGCGGCGCAAAAATGTGTGCGGCAGCCAAAGGGGCGCGAGTCGTAGATGAGGCAGCGGGAGGTTTTCGGATCGAGCATCGGGCAAACGCCGTCATTACGGGCGGGGAGGGTTTTTCGACCGGAGGCGCGGAGGGCGTTGGCGGCGACGAGGGCTTCTCCGTAGGTGAGCTGTGGTGTTTTACCGGTGAGTTTGAAATGACAACAGTCGGTGCGGAGGGCACAGGAGCGCTCGAGAGGGCGGGCTGCGAGGTCGGCGTAGATTTTTCGAACTTCGCGGGCGGCTGTGGATTTAGCAGCGGCGAGCGGATCGGGTGCGGGCATGGGATCAGGGATTTTGGCGGCGGAGCATTTTTCGGAAAAGACGGCGGGTTTCCTCAAGAGGTGCATCATCGATGAAATAGGCGATGGCGGCGCGGCCGAGCGCGTAGGTGCCTGCGCCGGCGACGATGCCGGAGACGGCGCTGCCCCAGAAAGGAACGAGGCGGATGACGGCGCGGGCGCTCTCGCGGAATGCGAAGCCGGCGGCGGCGTTGATGCCGAGTGAGGCGAGGAATTCCCCCACGAGCCGTGGGCCGACGGGCCGGCCGGAGCTGTGGACGATCAAGCCGACCATGAGGCTTTGCAGAGCGAGGAGAACGGGCAGGTCGGCGAGGGGGATGGGCTGGAGGCCGACAACGCCACAGACGGCGCTGAAGGATTTCAGGAGTTGCGAGGCGATGAAGGCTTGCGCTCGGCGCGCGGCAGTGAAGCGAGCGAATTCCAACTGGGCCTCTCGAGGGAGTGTCGCGCAGAGGATTTCCGGACAGGTGGGGTCGGTGATCGAAAAGACCGCGGTGGTTTTTTCTGCAAGCGGGGGATTCGCGCGGATGAGGTCGTTGAGGCGTGGGAGAAAAGAATCGGTCGATGCGATGGCGATGATTGGCTTCCCAGAAGCGAGGGCTCTGGCAAGCACGGCGGCCATGGCTGGGGTGTGGGGTTCGGAGTCCAACACCAAAAGAACAAGGTCGGGCTGCGCGTGGGCGAGGGCGCTCTGGATATGGGAGTCGGGGGATTCATCACGCGCATCGAGGATTTGTAGGCGGCTGCCTGTGGCGTTGGAATATTCGCGCCAACCTTGGTGGGATTCGCCGGTTGAGGAATGACTGGCGCCGAGCGATGCAAGCAGAGCGGGGACGCTGGTGGTGGCTTCGCCGACGAGTTCGATGCGGGGCGGGCGTTGACCTAGAAAGATCGCGCGGATGGGTTCGAGTTCGCAGAGGATGGGTTTGTGAAGGCCGCCGGGGAGTTTTTCCAAAAGGCCGGAGAGCCTTTCGTAGAGCCGGAGAACGGTGGATGGAGGGGTGGAATTCAAAGGTCTTTTAGAATGGTGGGGACATGGTCTGCGGGAGAAATTTTTCGGTGGATGGCGCGAATCAGGCCGTCCGGGCCGATGACGAATATCGTGCGTTCCGTGCCCATGTATTTTTTTCCATACATGCTTTTCTCAACCCAGACGCCGTAGGCCTCGACGATGGCGCGGGACTCGTCGCTGAGAAGCGGAAAGGGCAGTTGGTGCTTCGCGATGAACTTCGCGTGGCTCGCCGGAGAGTCGATGCTCACGCCATAAATCAGCGCTCCCTTGGCGAGGATGGCAGCGTGGTTGTCGCGCACGCCGCAGGCCTGCGTGGTGCATCCGGGTGTGTCGTCTTTCGGGTAGAAATAGAGGACGACGCTTTTACCATGAAGCCCGGAGAGGCTGATGGATTGGCCTTCTCCGTGGGGTCCGCCCACTGCGCTGGCGTGGAAATCTGGAGCGATATCGCCGGGTTGCAAGGTGTATTTCATGGGGTGAAGAATTTCACTCGAGTGCTGTGTGCGCAAGCCGCCGCCGTGGTTTTTTTCAATTGCTGGTAGTAGTCGTCTGGCGCGGTGGTGAATTATTAGAAGGACTGGAGAGCCGCTTTAATACTGGCTTGGCGGGATTTCGCCACCGTTTCAAAAACGCCTCAAAAAACGCCCCGTAATTTTTTTTGAATTTTTTTTGAAAAAGCTATTGACCTCTGAAATCCGCTGACTATTGTGTCCCTCCCGCTGACGACAGGTCAGACGGAATTGATCTCAAGCGAACCAAAAAATCAGGTCCGAAATATCCGGTGAAAAAATTCTGGATTCGCGCCAGGTTCGAATTGAAAAAGTTTTTTGAGAGTCCCATTCGAGTTTTGTCGGTATCGGCAAAATTCAGAACGCAAGATTGGAAATGACAACAAACAGCAATTGCTGAATTGTGCGTTTCCTGTCGATTTTGATTTTTTATAGCTTCGACGTCTTTCCCGAAGTCCTGTCTCACAGGCTTCGTGGAATAGATTAGTCAGAAAACTTTCCCGCGTGTTTAGCGCATGCGGGGCAAACTTTTCAACGGAGAGTTTGATTCTGGCTCAGAACGAACGCTGGCGGCGTGGATAAGACATGCAAGTCGAACGGGATTTTTTGTGTAGTAATACATAAAAAGTCTAGTGGCGAACGGGTGCGTAACACGTGAGCAATCTGCCGGGAAGTGGGGGATAGCTCGCCGAAAGGCGAATTAATACCGCATGTGGCCAGAGGGGACATCCCTTCGACGCCAAAGTCGCAAGACGCTTCCTGATGAGCTCGCGGCCTATCAGCTTGTTGGTGAGGTAACGGCTCACCAAGGCTATGACGGGTAGCTGGTCTGAGAGGACGACCAGCCACACTGGAACTGAGACACGGTCCAGACACCTACGGGT
>JBDKIG010000006.1:0-29214 GCA_039797215.1 Verrucomicrobiota bacterium | reverse complement strand
TTTGGGAAAAAGAGGCGCGTGGCGGCTTTGAAGAGCTTTTCGCGGGTCGGCATATCCAGATCCGGAATGCTGGCGGCAGCGAGGAGGAACTCTCCATTTTCAAAATCATTCCACGATAGCAACTGGGCGACATACTCCGAGCGCATGTCCGGCTCAGAACGGATCCAGTCCACATAGGATTGGGCGGAGGCGGGACCCTGGATTCCCGGCGCAGCGAGCAAGAGAGCCGCTCGATTTTCCGGCGATGCACTTTGGTAGGCCGGTAAAAAATCTTGCTGCCAGAGTTGAGCCGACACGCCCAAACGCGGAGCCATTCGGCGGAAGGCCGCGATGAAAGGCTTCGGGTCGACTCCCTGGGGAGCGGTGGCGATCCATGCCAGTAATTGCTTTGCGGAGGCCACCGAACCCACTGACTCCAAGGCGGCCAGCGCCAACGGGCGACCTTCATTAGGGGCAGTCGGGCCCGCGAGGTTCAGGAAAAACGCCTCCACGCCCGGTGGATTGCGTTGGGCCAAAAGACCGATTGCCTCCCGAGATTTAGCGGCATCCGGGCCCTTGACGGTTTCGAACAAGCGCTCGTCAAGACCGGGAACGGGAAGGCGATTCAACGCCAAGGAGGTGGCGGGGAGTGTCTGGCGGTCTTTCAAGGCGAACTCGGCCACAAGAAAATCCAAACTCTTCTCTGTGCCGCAGACGGCCAGCACTTCGATCGCTGCGGCCTTTTTTTGGCCTTGGAGCGTGGAGGCGAATGCTAACAGATCTGCCTCCTGCGAGAAGTCGCCGGCTTCGGCTAGGGCGGCGTGGACAGCCAGGCGGGAATCCTGGTCGAGCCCGGGCAGGGCGGCAACGATGAGTTGCTTGAACGCGGGGGTTCCGGAGAGGACTGCCAAGTGAAGAATCTCGCGGGTGCCTGGAGTTGTCGGCGCGGCGAGCACTTCTTGAAGGATTTTCAAGGCTCCCTCGTCATTTCCTGACGCAAGCATCGCCTTGAAAATCTCGCAACGAATGGCAGCGTTTGCAGCTGTTGGCCAGAGTGAGGAGATGGTTTCGGACGCTGTTGGCTTGCCCATCCACTTGTCCACCTGCGCCATGATTTTTTCCATGAATCCCACAGGTTCTTTAGTCAATGGCAGTGCACAGCGAATCATTGCGATTTGTGTCACAGCGAGGTTCGAGGGTGGGCATGTGGGGAGATAGGCTACCAAGGCATCCAACGCGGTCTTGCCCCCGATGGTGCCGAGGAATTGCGCGGCAAGACTTGCGATGGCGGGGTCTGTCGATGCTAGGCGAGCATTGATTTGAGGGACTGCAGCGGCTTCCTTGCGTGCCTCGAGCGCCTGGATGAGACCGAGCACCCAAAGGGGTTGGTCTGCTTTTTCCAAAGCGTCGATGAGCGGTTGGGAGGCGGCGGGGTCGGGGTTGTTCTGGAGTGCGCAGCGTGCCGCTTCGCGGATGAGGGGGTCGCCAAGCGCCGAAGCCAAGCCTGGCACGCAGGAGCCATCGGCCAAAAAGGGCAGCTGCTTTAGGGCGCTGAAGCGGGTTTCCTCAGGGAGGGAGGCATTCAAGGCCATCCCGAGCAATTCCTTCGAAAGCGAAGCGGCAATCGTGGGATCGGCGCCGGGATTTCCAGCTTCGAAGGCCAAGCGCTGTAGGCTGATTTGAGCGGCGAAGCGTTTGGCCAAATCCGGAGAGGACAGATCGCTGGCCACCTCCGGAGGAACCGAAGCTCCAGCGGTCAACGCGGTGGCAAATAAAAGAAATGCGAGAAGGACTTTCATAGTAGGAAATGAAGAGTGGAAAATCAGACGGGCAGTGGATATCCCGCGCGGCGGGTGTAGGTGGAAAACCGAACCGCCTCTGGATCGTTTTGGATTTGGCGCTCCGCCGGATTCCAGTGGATCGGACGCTCGAGCCGCTCGGCGATTCCTGACAGTGCGCAGATATCCATGGTGCGCGAACCCACGCCCGCCGGGCAGATCGGCGGGCGGCGTGAGATGATCGAGTCGAACCAATTTTGCCGGTGGTCGTTCGAGACATAGGCGCGGGAGCCGCTGGATGGCACCACGCGCGAGGCCAACTCGGCGGGGGTGGTTTCGATGGAATCCCTGGATACCTTGATTTCGCCCTCCTTGCCGACAAACCGGATCATCGCCCCGTTGGCCGGCCCCCCATTCTTGGACACGGTTACCTTCAAGCCGCTGGCGTATTGGTGGTATTGATATGGGGCCCCATCGAATCCCTTGGGGACAAAAAGCACCGGACCAGAGTCGTCCAACCCGAGCGCCCACTGGACGATGTCATAGTGGTGGGCTCCCCAGTCGCCGTTTTTGCGGGATCCATAATCCCAGAAAATGCGCCATCCGCCACCGTAGTTACCTAAGACCCGATTGGCATTGTAGGGTTTCCAAGGCGCTGGGCCGAGCCAGCGGTTGTAATCGATGTCGGCCGGAACGGGTTCCGCCGCCGGGAGGTAGTCCGGCGCGAAGTCTCCCATAAGATCGATGTGGATCTCGGTGATCTCACCGATCCAGCCATTCTGGACGATGTCCACCGCTTGGCGAAACTCGAAGCTCGAGCGCTGCTGGCTGCCCACTTGCAGAATCCTGCCATAGCGCTTCTCGGCGGCCACCACGGCTCCCGATTCCTCGAGCGTGAGGCAGAGCGGCTTTTCCACATACACATCCTTCCCGGTCCGCATGGCCTCGATGGCAAGCGCTGCGTGCCAGTGGTCCGGAGTGGAAATGATCACCGCGTCGATATCGCTTCGTGCCATGATCTCGCCAGAGTCCACATACCCGACCGCTGCGGGATTTTTGGCTCGCGTCTTGGCGAGCGCCGCCTCGCGCTGCGGGGTCTTCACATCGCACACCGCCACCAGTTCGATGCCGGCTTGGTTCAATGCCCAGGCATGGTGCATGCCCATCATCCCGCCGCACCCGATGAGCGCCATGCGGATTCGGTTGTTGGCCCCGATGGGATTCGAGCGGGCCACATAGGGGAAAAACAAACTTCCCGCTGCCGTGGCCAAGGTGGTTTTTAAGAACGAGCGACGCGAGAGGCAGGATTCGGTTGGGACTGGTTTTTTCATGGGATGCGGAAGGGTCAGGGAGTCTTGAAAGTGGCGGATTCGATCGCCGAGAGGATGGTGGCGTCTCCGCGTTTGCGGGCGATGGAGAGGGCGGTGTCGCCGTTGTTAGCAATCGTGGAGGGATCGACTCCCCGCTCGAGAAGAAGCCCGATGATCTGGACTCCGCCGCTCGCTGCGGCCTCGTGGAGTGGGGTGCCGCCGCAGGCGCTGACGACATTCGGATCGGCTCCCCCCTCGAGTAAGGCGCGGGCGACATCGACGGCATCCTTGGCCGCGGCATGGTGGAGCGGGGTCCAACCAATGCTGTCGCGGCGGGAGGGGTCGGCTTGGCGGGAGAGGAGAAGGGTGACGATTGCCGGATTGCGGCGTTCCACGGCGAGGTGAAGAGGTGTTCTATTTTTGGAATCCGCGGAGTTCACATCCGCCCCGGAGGTGATAAGGATCTCGGCGATTTCGGCGTTGTTGCGCAGGATCGCTTGTTGGAGCGGTGTCATGCGGGGATTCGAGCCGGCGTGGGCAAGGGAGGGATTGGTTTTGAGAAAGTCCACCACCGCCTTCGTGTTGCCTCGGGCGATCGCTTCATCGATGGATTGGCAAGCGGCCGGCTCCGCCGCCATGAGCGGGAGGACGGCCGACAGGAGAAAAACGAGAATGCTCGCCGGGAGGTCTTTCATCGTGGAATACCCACCAGCCCCGAAGGAGAGAGGACTTGGTCGTCGGGCAGGGACTGAGTCCAGATGTTGCGAAATTCCACGGTGTCATTGTGGTTTTGGAGCAGGAGAGGGAGGGCGTCGGCGTGCGATTGGTAGGGAATGCGTTTTTTGTGGGACGAGGGGCCGTCGAACGAAACATTGTTTTGGACGAGGACGCCGTTCACCAAGATCGTGACGCAGGCTGGGGAGGTCATTTTTCCGGTGGCATCGAAGATCGGGCGCTTGAACCAGATGTCGTAGGACTGCCACTCCCCGGCCGGGCGGAGGGCGTTCGCATCGGGCGGCTTCACGCCGTAAAGGGCAGCGGCCATGCCATCGGCGTAGGTTTTGTTCTCGTGGGTATCGAGCACCTGGATTTCGTAGGTGGACATGAGGAAAACGCCGCTGTTGCCGCGGTTCTGGCCGGTTTTTTCGGGATGACCCGGCGGGGTTTTCCATTCCACATGGAGATGGCATGAGCCGAAGGATTCCTTGGTGACGAGTGAGGAATTCACCGGGCGCACTTGGAGGATTCCGTCCTTCAGAATCCAAGGGTGGGGGATATTCCAGGCATCGAGGGAGGATCCATCAAAGAGGATATTCGCGCCCTGTGGGGGGCTCGCCTTTGCCGCGAGCTCGGGCCATGGCATTGGTTGGACGGCAGGGGGCCACGGGCGGTTCATGTCGTGAATGGCCCATGCCCCGTCGGCCGTGCGTGTGGCGTCCGGATGGGGATGGAATACCGAATATTCCGCAGCAAGATTGCCTGCGCCGGCGGCGAGGAGGGGTATGGAGGCCAGCACGGTCATGCGAAGGGAACGGGGCAGCATGTGGGCACCAGACGGATGGTGCTTTAGTTTGCCGGTGTGCCGAAGACCTCGACCTCGATGTAGTGATTCATATCACTCGAGGTGTTGCCTTGGCTGTAGAGGCGGACATAGCGGCCCTTGACGCTGCCGACTGGAATGAGCAGGCCGTATTGGGTTTCGATGTAAGGAGCGTCGTTGCCGGTGCCAAGGTCTGCCGAATTGTCGAAGTCGTTGTTGAAAACAGTCGTCACGCCAGAGGCGAATTCGGGGTCGTTCGAGATTTGGACGATGACATCATGGTAGGCGCGGCGCTGGGAGTGGAAATGCCAGAGCCAGATGGCTTGGATGTTCGCCTCTTTTTCAAGGTCGATCTGCACCCACTGGAGGCCGTTGGAGAGTTCCAAGAAGTAGCCCTCGCCAGCGTCCTTCTCGCCGTCGGTGACATAGGTGAGCTCGCCGATGATGGGGAAATCGTCGCTGCTGGTGACCGGCTTGCCTTTGGAGAGGAGTTCGGTGCCAGCGGGCACCATGAGTTCCGGAGCCTTCGAGGCGGCGGGTTTGAGGTTCGGAGCCTTTACCTCGATGGGGGTTCCCTCGATTTTCTCGGGAGGAATGGTGGTGGTGAGCGGGATGGTGTCTGCGGCGTGGATTGTTGGGAGAATCGCCGTGGCCAGCAAGGCGAGGAGTGTTGTTTTTTTCATGTGTGGAGGTGTTCTTCGGTGAAGATGATGGTTTCGTTGCGCTCCGCGGCGGGGTTGACCCAGTAGATCGGAGCTTCCGATTCAAGGGCTTCGCGGGCGTCGCAGTTGAGCTTGGCGTCGCCGCGGATGGCCGCGAAGAAGTTCGCCAAATGGGGTTGGTGCGGGGGTTCGTTCAGGTCGCCAGGCAGCTCGAATCCCTCCGGCGCGGCCGAGGCGTAGGAGGCGATCGCATCGGACGAGTCCGCGGGGGCTGCAGGGGCCGTGGCTTTTTTGAGCCAGCCTTGCTGGACGAGGGGTTCCCAACTCGGGGCGGAGCCGGGTTCGCGGTAGATTTTCGTGTAGGCCGAGCGCTCCGAGATTTCGATTGTTCCCTCCGTGCCCATGAACGACTCGGCGTAGCCGCCACCGGCGCTGGTGGTGGTGAGGACTTGGTAGAAGGCGCGCGCGCCGCCATCGGCGGTATCGTAGTCGAAAATGCACATGACATTGTCGAAATGCTCACGGTCCTTGAAGTAGTCGCATCCGCCGGAGGCGATCACGGATTTCGGGCTGGACCCGAAGAACCAATTGAAAATGTCGATCTGGTGGGCGCCGAGATCCGAGATCGGACCGCCGGAGAGGTCGCGGTAGAGGCGCCAGTTTAAAAAGCGGCGCTGGAGTTCCTCCTCCGAAAGATTATGGCCCTCGCGGCCGAAGCCGTATTTGAGAAGAGTTGCCTTATTGGGAAGAATCCGGGCCGGGGCGGTGATGTCGCGCGAGGAACTGACCGCACGGTTCCAGTGGGCGTTGGCGTTGACGATGCGGCCGCAGATTTTGTGGCGATGGATGAGTTCCTTGAGGGTGTAGATGTAGCGGGGGTTGCTGCGGCGTTGGTGGCCGATCTGGCAGAGTTTCCCGGAGTCATCCATGGCCTTCACCATGGCACGGGCGCCATCGATGTGGTTCGCCATCATTTTTTCGCAATAGACATGCTTGCCCGCTTGGAGGGACATGACGGTGTGGGGCGAGTGCCAGAAGTCAGGGGTCGACACGATCACGGCGTCCAGGTCTTTTTCCTTCTCCAGCATGTCGCCGGCGTCGATGTAGCGTTTCGGATCGTAGCCGAAGCGCGAGCGGATGCGGCCATAGGCGGCTCCGACGCGGTCTTTCATGATGTCACAGACGGCCGTGTAGCGGAGGCCGGGGATGTTCACCATGGCGTTGAAGAGGACTTCGTGCTGCTTGCCGCAGCCGATGAAGCCCACATTGATCATGTTCGACGGGGCCGCGGGGCCCTCGACGGCTTTGAGGATCGACGGCACGCCGAGCACAAGGCCTGCCCCGGCGAGGGTTCCCTTGAAAAGAAAATCGCGCCGGGTCAAGCCAGGCGCTTGGGAGGGGGTCAGAGTTTCCATTTTCCGGTGAGTTCGAGTTTGTTGTGTTTCACTTGGAAAAGCATGAGGGCGATGAGCGCGATATGGATCGCGAGCCAGGCCACGCCGGAGTTTTCGTTGATGAGGATGAGGCCGATGGTGAGGCTGGTGTAGAGGAGGCCCATCGCAAAAAGGGTGAATCGGGTGGCGAATCCAAAGAGAAGCGCGATGCCAAGGGCGATGAGGGCGGGGCCGAGGATTTGGTCGTAGATTTTCAGGCCCCAGTCGGGAATCAGCGGCTCGGCGAGGAATTTGTCATAGAGGGGCTTGGGAACTCCGTGGTAGTTGGCAAAGGAGTAGAACTTCGCGGAGGTCGCATCCGTGAGGCCATAGGAATTAACCGCTCCGTCAATCGTGACCGGCGAGATCGAGGTGGAGGTGCCGGCATATTTTTCGAGGCCCGTCAGGACGGCACGAATCCCCAGCCAGAGCCGCAAGGTGAGAACGCCCAAAGTGGCACCGAGATCGAAGGAGGGCTGAGGGGAATCCGTGGATTTCATAGTCATAAGTCTGGTGTTGAGGGCAGGCCGAAAAGAGTGATCAGACTGCGGAAACCTAGCACAGCGATAAACTCTGTCTTGTATTTCAGCGGATTTTTTTGGTATTTAAATTCAAATTTTCCTATGAGCATGGAAACGAAGGCGGAACTCACACATCTCAGTGGTTTGATTAGTAAGACCTTTTCATTTATACCTGACATCTCTCTTTTTATTAAAGATATAGAAGGTAAATTTGTGGATGCGAATGAGGCCTTTCTCCGGCTGATGGAGGTATCCAGTCTGGACGAGATCGTGGGAAAAACGGACTTGGATTTTGTGTCAGCCGAACTGGCGAGAGCCTACATGCACGATGACCGCAAGGTGATGGATGCCGGCAAATCGCTGGAGAATCGGATTGAACCTCTTCCCAAAGCAAAATCGACCGATGCCCGCATCTTCACGACGAAGTTTCCGCTGAGGTCGAGGGATGGTCGGATCTTGGGGTTGGTTGGAATCGCCCGGAATTTGACCGACGGCGCCAAGCGCCCGTCCGAGGTTACGGAATTTTCCAAAGCGATTAGCCATCTGGAAGACCCTGCTTTCAAGCGGTATGACGCCACGGCAATCGCCAGGATCCAAGGCATGTCGAAGAGCAAATTCGAGCGGGAGTTCAAGAAACTCTTCCACATGAGCCCCGCCGCATATCACCTGCAAACTCGCCTCCGCCTGGCACGAAACGATTTGCTTTACACCCTGATTCCCATCAGCCAGATCGCCGAGGAACGCGGGTTTTCCGATCAGAGCCATTTCACCAAGCGGTTCCTCGACGCTTACGGCAACACCCCTCTGCGTTACCGCAAAAAGGCGTTGACCCCCTTGCCTCTGGAGTCGCTGATTTTGTCCGGCCGGAAAAATCCGGCCTCAAACCCCGCGCTGGCCAAGAAGCCCAAAAAAGCCACAAAGAAAACCCCTAAAAAATCTCATGCCAAGACGCGAGGGGGGAAGGAGTCTTAAGTTTCGAAAGCCGAATATCCCCGTCCAGTTCATGCCCAAGGAGGAGTAGCTCGGTTCTCATTGACTGGCCTCTGCTCGCCCCCTACCTAGGGCACCTATTATGAGTTTTCGCTTAACCGCGCTCGCCGCACTCCTCATTGTGTCCCCTGTCTTTGCCATGGATGAAACCCTGCCGCCGCTGAAGAACGACATCGCCCCGAAAAACCACGCCGAACTTTGGGCCGACTTCGACCCTCGCAAGGAGCCTCTGGATGTCGAGGTGCTCAAGGAATGGGAGAAAGACGGGGTCGTGATGAGGGCGCTCCGCTTTCGCGTGGGAGTCTTCAAGGGCAAAAAATCCATGCTCTCCGCGGTGTATGGGTTTCCGAAAGGCGCCAAAGACCTCCCAGGCCTCGTTCAGATCCACGGCGGCGGCCAGAGCGCCAGCGAGAATGCCGTGCTCACCAATGCCAAACGCGGCTATGCCACGATATCCCTCGCCTGGACCGGTCGGATCGCGGCGGCGCCCTACTCGGTGAGTCACGATGGAGTGAAACTTTTTCACGAGGGGAAAACATCCGACCCGAATTACCGCGTGACGACCGACTGGGCGGCGATCGATGCCTACCATGATCCCTGTCGGGAAAAGGAAACCCGTTTCGGAAACACGGGGCCGACCCCTTGGTCGCTTGACGCCGTGGACTCGCCGCGGAACAGCCCCTGGTTTTTCTATGCCATGGCAGGACGCCGTGCGCTGACCTTCCTGGAGCAACAGCCGGAGGTCGATGGCTCGAAACTTGGCGTTTATGGACACTCGATGGGCGGCCAGCAAACCGTGGGCCTCGCCGGCACCGATTCCCGAATCAAAGCCGCCGCCCCGTCCTGCGGAGGCATCACCCACCGGATTCCCAAAAATCCGGCTAATCAAGCTTCCATCTCCGATGCCGCGAACTTGGCCAATATCAACTGCCCGGTGGTGTTTTTGATGCCTGCGAATGATTTCAACGGCCGCATCGAGGATCTCTCACCGGCCATCGATTTGCTGAAAAATCCCGACTGGCGAATCGTTTCGGCTCCTCACCACAACCACCAGGACACCGCCGAATTCGAGGTCGCCACCCAGCTTTTCTTCGATCAGCACCTGAAGGGCGCGTTCCAATTTCCCGCCACGCCGGAGATGACTGTGCAATGGAAGACGCCCGATGGCATTCCGGTCGCCACCGCCCGGCCCGATCCGACGCGCGAGCCGCTCGCCGTGGACTTCTACTACACGCAAAATGCCCTTCCTAAAGCCGACCTCGGTAAGGAAAGGCTCCCCCGGCCCGCGTATTTCTGGCGGCACGCGGCGGGTCAAAAATCCGGCGATGCCTGGACCGCGAAACTGCCGATGTCAGGCGACGACCGGCCAGTCTGGGCATTCGTCAATGTCACCTATCCACTCGATACCCCCGTCTCCGGTGCGGGATATTACTACGGCGATTACACGACAGACCGCTTCACGATCTCGTCCCGCTTGGCCACCGCCGAAGCCGAAGAATTGAAGGCCGCCGGCGTCAAACCCGCCTTCCAGCCAACAACCCTGATCGAAAGTTTCGAGGCCGACCTGAACAAGGATTGGTTCACCTACAAGCCGAATCACTGGGGTCGCTCAACCCACCGCATCAATGATCCCCAATGGAAAGCCCCCGCTGGAGCCAGCTTTGGCCTCGGTGTGATGGCGGTCGCCCCGCTCAATCTCGAGATCGCCCTTGGCGCTCACAAAGCGGTGAAAGCGATTCCCGCCGGGGCTGAATGGCAGGAGATCGTTTTGAAGCCCGGTGATTTCAAAAACCCCAAAGGCGAAGCTCTTAAGGATTTCAGCGCTGTGGAAATTCTTACGATCGGTGAGGGACAGGGAAAACCAAGCCCGTCCGCGCCGAAGTTCCGCAACCTCCGCTGGATCGTTCCTTAACCTCGCGAGCATGAGCAGCCCGGGGGCTCGAGAATTCCTGAGCCCTCCGGCTTCCTGTTTCGCGCGCCTCAGTTTAAAAATATGAAAAAAGCTTCCGCCGCCGCCTGCTCGATCGCCGCCACGTTGTGTTTCTGCCTGGGCCCCCTTTTCGCCGATTCTCCGACTCCCTCGCCAGCCCCTTCCTCCACCGTGATCTCCCCGAGGGATTACAGCTTGGGATTTTATCCGAATGGCTGGCGACGGGGTAAGAATGACTCCGCGAAAGACCTGCTGCGCATCGAGACGGGTTATTACGGATTCGAGATCGATGCCGATGATATCACGCATCCCCGCTTCAGCGTGTTCAAGGATGGCGTGGATGCGGGCCGCGCCTTTGCCGGCGGCACCTCGCGCACCGAATCGCTCGCCCCCGCCGAACTCTCGATGGAAATCCAAATCGGGGACAAAATTTACCGCCCCGTGAGCTGCCAGGCGGGACGGCGCACCGACGGGGAGCGCATGGAGGATGTGCGCCTTCAGGACTCCGGTCGCTTTGTCCAGCACTTCGACCTTTATAATGTGGATTTCGTGGACGAGCAGGGTGGGGCGCTCGGTGGCAGCGTGAATCTCGCGATGGTCGCATGGCCGGACAGCCTCACCTTCACGGCACAGCTCAAACCCTCGCCCCTCTACACCGACGGACCCGTTCGCGGAGTGCAAGGCGCCGGACTTTGCATCGACAAATCCTCCCTGGAAATCCCCCACAACGAAAACCTCGACTCCCCCGAATTCAGCCTCGAGTGCTGGTATAAGTTCCCCGAGCAATGGTCGTTTCCGCTCAACCTCGCGATGATTGTTTCGAAGAATCAGAGCATCAACAGCGATGGTTTCTTCGGTGTGTTCATGAGCGGGCCCAAGCCCCAGGCGATCCTCAATATCGGCGGCGGCAAAGAGAAGCGCTTCTGGCTCCACGGAAAAGATCCGATTCTCAAGGATGTCTGGAACCACCTCGTCCTCACCTACGATGGCAAAACCGCGCGGCTTTACCTGAATGGAAAACCCACCTCGAGCGTGGAGATTGGAATTCCCCGCAAGCCCGGCACGGAGAGTCTCTTCATCGGGCGGGACGGTGGCAAAAATCAGGGGCGCGGATTGGTGGATGAAGTGCGGCTGTGGAACAGGGTTCTCTCGCCGGCGGAGATCGCCGCCCGCCATGCGAATCCCGCGAAGCCGGTGGAACCTGCCGGGCTCGTCTTCGAGGAAACCTTCAACGGCTTGCCCGTGCCTCCCAAAGCAAACTGGAAGGGTGCCGAAATCTCCCTGTCCTTCAAGGGCGCCGGTCGCGACTGGAGCACCAAGCAGAAAGTCGAGGACGACTGGATCGAGGGCGAGGCCCGACATTTCGGCCTCCGTTCCGGCGAGCCTCGCCATTTTTCCCTCGCCTGCGATGTCGGTCCGGCGCGCCTGCCTGCTGGAGATATCGCCATCCGCGTTCTCCGCGAGGATATCTCCAATAAACCGGTCACCGTCGTCTTCAACCCGCTCTACAACTGCCTTTATGCAAAACTTTTCAGGCTCAAGCGCGACTGGCACATCAAGGAAAATCCCGACCTGCGCCGTTACGATGACATTCCCATCGAGGTTGAAAACAATGGCACGAAAGCGGGGACTGTTCCGTTCCTTCTGGAGTTGTTCAATCCGTGGGCCATCCCCGGCGTTCTTCCCATCCTCTTCCACGAGGATGGGCGCCCGACTGGCGTGCCGGTTCAGACGAGCAAAAACTGGCACTGCAGCCCGGGGTATGTCCGCGCCTTCACGATGCTCCCGGCTTCTGTCGGGAAAACCCGCTTCGTTCTCAGGTTCAGCTACGGCTTTTTCGGAACCATTCCGCAAGCCAGCCACACCCAGCTTTCCCTCGTTGGATGGGGCGGCAATGGCCGCTGGGACCAGATCGCCGTCGGGGGTTGGGGCGAAACGCTCTGCCTGAATTTGGACCAAAGCGCCTCGGACAACATCATCACCGACAACCGCGGCATGCTCACCCGCAACGGCAAGGACGGCCCGCTCTGGCAGTGGGTCGAAGCAGGGTGGGGGGGCGATTGGATTTCTGTGAAAAACCCCGCCGGTGAAAGTTTGCGAACGGTCGGCGTCAAGGCCCTTTACACAACCCATGGCCCCTGCCTTAGCGAGATCGAATACAGGGGCTGGCTCGGCCAGGCCCGCGAGGTGGCCTTCCACAGCACGGTGCGAGTGCCACGCACCGACGACTATGTCCGCACCTTCTTCCAAAACACCTACAACTTTGCCGCCACGCTTCCCGTTAAGGGCAGCTTCCTCTTCAAGGTCGGAGAGTCCCACAACTATGTCACCCCGCGGGTCGCCTACGGAAACCTCGCAGGCCTCATCGCCGAGCAAACTCCGCCCGCCGGTGCCAAGGCCGGTGATCTCGTTGTCGATCGCCTCGAACTCACTGGCGAGGGCCCTTGGTGGGTCGCCTTTCCGGAGGGGAAAGTCCTTCTCCCTCCTGGTCGCGAGAAGTTCGGCACGGCTGCAAAAGCCCTCATCATCCGCTCCTACAAAGCCACCTTCGACGGAAAAACCTTTGCCCGCCCGAGCATCAGCCTCGCCGTCCACAGCGCCAAGCCCGATGGAAAAGCCGACCTCGACCTCCTGCTCACCCCGCCCGCCGGAGTCGAAAATTACCAGCCCGGCGACAAGGTCGAGATGGACCTCGAGTGGATCACAGTCCCGCACTCCTCCGAGGAATACTACGGCCCGAACGAAGCCCTGCGCCAACACCTCGCCGAATCCCCGCGATCCTGGAAAACCGTCCACCGCGAGGCCGCCGGAAACAACCTCACCGTCAACGCCACCGGAGCTACCGTGGAGAGCAGTTATCCGGTGATCCTCAAGTTGGATTCACCCGACAGACCCCGCGCCGGCTCTCCCCGCCGCGTTGTTCTCGACATCACCGGCGGCGTCGCCCAGGTCCCCGTCCGCTTCGAAGGCCTGAAAACCCCACTCGGCTTCACGCTCCGCGAGGAAGTTGATTGCAAGCCGGTCGAGTTCACCCAAGCCGTCCATGGCAATGACTACTGGCAAGCCGACTTCGACCCAGCCTCCAACACCTACAAACTCACCTTCAACCTCCCCACCGACGGCAAACCCAAGTCCCGCTGGATTTTTGAAACTCCCGAGTGAGGGTTTGTCACCCACAACCAACCGGGGGTGCTTCAAATTGGAATGGAGTTCTGCTGTCCCAAGCTGCTTTGCGGGTTTTGGCTTTGGTAGATTGGTTGAAAAAGACACAAAATTGACCTAGTTGGACATGGACGGAATCTGTCCTTCATTGCACAGTGCGCGGGATGTTTCGGTTTCCCTGCCTTGCTTTAAAAACCACCCGAAAAACACCCAGCCTCTCTCTGCTGGCATGGGAATTTCCCCTGAAATCCTCCGTCGAATAATGCACGCAAACGGATCTATCATTTGCCGCTAATTTTTATCCAAAATAATGCTATGAAACATAATGCACCTCTCCGAGTCGGTCTCTTTGGCATCGGCCTCGACACTTACTGGCCGCAATTCACTGGACTCAAGGAACGCCTCGAAGGCTATGTCGCCCAAGTCGCCGAAAAACTCGCCCGCCCCGGCGTCGAAATTTGCAACGCGGGTCTCGTGGACTCGCCCGAACGCGCCGTCGAGGCCGGGAGTTTCTTTCGCCGCTCGGAGGTCGATATTATTTTCCTCCATGTCACCACCTATGCGTTGTCGTCCACCGTTCTTCCAGTGGCCCAGCGAGCGAAGGTTCCCGTCGTCATTCTGAATCTTCAGCCCGGCGAGGCGATCGACTATGACGCCTTCAACAAACTCGGCGACCGCACGAAAATGACCGGCGACTGGCTCGCATGGTGCTCCGCCTGCCCGGTTCCCGAAATTGCGAACGCCTTCAAGCGTGCGCGCATCGATTTCCACCAAGTCACCGGCACGCTGCTCGAAGGCGATCCAGTTTGGAACGAACTCGACGAGTGGATTGAGGCTGCGCGCGTGGCCCACACGATGACCAATAACCGCCTCGGCCTCCTCGGCCATTACTACAACGGCATGCTGGACATCTACACCGACCTCACCGCCCAGCTTGCCTGCTTCGGCGGGCACATGGAAATCCTCGAGGTCGAGGAACTCGCCGCCCTGCGCCGCTCGATTTCCAAGGCGACGATCGAGTCGAAGCTCGCCGAGTTCCGCGAGGTTTTCGACATCCAGCCCGATGTGTCGGCGGACGAACTCCACCGCGCCGCCTGGACTGCCGCCGCCCTCGACGCGCTCGTCGAGAAGCACCGCCTCGGCTCGATGGCCTACTACTACATGGGCACCGGGTCGGACGAAAACGAGGATGTGATGACCTCGGTGATCCTTGGAAATTCGCTGCTCACCGGGCGCGGCATTCCCGTCGCGGGCGAATACGAAGTCAAAAACGCGCAAGCCATGAAAATCATGGATAACTTCGGCGTTGGCGGATCGTTCACCGAATACTACGCCGCTGATTTCCGCGAGGACATCGTTCTGCTCGGCCATGACGGCCCCGGCCACATCCAGATCGCCTCGAGCAAAACGAAAGTCCGCCCGCTCGATGTCTACCATGGCAAAGTTGGTCGAGGTCTCTCTGTCGAGATGAGCGTTCGCCACGGCCCCGTGACCCTGCTTTCGGTGATCGAAGGCGCCCATGGACGCCTCGAATTTCTCGTTGCCGAGGGCGAATCCGTCCCCGGCCCGATCCTGCAAATCGGAAACACGAACAGCCGCTACAAATTCCCCATCGGCGCCCGCGCGTTCATGGAAAACTGGAACGCCCACGGCCCGGCGCACCACTGTGCGATCGGCGTCGGTCACATCTCGAAAAAACTCAAAAAACTCGCCGCCCTCCTCGGCATCGAACTCCAGACCGTTTGCTAAATTGATCATGACAAATCTCAAAACCTCTGCCCTCGCGTTGCTTCTCGGCGGCGTTTCATTTTCCACGCTGCTTCACGCCGGAGAGACCTCGCTTCGCGCGGAATTCTTGAACCCGCCCGATTCCTCGCGTCCCCGCACCTGGTGGCATTGGATGGATGACAAGGTCACCAAGGACGGCATCACCAAAGACCTCGAAGCCATGAAGCGCATCGGCCTCAAGGGCGCGCATATCACGAATATCTGGCAAGGCGGCCTGCCGGACGGGACGGCGGGCGATGCCTGCGTGCTCACTCCGCACTGGCTCGACTTGGTGGAGCATGCGGCGAAAGAGTGCGAGCGCCTCGGGCTGCAGCTAGGGATGTCGAGCGCCTCGGGCTGCTCGGGATCCGGCGGGCCTTGGATCACTCCGGAGCTTTCCATGCAGGAACTCGTATGGAGCACAACGCATGTCAACGGCGGCAAACTCCAAACGATCGCCCTCCCGCAGCCTCGCACGAACCATGACTACTACCGCGATGTCGCCGTGCTGGCGTTTCCTGCGATCGATGGCGACGACCAGCCTGTGCTGGCGCTGAAGCCCAAGATCGCCTCGACCATCACCGGCTTCGATTGGTCGCGGGCGCTGGATGGGGATTTGGAAACATCGGTCGAGATTCCAGCCTTGAAGGGAGGCCAGAAATGCTCGGTCGTGATGGAGTTTCCGAACCCCGTGCCGGTGCGTTCGCTCAATATCCATTTTCTCGAAAGGGAGAGGGACTATGTCGCCACGCTCTTCGTCAGCGACGACAACAAGACTTGGAGAAAACTCGTCACCTCGCGACTCTGGAAGGCGGCTGTGCATCCCGGCGAGGCTGAGTGGATCGACGCCTTCCCGGCGACGTCCGCACGCTTTGTGCGTCTGGATATCGAAGCCCCGACCAACGGAGTCAAATTGGCGGAATTCAATTTTCAATCCGCGCGTCTCGCCCGCATTCACGAAAAGGCGGCCCGCCAACGCTCCAACCAAGCCACTTCGAATCCCTCGACTCAGACCTTTGGCGAAAAGGACACCATCCCTTCCGGCCAAATCCTCGACCTCACGGGCGACATGATTCCAGGCGGCGTCCTGCAAACGACCCTGCCCGAAGGTCGCTGGACGATCCTGCGATTCGGCCACACAACCAACGGCAACAAAATCAAGCCGGTCTCCGAGCGTTCCGAAGGTCTGGAGGTCGACAAATTCAGCGCGGAGGCCCTGCAATACCACTTCGATCACGGAATGCTCGGCAAGGTGCGCGACCGCCTCGGGCCGCTCTTCGGCACGGTTTTCAAGGATGTGAACCTCGATAGCTGGGAGGCCGGTTGCCAGACATGGGGGGCGAAATTCCCCGCCGAATTCCGTGCGCGGCGCGGCTACGATATCGCGAAATGGCTTCCCGCCTTGACGGGCCGCATCGTTGAGAATGTGGATGAAACCGAGCGTTTCCTCTGGGACTACCGCCGCACGGTGTCCGACTTAATCAACGAGAATTTCTACGGCGCGTTCCGCAAAATTCTTAACAAATACGGCGTCCTTCTCGAGGGCGAGGCACCGGGTATCGGCATGCCGGTTGTTGTCGATCAACTCGAGAGCCTCGGGCAGATGGATATCCCGCAAGGCGAATTCTGGCTCGGCGGAAAACTCAACCCCGGCGATCCGCCCTACGCCAAGGGCGGGCAGGACAACACCAAGGAACCCGCCTGCGCGGCGCACACCTACGGCAAGGAAATCGTCTCCTGCGAGGCGTTCACTTCGTTCGGTAAAGATGATGGCTGGACACAGCATCCCTTCCGCCTGAAGCCCTATGGTGACAAGCAATTCGCCAATGGCCTGAACGAAATCGTTTTTCACCGCTACGCGCACCAGCCCGATGACCGCTTCCCGGGCATGAGCCTCGGGCAGTTCGGGTTGAATTTCGACCGCACGCTGACCTGGTGGGAGCAAGGCCGTCCGTGGATCGACTACCTCACACGCTGCCAGCACATGCTCCGCCAAGGGCGGTTCCACGCCGAGGTGCTTTATTACTACGGTCGTGATGTTCCCAATAGCGCGGGGTATTTCGCCCCCGACGCCCTGAATCCTCGGGATCAGGTGAAGCCTGTGCTTCCAGCCGGCTACGACTACGATGTGTGCGACGCCACGATTTTCGAAAAAATCTCCGTCGAAAATGGCGAAGTCGTCCTGCCCTCGGGCATGCGCTACCGCTATCTCGTCCTGCCCGACCACGCCCGCATCACGCCGAAGGATGTGGAAAAAATCAAGAGCCTGGCCGAAGCCGGTGCGACGCTGATCGGACGCGCTCCGACCCGCTCGCCTTCGTTGGTGAACTATCCGGAAGCCGACCAAACTGTTCGCACGCTCGCCGCGGAGATCTGGCCTGCAAATGGCAAACCCGGAGAGCGGCAAGTAGGAAAAGGCCGTGTCATCAGCGGATCGACCTTCGAGCAAATCCTCGCCGCCGATGGATTGGGACCGGACTTTTCCGCGCAGGGAGCCAAGGATGCCTCGATTCGATACATCCACCGCATCCTGCCGCAGGGCGACATGTATTTTGTCTGCAACCTTCAGGACCGCGTGGAACCCGTGACGCTGCAATTCCGCATCACTGGCCGCTCCGTCGGTGTCTGGGACCCCACCACCGGCGCGGTCACAGAAAATATCGCGGCCTCCGATGACGGCAAAACCACCTCCGTCACCCTCCCGCTGCAGCCGCACGAGTCGCTCTTTTTTCTCTTCACCGACAAAAAAGACGCAACCACCCCGGCGGTGGCCTTCCGCGAGGATCGCCCTTCGACCTCCACGCCCGTCGAGGGACCGTGGACCGTCACCTTCCCCGCGAATCTGGGTGGCCCCGCAGAGCCGGTGACCTTCGAGCAACTCGGTTCCTGGACCGAGAACTCCGACGACCGCATCAAGCACTTCTCCGGCACGGCGAATTACCGCAAGACGATCCGCTTGGCAAAGCCCGCCAAAGGCTCACGGCTTTTCCTCGACCTCGGCAACCTGCCGCACCTCGCCGAGGTTTCGCTTAACGGAAAAAACCTCGGTGTCGTTTGGACCAAGCCCGCTCGGGTGGACATCACCTCGGCCGCCAAAAAAGGCGACAACGACCTGGAAATCCGCGTCACCAATGTTTGGAAAAACCGCCTCGTCGGCGATGCCAAGCTCGAACCCGCCAAGCGCATCACTTGGAGCAACTGGCCGTTCTACAAAGGCAACGAACCGCTCGAGGTCTCCGGCCTGCTCGGGCCGGTTACGCTCGTCAGCGAAAAATAAATCCTACCGCCGCCCGAAGGCGAAAAATCAATCCCTTCCGACCCGCACATCATCCCAGCAAAACTCCAATGATCCGTCGTCTTTCTTCCCTCGCTTTAGTCGTCACCACCTGGCACGCCATGGCGCAGGCGACGCCTTCCACTTCCTACGGCGATCCACTCTCGGCCCTTGCCCCGCAAACGCGGGAGGAACTCTGGGCAGACATCGATGTGCGGGCCAGTTGCCTTATGAAGACCCCTCCGCCAGTTGTAGCGAGATTTTGTGGCTTGGCTGAAAAACGAGAACAAAAGCAGTAATTGATTTTCCATGAGAAAATTAATTTGCCTCTTTTGCCTCCTTTGCCTCCTCCATCCCTCGGCCACACTGCTGGCGGTCGAGGGCAGTCTTCCGGAAAAATACAATGTCGTATGGGACTCCCCAAGCAAGGATTACAATGGTTCCATGCCGATTGGAAATGGTGACATAGGGGCCAATGTTTGGGTGGAACCGACTGGGGATTTGATTTTCTATGTCTCGAAAACCGACGCCTGGAGCGGCGGCGGTCCAGACCCCGAATTGCTAAAACTCGGCAGGTTTCGAGTGCGCCTCGACAAGCCGCTTTTCCAAGAGGGCGCGATCTTCCGTCAAGAACTGGATTTAAAAACCGGCAGCATCATGATCCATGCGGCCATTGGCGACATCAAGCGCTCGATTCGCTTTTGGATCGATGCGAACCGCCCGGTGGTGCATGTGGATATCGAAAGCTCGACTCCCTGCTCCGCCGAGATCGCCCTGGAAAGTTGGAGAGCCGAGGGCAAATTCCTGCGTGGGGGCGCCCAAAAGGACATCATCCTGCCTGTGGATGGCCAGACGGTGCGGTGGTATCAGCGAAATGTTCACAGCATTTTCAAAGACTCTTTAAAAAACCAGCACCTGGGAGAAGTGGCGGATCAATTTCACGATCCGCTCCTGTCTCGCACTTTCGGAGGGCTGATTTCTGGCGCGGGTCTTAAGTCCAAAGATAACAAAACGCTCGTCAGTTCAGAGCCCGCCAAAAAAATCGACATCACGATCCACGCCCTCACAGCTCAAACGAAAACAGCGCAGGAGTGGTTGGCAAAGATTGATTTGCAGAGGAAAAAAGCAGAAGAGGTGTCGCTCGAAAAAGCCTGGCAGGCCCACGCGCAATGGTGGCAGGCCTTTTGGCAGAGAAGTTGGATTGATGTCACATCGGCAGCAGGTCCGAAAAAAAATACAACTCCAAGCCTGCTTCCACCGAATAAGCTGAATTTCCGCGTGGGAGTGAATAGTGTTGGTAGTGAAAAATTCAAAGGGGAGCTGGGGAGATCGAGTATTTTCAAGCGCGCCTTAAGTGATGCCGAAATCAAAAAAATCGCGTTAACCCGTTCCCCAAGTTCTCAAATCCCCGAAGGAGATATTCTTTTTACCACGACCTCGGAGTTTTATTCCGAGGTTCCCAATTCCTCACAATGGAGTGATTCCTCTGAGATTACTTTGGAGGCCTGGGTCAAGCCTCACGCTAGCAACCGAATCGGAAGAATCTGGGACAAGACGATGCCGGGAAACGACGAGGGCTTTCTGTTGGATTCCTACACCGCAAATAACCTGCGATTGATTGCGGGAAATCATCGGGTGGATATCCCCAACGGCTTGAAAATAGGAGAATGGAACCATGTGGCGGTCGTGATGGAGGCCGATCAAAACAGGTGGGCCGTTTACATCAATGGCCAGAAAGTCGCTGGAAAGGCCAGCGAGTCGCCGGCAGATCACAGCACAGAGGTCAGTCAAGCTTATGCCTTGCAGAGGTTCATGAATGCCTGTGCGGGCCGGGGGGCTTACCCGATCAAGTTCAACGGCTCGCTTTTCACCGTTGATGGGGTGGACGCCTTTCATGCGGAACCGGAGGGAGTTCAATTTGGGCCTGACCACCGCCGATGGGGGGGGCCGTATTGGTTTCAGAATACCCGGCTCATTTACTGGCCGATGCTGACCTCGGGGGATTTCGACCTGATGCTGCCGCTCTTTAACATGTATCGCGAGATGTTGCCGTTGCTGAGGGAGCGCACGCGCCGCTACTTCGGGCACGAGGGGGTTTTCTTCTCCGAGACCATTCAGATTTGGGGGCTGTTCCGCACCACGGATTTTGGCGTGAACAATCCCGGTTTCTACGCGACCTCGGGCTATATGAAGTATAACTGGGACTGTGGCTTGGAACTTTCCGCCATGATGTTGGACTACTATCTTTATACTCAGGATCAATCCTTCGTGAAGGACACGCTAGTGCCGATCGCCGATGAGGTCGTGACTTTCTATAGTCGGCATTATCCCCGTAATCCGGATGGCAAGCTGCATGTTTCGCCTTCGCAGTCGTTGGAAACATGGCACACCGCAGAGGATCCCACCCCGGTCGTCGCCGGTCTGCGCGTGGTGTTACCGGGTCTCCTCGCGCTGCCAGAATCCACCACAAGTGAGGACCAGCGAAATCGCTGGAAGCGCCTGCTTGAGGAAGTGCGTGAAATCCCGATCGCCGAGGAGGCTGGAAAAAAATGGATCAAGCCGGCCCATGTTTTCTCCGAAAGGAAAAACTGCGAAAACCCCGAGTTGTATGCGGTGTTTCCCTATCCGGTTTATGGTGTCGGAAGGCCGCACTTGGATGTCGCTCGCGAAACCTTTGTTCGACGCGCGAATAAAGGCAACGGTGGTTGGCAACAAAATTCCATCCAAGCGGCCATGCTGGGGTTGACCACCGAGGCGAAAGATTTACTCATCCAGAGCGTTATCAATGAAAATCTCATTGGTAACGAGGTGGAGCGGTCCAAGCGCCCGGACAGTCGGTTCCCCGCCTTCTGGGGGCCGAACTTCGACTGGATTCCCGACCAATGCCATGGCTCGGTGATTGAACGGGTGCTCCAGTGCATGCTCATACAGACGGATGGGAAGAAAATCTTTCTGCTTCCCGCCTGGCCGAAGGATTGGAATGCCTCCTTCAAACTCCACGCTCCCTACCAAACCACCGTCGAAGGACGGGTAGAAAACGGTAAAGTGCTGGATCTGAAGGTCACCCCCGAATCCCGAAAAAAAGACATCCAATTTCTCAACTAAAAAATGAAACTAGGTATCCACTCCCCACTTCTCTCCTGCCTTTCTTGTTTGGCTTTAACTGCTTTGAACACCATGGCTCAGCCGACACCTCCGACTTCTTACGGCGATCCTCTCTCGGCCAATGCCCCGCAATCGCGGGAGGAACTCTGGAGAGGCATTGACATGCGGGCGGAGCCGCTGGATGTCGAGGTCTTGAAGGAGTGGGAAGAGGACGGCGTGATTTTAAAGGTGCTCCGGTATTGTGTCGGCGTCTTCAAAGGCCAAAAAGCGATGATGGCAGCGGTCTATGGATATCCCAAGGACGGCAGCAAGCTTCCCGGTTTGGTGCAAATTCATGGCGGGGGTCAGTTTGCCCAATACGAGCAGGTCCTGGCCAATGCCAAGCGCGGCTATGCGACGATCGTGATCGCTTGGGCGGGCCGGATCGCCGCGCCCGGCTACCATGTGAATCCCGATCGCGTGAAACTTTTCTGGGAGGGCAAAAAAGACGACCCGAACTACTTCGTCACCACCGATTGGGGCCTTTTGGATGGCTACCATTCTCCGACCCGTGATCCAAAAGGCGACTTCACAGGCGTCAAGCCCACGGCCTGGACCCTCGATGCGATCGAGTCTCCTCGGAATAGCCCGTGGTTCCTCGCAACATTTGCCGCGCGGCGCGCGCTGACCTTTCTCGAGCAGCAGCCGGAGGTGGACGCCAACCGGCTCGGAGTTTACGGCTTCTCGATGGGCGGGAAAATCTCCGTGCTCACGGCCGGTAGCGATGACCGCGTGAAGGCTGTCGCTCCCTCCTGCGGCGGTATCAGCGACCGGCAAAACGCCAGCCCGCTCTATGTGGCGACGATCGCCGACAATAACTATCTCAAAAACATTTCCTGCCCGATTTTCTTTCTCAACCCCTCGAATGATTTTCACGGGCTCCTCAACCACCTGCCAGCCGCGTTGCATGAACTCAAGACCCGCGAGTGGCGCCTCACTATCTCGCCGCACCACAACCACCAGGATACCGCCGAATACGAAGTCGCCACCCAAGTCTGGATGGATCGCCAGCTGAAGGGCGAGGGGGTCGTTCCGGAGACGCCTTGGACCCAGCTGAATCTCAAAACAAGCGACGGCGTGCCCGAATTCAGCATCCGGCCGGACGCCGCGAAGCCGGTCTTGGGCGTCGAGGTTTATTACACCCGCGAAGGCCAGATGGTCGGGGCTAAAGACGATTTCCAAAACACGAAAAACCGCTTCTGGTATTACGCCCCGGCTCGAAAGGAGGGCGACCTCTGGAAGGCCAAATTGCCCCTGTGCGGATTGGAAAAACCGCTCTGGGTCTATGCCAATGTGATCTACGGCTTGGACAAACCGATCCAAGGCGCCGGCTATTATGCACGCGCCTATTCCTCGGATCGCTTTGTGATTTCCTCCCCGCCGCACATGGTGGCCGCGAAGCTCCTTCAGGCCGCAGGAGTCAAGGCCACCCGCCAGCCCTCGCTCCTCATCGAGGACTTCGAGGGCGATTGGAAAAAGCAATGGTTCGCCTACAAGCCCGAAGAGTGGGCGATCTCGACCCACAAAATTTATACCGACGAGTGGAAGGCGCCGGTCAATGCGCGCCTGGAGGTCGAGGTCCAATCCGACCAACCCAACAAGCTCGTGATTGGCCTGAACACCTCCGCTGCCGAGGCCGTTCTGAACGGCGGGCCGGATTGGCAGCTGGTCTCTCTGAGCCCGGCGGATTTCCGCGACGCCTCCAACCAGCCGCTCAAAGATTGGAGCGAGAACAGGGAACTGCGACTCGCCGCGAAGGAAAACCTAACCGGCAAAACCAACAGAGAAGTTGGCGGAAACTGGCAGGGCCCGCCACCGCGTTTCCGCAATATGAAATGGGTGGTCGGCCCTTGATCGCATTGGCCTTTGGCAATTTTTAGGGTCATGCCTCCGCCACTCACCTCAGCATCGAAATGACCCCATCTCGTCTCCTGCCATCGATCGTCCTCGGGGGATTGGTTTCCCTTCTTCTCTCAAACCAGATGGGGCTCGGGGCGCCAAATGCTAAGGGAACCCGCATCGTGGCTCCCCTCCTAGAGGCGTGGACTTTTCATCTCGGGGATGTCCCCGGCGCAGAAAAAGTGGGGTTCGATGACTCGAAATGGCGGGTGCTGGATGTGCCGCACGACTGGAGTATTGAGCTGTCCTATGATCCCCAAATGCCCGGGGGGTCTTCCGTTGGCTATCTTCCTGGAGGCGTGGGGTGGTATCGCAAGACATTCACGATTCCCGAGTCGGATAAAGGCAAAGAAATCGCCATCGATTTTGACGGCGTCTCCATGGACAGCCAGGTCTGGATCAACGGCCATCTTCTGGGGAAGCGCCCGAGTGGATACATGGGATTCCGCTACGACCTGACGCCCTACCTGAAATACGGGCCGGAGAAAAACCACATCGCCGTCCGTGCCAATGTCGAGCCGAATGGCAGCCGCTGGTATCCGGGGGCCGGAATCTACCGCCGTGTCTGGCTCGTGAAGATGAACCCGATCCATGTCGCCCACTGGGGCACGGCGGTCACGACGCCAGAGGTTACGAAGGAAAAGGCCACCGTCCGCCTGCGCACGGAAGTGGAAAACAAATCCGGCGAGCCCTCGGAGGTTCTGTTGCGCTCGGTGATTCTCGACCCGCTGGGCAACGAGGTCGCGAAAACGGAAACCACCCAGCGCATTGCGGCGGGCGGGATGCAGGAATTCGATCAGCAATTCGTCATCGCCAATCCCCAGCTCTGGTCCCCTGACTCCCCGGATTTGTATCAAGTGGTGAGCACCGTCCAAGCAGGCGGCAAAGTTTTGGATGAATACACGACACCGCTGGGCATTCGGACTTGCGAATTCACGGCCGACCGGGGGTTTTTACTGAACGGCGAACGCGTTGATATTAAAGGTGTTTGCTTGCACCACGACTTCGGCGCTCTCGGGACTGCGATTTCCGAGGCCGCGCTCCGGCGTCAGCTCGAAATTCTGCGCGACATGGGCTGCAATGCCATCCGCACGAGCCACAATCCGCGCGAGCCGGAATTTTACGCGATGTGCGACCGCATGGGTTTCCTAGTGATGAATGAGGCGTTCGATGTCTGGGAACAAAAGAAGCTGGGAAATGACTACCATCAGTATTTCAAGGAGTGGCATGAGCGGGATTTGGCCGACATGGTCCGGCGCGACCGCAACCACCCCTGCGTGATCCTCTGGAGCGTGGGCAATGAGGTGAACGAACAGCACAGGGAGGATTTCCCCGGACAAGGCGGGGCGATTGCCAAACGGTTGGTGGAGATTTGCAAAAAGCACGACCCCAGCCGGGCGGTCACGGCGGCCTGCAATTCCCCGGAGGCTTGCGAGAAAAATGGCATCACGGCCGCCCTCGATGTCTATGGACAAAATTACGGCTTACATTTTTACCCCAAACTCCAGGGCAAAAAGCCCCTGATCGGCACGGAAAACGCAACCAACTTCGCTACGCGCGACAGTTACTCGTATGAGATCGTGAAGGATCAGGGCGTCAAGATGGGGATTCAGAATGTCAAAAACAATTCCGAGTGCACAGGATACGGGAAATTCTGGGGCAACGATCGCACGGAATTCACCTTGATGACTTTGAGAAAGTCGCCGTGGGTCGCCGGGCAATTCGCTTGGACGGGATTCGACTACCTCGGGGAGTGTTTCCCTTTTCACTGGCCCGCTCGTAATGGTCTGTTCGGCATCATCGATACAGCCGGTTTTCCGAAGGATTCTTACTACATTTACCAATCCGACTGGACCGATGAGCCGATGGTGCGAATCCTTCCGCAGAGCTGGAACTGGTCGCAATACTTTCTCGCGCCCCTGCCGGTTTGGGTTTTCAGCAACTGCGAGGATGTGGAACTTTTCCTGAACAACAAGTCGCTTGGGGTGAAAAAAATCAATCGCTCCGAGAGCTTGCGTGCGGAGTGGTTGGTGCCATTTGCGCCCGGGGAGTTGAAGGCGGTGGGGCGGAATCAAGGCCAAGTGGTGAGCACCGACATCGTGCGAACAGCCGGTGCGCCCAAGCGACTGGAACTCCTCGCCGACCGTTCCGAAATCGCAGCGGACGGCGCGGATTTGAGTTTTCTGGAAGTCCGCTTGGTGGATGAAAAGGGCGTCGTCTGTCGGGATTCCGATCGGATGGTTCGGGTGGCTGTGGAGGGGGCCGGCGCGTTGGTTGGCGTGGATAACGGAAGCGCCACGAACCACGCGCTCTTCAAAGGCCAACAGGTCGAGACATTTTACGGGCGCTGCCGTTTGATCGTGAAGTCCACGAAGCAACCGGGATCGATTCGATTGAAAGTGAGGGCTGATGGGGTGGATGGCGGCGAAACGACCATCGCGACGCTCTCGCCGGATGACGCCAAACTCGTGGAAGCGGCGAAGAATCGAGACAAGATTTTCAGGGAGAGAAATCAAAAATACAGCCGCCATTCGCTGTCGAGGGTTTCGCCGTCGGGGAATGAAGTCAAAGCCGCCTCTCCATCCGAAGTGGGGGAAAAATCGACAGGCTCCGGCGCTCTCTTGGTGGCTCCGGTCTTTCAACACGGCCCCGGACAGCACGCCGACTCCATTGTGGCCTCGCGGAACAAAAAGCCCCCGACTTGGTCTGAAAGGGACGCGCGAATCGTCATTCGGAATGAGGCCAAAAAGCTGGGCGTGGAATTCACTGTGGATGGAAAAATGCCGAGCGTTGAAGGGATTCGCTCCACGCGGGATGGCAAAGCTTTGTCCCCCGAGGTTGTGCCGCAAGACCAGTCGGTCACGATGGTTTTTGATGGTGTCAGCCAAGATGGCAAGTTCGCCTTCGAAGTTCTGACCAGCGAGGACATCCCCGACCGGTCGGACAACACAGACCGCATCACAGACTTTCTCGGTGCGGCACAAAATCTTGCTGAAGAACTGAAAACAAAGTCCGGCGACTATGTAACCGGAGTTTTCTATGACCCCTTGACGGCCAAAGGGAGCGTTGCCGATGAAGAACCCCTCAGAGCGCAGGTGCGAGACTTCATGGCCTGGCTTCAGGAGGAGAACTACTTAAAGTAATTTAAAATAAGAAAAATCCGATTTTATGAAAACACCAAATAAGAAAACACCAAACTATCCCCGGATCGGGCTCGCGACTTTAGGAATCACCATGGCTTTGTTGTCCGAAGTGCTAGGACAGCCTGCTGCTGTGGAGCAACTGAATAGGAAGAACGAACCGGTTGCCGCTGACAATACGACTGTAAAGGACAGTGCCATGAAGATCATCAATAATCCCCTGAATCATGATTTTGGATCGGCGTTGAACGACCCGCACGGGGTGGTTCACGATGGAAAAGTCTATCTGTTCGCGGGCCATGATTTCTCTCCGGACAATCCGACATTTGTGATGAAGGACTGGTGGGTCTGGTCGTCGAAGAACTTATTGGACTGGCAATTGGAGAGTGTATTGGATCCAAAAGACACATATCTCAAGCGTCCGTTCACGGACTGTTGGGCTCCCTTCGGGGCGTTTCGCCATGGCAAGTGCTACTTTTATTTCTCTGCCGGCGGTGCTCAAGGCGGGGTGGTGGTAGCCGACTCTGTGAAGGGCCCGTGGCGTGACCCTCTAGGCAAGCCGCTGATTTCCAAAGGTTATGATGCAGATCTTCTGAAAGATGATGACGGCGAGTATTACATGGTATACGGGGTTTGGAACTACCATATCGCCCGCATGAATGAGGACATGATCAGCTTCGCCGAGGAGCCCCGCTTGATCACGATCAACAACCCCCACGGTCCTTATAATCTGGATGGCAAAAATACGGAGCGACCGACCGATGACAAACCGTCGCTACATAAGCGCAACGGTATCTACTACCTATCGTGGAGCAGTTTCTACGCGGTGTCGAACTCCGTGTATGGTCCCTATGAATACAGGGGAACGGTGATCAAACCGGAGCTTCTTGCTCCGGAATACCGCAAAGGCAATGTGTGGATCGATCGACACGGCAACTTTTTTGAATTTAACAACCAGTGGTATTATGTCGTCAACGATGCAAGTCAACCGGGTTACAACGGCGTCTACCGGGCATCGGTCATGGCCTATCTCCACTATCTGGACAATGGCGACATGGCCCCGGTTCGTATCGATTCGCTTGGGGTGGGCCAATACGATGCGGATGGCGGACGCATCGAAGCCGAGAATTACTTTAAGGCTGTTCGGGCCGAGAAACGCGAATGCCCGGTCGGTGGGTTTGAGATGCGGAGCCTGACATCGGGAAGCGAACTGTATTATCCCAACATTCACAACATCCCGGCTAATGCCACCTTGCATGTGTCGCTTGCGTGCGGAAGTGCGGTCGATGGGGAGATCGAGGTGCGCGACGGAAATCCGCAGGGACGCTTGCTCGGTGTATTACCGGTTTCGAATACGGGTGGCTGGGATTCGTTTCAGACGGCCACATGCACGCTGGACAACAAAGCGGGCACCAGCAGCTTGTGCTTCGTCGTGAAAACAGAAAGTGATCAGGAAGTGGTCCGGATCGACGGATTTTCGCTTACGAAATAAGATTTTCAGAAATCCTGAAGCTGAAAAACTTAACCAAATGGAGTTGTGTGATTTGTAACATGACACTAGTGAAAAATCACTTACATTACATTGGATGTTTGATCATGGGTTTGCACTTGTTGCCTGCACCAGCGGCATGGGCAGAAAAGCCTAAGGCGCCTGTCCAATTCGACTACCCCGATCAGCGCTCCCCTGGCCGCGCGAAAGCCATCGTCCGAGGAAAGACCCACACGCTTCAAAACGACCTCGTGTCCTTCCAGTTTGATGTCACCGAGGGTCGCGTGGCGAATGCCCGCTTCGACATCCCTGGAGAAGCCGGGTCCAGCGTTGTCGTCGATGAACCATTCTCTTTGGTCGTGGACGGCAAGCCTGTGAACGCCTCGGCGTTGAAACTCGATCCGCAAATTCCGGAAGAAACGATTTCCGCAGACACGACCTCACCTCGGTTGGGTGATCATGACGCAGCCAAGTCGTTTGCCCTGACTTTTACCGCCCCCGACGATTCCTATCGCGTGGTCTGGAAGCCCAATCTTCGGGACGATTCCAACTACATCCTCTTCGATGTCACGATCACACCGATGCGCGGGGATTTGAGTCTGAACCGCTTGGTCATGCTGGATGTGACCGCCAAGAACCTGAAGCAACTCGGCACTCCGGCCGGGAGTCCGGTGGCGAACGAGCGCTTTTTCTTCGGGTTTCACCATCCGACAGCCCGGCCACTCATCGCCGGGGAAAAACTGACCTTTTACTGGGACCGCGCCAATATGGCGGTCAAGCCGGGTGAGACTGTTCATCAACGCGCCGCCATTGGCATTTACCCAAAAGACCAGCGCCGCCGAGCCTTCAACTACTACCTGGAGCGCGAGCGCTCGCATTCCTATCACCAAGTCCTGCACTACAATGCGTGGTATGACATCCTCCATACCGAACGAACGAAGAAAGCGGATGAAGCCGAGGCCCTTGAGCGAATTCAGAGATTCCATAACGAATTGACCGTCAAGCGCGGGGTGCCCGTGGAGTTGTTCATGTTCGATGATCCGTGGGACAATGTGTCCGGCACGGCCACCGATGTCTGGCAGTTCGACCCCAAGCGTAACCCAAACGAGTGGAGGGTCATGAAAGAAGTCGCCGAAAAGCATGGCGCCAAATTGGGGGTCTGGATGTCCCCGCAAGGCGGGTGGGGTGGCCGACAA
>JBDKIG010000005.1:0-36292 GCA_039797215.1 Verrucomicrobiota bacterium | reverse complement strand
TCGGGCGATTTCGAGATCGGTGAATGCGATGGTGGTTTCTTCTTTGTCCCCGGCGTTGCGCCCGCGGGCGACTCCGAAGCCTGCGCCAAGCATGGCCACGCGCGAGGCGGTGGAGCAGGTGTAGGTGAACAACTCGACATCGCGGCCCGCACAGCGCGCGAGGATTTCGCGGAAGGCGTCGAGAGTCCACGCGAAGCCAGAGGTTTTTCCGGAGAACATGTCGTAGAAAATCAAATCCGGCGCGGCGGCGGAGCCGAGGTTTTCCAGAAAGCCGCCCTCGAGAAGTTCCCAGGAAAGACCAGGGTGTTTCTTGGATTGCCAGCGGCCGTTTTTAAGAATTGCGGCGGGGCCGCCGTGGCGCAGGTAGGGGAAGCGGTCGTGGTTTTTGAAAGCGAGTCGGAGCGAGTCGAGGTCGTTCTCGAAACTGACGAGGTGCATCGGTCGCACGGGGCCGGTTTCTGCGAGCGACTCGAAACACTCGATCGCCGCCATGGCGTTGGCGGCGGCGCCTAGGCCGACATCCCAGATCACAAGCGGGTCGGAGGTTTCCTCACGGAGGCGCTCGGCGAGGCGGGACTGCTCGATGTAGAGCTGGCGGGACTCGACCATCGGCTCGGTGCGTGAGTGCATGATCTCGCCGGAGTCGATGTGGAGGATGCTCGAGAATCCCTCGAGGGCTGTGTGGATTTTGTAGGCTCCGAGCTTCAGGGATTTTGGGGGGTTTCGGCGCATCGGGGTCACCGGATTGTCGAGGTCGTCCACGGCGAGGATGGCCCGCTTTTCCTCGTAGAGCGGGAGGAAGCGATCCTCGAGGATGCTCTGGCGGATTTCTGCCATAAGGCGGTGGTAGAAAAAAATGTTGTGCTGGCCGATGAGTTGCCAGCCGAGCGTCTCCTTGCACTTTGTGAGGTGATGCAGATAGGCGCGGGTGTGGCGGGCGCAGGTCGGGCAGGGGCAATCGGGATCGAGTGGCTCCGTAGAGCTTTTATAAATGCCGCGCCGGAGCTGCAGGAATCCGCGCGAAGTGAAGGCCCCGCCGCGCTGCGCGACTTGCGTGGGGATGATGCAATCGAACATGTCCACGCCACGGTGGACCGCTTCCAAAATATCGAGCGGGGTGCCGACACCCATGAGGTATCGGGGCTTGTCTTCCGGCAAAAGCGAGGCGGCGAATTCGCAGGTGTCCTCTCGCTCACTCTTGCCTTCGCCGACGGCGAGCCCGCCGATCGCGTAGCCGTCGAAAGGCATCGCACACAGCGCTTCGGCGCTTTCTTTGCGGAGGCCCAAATGCAGCGCGCCTTGGACAATGGCGAACATGGCCTGTGGGGAATCGCCCCGGGCAGCGAGGCTGCGTGCGGCCCAGCGGTGGGTGAGTTCCATCGCGGCGCGGGCGATGGATTCATCGACCGTCGAGGGCACGCATTGATCGAGGACCATCATGATGTCACTGCCAATGGCGACCTGTGTTTCAATGCTGCGCTCGGGGCTCAGGAGAATCGTGCGGCCGTCGAGGTAGCTCTGAAAAACCGCTCCCTCCTCGGTCATCGAGCGCGAGTGGGGGAGAGAAAAAATCTGGAATCCGCCCGAGTCGGTGAGGACGGAGCGCTCCCAGCTCATGAATGGGTGGATGCCGCCGACTTGTCGAAAAACCTCGGGTCCTGGACGGAGGAGAAGGTGGTAGGTATTGGCGAGGAGGATTTGGGAGCCCGAGTCGTGAAGGAAATCGGGTGTCTGGGCTTTCACCGTCGCATGCGTGCCTACAGGCATGAACAAGGGGGTGCGGACCTCGTTGTGCAGGGTGCGAAAAGTCGCCGCGCGGGCGCGGGAATGGCTAGAGCGGGCGTCTAGCCGGAACTGGAGCGAGGTCGTCAGTTGGCCCTTTGGGCTTACTTGACGACGCCGAATTCAGCGCGGCGGTTTTTGGCCCAAGCGGCATCGGTGCTCGCGGGATCGGCGGGCATTTCGCTGCCGAAGCTCACAGTCTGAATGCGGTCGCCTTGGATGCCAGCATCAATCAAGGCTTGGCGGACGGCCTGCGCACGGCGCTCGCCGAGGCCGCGGTTGTATTCCTGCGTGCCGCGCTCGTCGGTGAAGCCGGCGATGATGAGGCGGTCGGAACCAGCGGAAATGGACGAGGAGACGGCTTGGATTTTGGAGGACTCGGCTGGCTCGACGCTGTAGCTGTCGAAGCTGAAGAAAACAGGGGAGAACTGTCCTTTCTGAACATTCGGGCTCATGAAATTCGCGCCGCCCTCAAAGCGTTCTCCAAGCGGTGTGCTGGTCACAAAATCGCCGTCGACTCCGGCAAACTGATCGCCTTTTTCTTTTTTCTTACAAGCGGGGAGAAAAGCGATGGCGGTAGCGGTGGCTAGGACGAGGATTTTTTTCATGCGACGGAGATTGGCTGGTTTTTTTGGAATTTCAAGACACAGCGAAACAAAAAAATGGCCCGGTCGGAATGCGTAGGCATCGCCGACCGGGCCGTTGAAGGAGGAAATTACTTCATGAGGAGCGCGGCACGGGCGCGCTTCACCTCGCGGGTAATCTTGCGATGAATGCGGGCGGACATGCCGGTCACGCGCCGTGGCAGGATTTTACCGCTTTCTGTGACGAAGCGTTTGAGAAGTTCGGGATTCTTGTAGTCGATGGCCTCGATGTTGAGGTCGATGCGGCGCCGTGGCATCGAGCGATTGGCGCGGCGGAAGTTGGTGCGGCGTTGTGGTGTTTTAGGCTGCATGGCGTATTATTTGATCTCGCGGTGGAGGGTGTGACGGTTGAGGAAAGGGTTGAATTTCTTTTTCTCAAGCCGGTTCGGGGTGCGTGGGCTTTTTTTGTTGCGTGTGGTGATATAGCGCGAGGCGGGTTTGCCCTCGGCTTTGGCCTCGGTGCACTCGAGGGTGATGTTGTCTTGTGGCATGGTCGTTATTCCTTTGATTCGGTGGCGGGCTCCTCCTCTTCGCCCTCGGCCTCGTCTTCGTTCAAGCCGAAGAGTGAGGTGACCGGTTGGCGGACGCGGTGGAGACGGTTATTTTTTTCGAGGTCGGCTTGGCACTCGACGGTGTAGCGCGCGAAAGGCAGGGCCTCGAGGCGGGCGTGAGGGATTGGCTTGCCGGAAATTTCACAAAGCCCGTAGGCGCCGTCTTGGATTTTCTTAAGAGCGGCATCGATTTCGAAAAGGGAGTCGCGCTCCTGCGAGAGGAGGCTCAGGGCAAAGTCGCGATCGTAGGCGTCGCTCCCGGCATCGCCGGTATGCATGCCAAATCCCGAGGCATCACTGCCCTCGGCACGAGTGCGGAGGGTGTCGCGGCCGACACCATTCATCGCGTCAAGAAGTTCGTCCTTGAGATGAAGAAGGCGGGCTTGCTGTTTCACGAGCCAAGGGCTGAGTTTCACTTTTGGCACGGCCTTCTTGATGAGGGGCGGAAGGTTTTTTGGCAATGGCTTGGCGGCGGGCTTCGCCGTGCCCTTAAGCTTCACGGGAGCGACCTTATTAATAGCAACAGGCTTTTTAACGGGAGCTTTTACAGCTGGTGCCTTTTCGGCTGGAGCCTTCTTGGGGGCAGGCTTTTTAACGGTGACTTTTTTCACCGCTGGTTTTTTGGCTGGTGCTGACTTTTTAGCGGGCACTGTTTTTTTCACCGCGGGCTTCTTAGCCGGAGCGGGTTTCTTTTTCGCAGCCGCAGGCTTGGCCTTGGGGGCAGGTTTTTTGGCTTTGGCAGGAGCCGCCTTTTTGACAACGGCTTTTGCTTTCGCTGGTTTATTCGCTTTTTTGGCCATGACTGGAATTTAGTGAAAGGGGCGAGATAACTAGCGGAGTAGAACCCGTAGGGCAAGGGGAATTCTCAAAGAAAAATCCCGGCCAAAATCCCGGCGCGGAGAGTCCACGCGGCGGTGCGGATCCAGTTTGTCAAAACGAGTCGCCGGTGCACAGGTTCGCTCCATCCTTGGAGAAGGGCTCGGTGCGCGGGGACTTGCAGGGTGAATGTCGAGAGCCACACGACCCCCAGAAGCGCGGCGGTGAAGAGGAAAAGCGGTGAGTCGAATCCCTCCAGAATGAGCCAACCTAGGGTGAACGCCTCCACAAGCATCGGTGGGGCAACCACGAATCCGGTGCGGTCGCAGTGCTCGCGCTCGAGTTCCCCGAAATTCTCGTGCGGCAGGCGCGAGAGCATCGGGTAGTGAACGATCTGCACGAACCAGATGATCCCGGTCATCGCAAAGGTGGCGAACAAATGCGCCGCAACGATCCAGTCGGTCGGCATGATTTTTTATTTTCCGAGCAGTATGGCGATCGAGCGCTCGCGGATGGCGTAGCTTTTTTGAACCTCGAGCGGCTTTTCCTGGCCCGGCTCGCAAATGTCGTCGGGCGCAGCGAGGCTGGTGTCGGCAAAGCGGTGCCAGAGCATTTTCTTCGGCAGGACCGGCAGGCCAAAACTCAGCGGCTCGTAATACATGTTCAGCAAGACATAAATGAAATGCGGGTCGCCGCCCATGACCTCGTGGTGGCGTCCGCAAATCATGAACGCCAGCGTGCGGCTGGAGGGCGACCAGTCGGGATGCCATGGCAACACGCCGTGCCAGCTGATGTCCGGGTAGCCGCTGCCAATTTGGTCGCGCTCCTCGAAAAACTCCGGCTGGCGCAAGGCAGGGTGGGCCTTGCGGAAGGCGATCATGTTTTTAGTGAATCGGAAAAGCTCACGCCCGTGGGCGTCGGGTTCCCAATCCATCCAGTTCCAATCCGAGTCGTGGCAATATGCGTTGTTGTTTCCGCGCTGGGTGCGGCCGCACTCGTCGCCCATGTAAATCATCGGCACGCCTTGGCTCGTGAGGAGGAGCGCCATGGCGTTTTTCGAAAGCCGCAAGCGAAGCGCGAGGATGTTGGGATCGTCGGTCGTGCCTTCGGCACCGCAATTCCAGCTCATGTTGTCATTCGAGCCGTCCTGGTTGTTCTCGCCGTTTTCGAGGTTGTGTTTGCCGTTGTAGGAAAAGAGGTCGCGGAGCGTGAAGCCGTCGTGGCAGGTGATGAAATTAACCGAGGCCGTGGGTTTGCGGCCAGCTTCGCGGTAAAGGTCGGGCGAGCCGAGGATGCGCTGGACCATTTCGCCGACCATACCGGGGTCGCCTTTGAGGAAACGCCGCGCGCAATCGCGGTATTTGCCGTTCCATTCCATCCAGCGCCCGTAGCTCGGGAAGTTGCCGACTTGATAGAGCCCGCCGGCGTCCCAGGCTTCGGCGACGAGTTTGCAATCGGCGAGGACGGGATCGTGCGCGAGGAATTCGAGCAGGGGAGGGTTGGCGAGAGGTTCGCCTTTCGAGTCGCGGCCAAGGATCGAGGCGAGGTCGAAACGGAAGCCGTCGATGTGGTATTCGGCGGCCCAGTGGCGGAGGCAGTTGTAGATGAACTCGCGAACGGCGGGGTAGTTGCAGTTCACTGTGTTTCCGCAACCGGAGTAGTTCGTGTTCCGTCCCTTCTCGTCGAGGATATACCAGGTCTTGTTGTCGAGCCCGCGGAAGGAAAAAACCGGCCCGGTCTCGTTGCCCTCGGCAGTGTGGTTGAAGACCACATCGAGCATGACTTCGATCCCGGCGCCGTGGAGCGAGCGGACCATGTCCTTCATCTCGTCCACCTGACGAAAATCCTTCGCCCCCGCTGCGAAGCTGGCCTTCGGGGCGCAGAATCCCACCGTGCTGTAGCCCCAGTAATTGCAGAGAACCTCGCCGGTGGTCGGGTTCGTCCGGCTGTTTTCCATCTCGTCGAATTCAAAGACAGGCATCAACTCCACACAATTCACGCCGAGTTCCTTCAAGTGCGCGGCTTTTTCCGCAAGGCCGGCAAAGGTGCCGGGATTTTTCACGCTGGCATTCGGGTGGCGCGTGAAGCCGCGTAAATGGAGTTCGTAAATGATCAACTCACTGTCGGGAACTCGCGGGGCCTGGTTCGGCTCGGTCTGGCCCGCGCTGGCGGCGAGGCGTGAGCGGAAAACCGGCTTGGTGGAGGAAGGAACGGCCTGCATCCACTCTTCGCGGCCGACAATCTCCCGCGCGTAGGGGTCGAGGAGGATTTTCGAGGAGTCGAAATAATGGCCCTCCAGCGGATTCCAGGGCCCCTCCATCCGAAACCCGTATTCCAAATCTCCGGGCTCCAGATCATGCACGATCATTGCCCAGACATGGCCGAGCCGGAAGTCAGCCGGGAATGGAATTTCGGCGACGGGTTTTGCCTCGCCATGCTTGAACAAAACCAGCGTGCACCCCGTGCCGTTCGCGCTGAACACGGAGAAATTCACCCCCGACCGCACATGGCTGGCGCCGAAGGGAACCATACGGCCGCAACTCACCCGATACCCTGCCACCGTGCGCTCTGAAACCTTGGGAACCGTCATAGGCGCGACATCCTATTGGCGCCGGGGCAAACAGCAAGTTCGAGGTCGGCGGGTGCGATTTGAGGAAAAACAAGCACTGCCCCCCCGGAAACCCGCGGAAGATTCACCCTCCGCGGGTTGCGGGCATTTATTTTTCCCTGATGAGTCCGCGATGCAGCGCCTCGAGTAGCGAGGTGGATGGATCCTTCGTGTCGCCGCTCAACTCCCAGAACATCGCGCCGCCTAGACCGAGATCCTTGATGTAATCGACCTTGCGATTCACGATCTCCGTGTCGTCGAACGAAACCCAGAGGCCGTTCTGCGTCGGTGCATAAAGGAACGACGCCTCGGCGTTGGTGTCCTCGAAGACCTGGTAGGTAGCGGGCTGCGATTGGATCAACGAGACGAGGTCCTTGTAGTCGAACACGCCCGGTTCGTAGGAGCCTTGCGGGAGTCCGGTCGAGAGTTGGCCGATACCGCTGTTCGTGGCAGGCACACCGCTCCAGCCGCGACCATAGAAGGGAACTCCCACGACGAGCTTCTTCGGATCCACGCCGGCCTCGAGGAATTGAGACACCGCGCCATCCACGCTCCAGAGGGTGGAGACGGCGCTGGCTTCGCGGCCTTCGGGGCTAAAGAGCGGAGCCTGGTGGCCGGTTTTCTTTTCCCAGCCGCCGGCGAAGTCGTAGGTCATGATGTTGATCCAATCGCACGCCTCGGCGATGCCGGCGGGTTCGATGTTTCGGATTTTGTCGTCTCCTGCCGGAGCGGCGATCGTGAGGTAGTATTTCCGGCCGTCCTTCGCGCCCTGCGCATCGAGGCGGGTGCGGAGTTCGCGCAGCAGGAGCGTGTAGTTTTGTTTATCCTCGGGACGATAGACATTCGATTCCAGACCGCCGCCAACCGGATATTCCCAATCGATGTCCACGCCGTCGAATCCGTGCTGGACCATGAAATCCACCGCCGACTGCGCGAAGACCGCGCGGGAGGCGGGAGTGAGCGCCACATCGGAGAAGCGGTTGGAAAGCGTCCATCCGCCGACCGAGATCATCGTGACGAGGTGGGGGTGTTTTTCCTTCAGCTTGGCGAGTTGGTTAAAATTGCCGCGCGGCATTTTTTCCCAAGAATCGCCTGGGAAGGCTTTCTCAACGGCCGCCCAGCTGTCGTAGATCACCACGCGGCCGTCGGGGCTGATATTCGCGAAGGCATAATTGATCACATTCAATTTCTCGGCGGGGATGTCAGTCACATTGTAGTTCCGGCCGTAGATGCCCCACTCGACGAAGTAGCCGACAATCTTGGACCCATCGATCGAAGGGCCGCTTCCACCAGCGACTGGCGTCGGAGCTGGCGTCGGAGTTGGGGAAGGAACCACAGGAGCGGGAGTTGGAGTTGGAGCCGGCGTGGGTTCGGCAGGCGCAGGCGTGGGCGTTGGTTGGACCGGTGCGGGAGTGGGCTGCGGAGTTGAGCTCGTTGTGGAAACGCTCACATTCGCAGGCGGAGTTTTGAGATTTCCCGGTGCGGCATTGAAGCCGAACGACACGCTGCCGCCCGCCGGGATTGTGGCGTTCCAGCCTAGGGGTGTGAATTGCGAGCGCTGGCCGCTGCGGCTGTGGGTGGCGTCCCACACGCTGCTGGGCGAGGTGGCGAGGTCCATGGCGAGCGTCCAAGCACTGATCGGCGCAGAGGTGGTATTCACCAATTTCACCGAGCCTGTGAGGCCGCTGCCCCAATCCGAAATGACGCGGAACTCCACCCGCACGCCGTTGCTAATGAAGTCGGCATCGGGCGAGGAAGCCGTAGGCGGCTCCGGAGCCGGTGTGGGAGAGGGAGAATTTGCAGGCGTAGGCGAAGGAATTGGCGTGGGAGCGGGCGGCGGCGGGGAGGTTTCGCCCGAGAGGGACACGCGAATATCGCCGGGCTGGAGTCCGCCCGGCGAGGCGACGAAGCCGAAGTCCACCTGGCCGCCGGCGGGAATTGTGGAATTCCAGCCCGAGTGGGTCACCGTGGTGGTGTTTCCATTTCGGGAAACCAGCTTGGCGTTCCAAATCGAGGAGATGGCCGAAGGCATTGTGATTTGGACCGACCAATCCTCGATGGCGGCAGAGCCTGTGTTTTTCAGGACGACCGACCCGCTGAATCCCGACCCCCAATCGGAATCGATCCGGGTGGTGGCTACGAGCGAAGCGAAGGAATGGGCGGCAGTAAGCGCGAGGGCCACGGCCGCGATGGTGCAGGTGTGAAGGAGTTTTTTCATTCGAAGGACCCAGACCGCTTCCGAAGACAAATCGCAGGGGCGACTCGATGAATCCGCCGAAAAACCCGATGGAGCGGTGGCCGCTGAAAAAACTCAGAGTCCGATGGCGATTTGCGGAAGGGCCTCGCGCAGACGCCCCGCCGCCGTGCGTCCGAGTGGAATGGGCTCTTCGAGACCCCGGAGTATAACCATCGCGCCGCGCGAGGAGTCGTTTCGTAGGCAAACAACCCGCGAAAGATTCAGGAGAAGCGATCGGTCCAACCGTGCAAAGGGCGGCGAAGGCAGTGTGCGCTCGTAGTTGCCGACGGATTGGCAAATCATCAACGGCGCCTCGCCCTCCACGGTCGCCCGCGTGAAATCGCCGTCGGCTTGCAGCAGGAGAAGTTTGTCGAGATGCGCGACGAGGGTTCGTCCAGGTGTGCGCAGGCAGATGCGGTCTGTTTCTCCGAGCGCGGGGGATTCCGGCGAGTTGGCAAGGGCAGCGCGAAGGCGCTCCACCGCGACGGTGAGCCGTTCGGCGCGCACCGGCTTGAGCAAATAATCCACCGCATCCACATCGAATGCCCGCGCCGCGTATTCGCTGTGGGCGGTGACGAACACCACCGGTGGTGGGGACTCCAACTGAGCCAGCAGCTCGAATCCTCCCCCGTTCGGCATCTCCACATCGAGGAACAAGGCGTCCGGCTGAACAGCAGGAACCGCCAGAACGGCCTGGCGCAGATTTTCCGCCTCGGCGCAAATTTCCAGGTCGGGAATTTTTTCGAGCATCCGGTGCAGGCCCTGACGGGCTAGTGCCTCGTCATCGACAAGCATCACGCGGAGCATGGATTCCCTTTCAATTCGAGTTCGGCCCGCACGAAACCATCGGCCTCGCGCAGTTGGAAAGTGTGGCGGTCGGGATAATGGAGGTCCAGGCGGCGACGCAGGGTTTCCAATCCGAAGCCCGCGCGCTTGGGATCGGGCGGGCGGATGACGCCGGAGTTGCAAACCGTGATGTCAAGAGCGTCACCGGAGATTTTTGCCTCAAGGGAAATCTCTAGCGGCTGGTCCCCGTCAGACTGCGTCTCGAGGCCGTGTTTGAGGGCGTTTTCCACAAGCGGCTGAAGCAGGAAACAGGGCACCATGCGCCAGCCGGCGGAATGGTCCACCGAGACAGAAAACCGCAGCCGCGCACCGATCCGTGCGTGTTGGATTCGCAGGTAGGCTTCCATTGCACGGACCTCGGTGGCGAGCGGCACGAAGGGGTCGTTGCGATGGTCGAGCGAGTAGCGGAGGTATTCCGAGAGGTCGTTGACCATCTCCTGCGCCGCCTCGGGATGGGCGGGGATTTCGGCAGCGATTCCGTTGAGCGAGTTGAAAAGAAAATGCGGATCGAGTTGCGCACGGAGCATCTGGAGTTCCATGTGCCGTGCCTCGCGCTCGGCAAGTTCCCGCCTGGCCTCACCGGCGACGCGGCCCGCCTCCGAGCAAAGCCAGAAATAGCCAAGGCTCCACATCATGAAGACTGCCCACATCGTGATGTTGCGCAAAACCAAGGTCGCAAAAAAATCCTCCATGCTGTTGTGCCATCCTGTCCAAAGCGCGAAGCCTGTCGCCAGCGAGGTTACCAGCAGCGCCGCCATGAGGCTGCACACGATCAGGAGTGCCGCCGTGCCGAGGCCGAACGCACCATGGCGCCAATGATAGATCTTTCGAAGGCCCGCCGAAATCAAAAGGCCCGAGCCTTCCACCACCATCACGAACAGCGCCGCCTGCAACGGCAGTTCGCCCCGCACGAGCCGGATGCCGAATCCCCAGATCCCCATGAGGAACCAAAAACCGAGGTTCAACATCCAGAACGGTGGTGGATTGGAAAACCGGATCATGAGATTTCCGCCCCTCCCACCTCCGCGAGAGCCGCTTGCACATGACTGGCCATGAAAGGAACCCGATGCCCGACTGCCAGGTAGGCCGGGACTTTGGGAATCATCATAGGGGCGACATCCTATTGACGGCGCGTCAAACGGCAAGTTCGAGGTCGGCGGGTGCGATTCGACAAAAATGGAGACGCTGGTTTAGTCTCCCGCGATGTCGTTCGTCCACTTGCATTGCCACACGGAGTTTTCCCTGCTCGATGGAGCGATCCGCCCCGGCGATCTGGTGAAAAAAGCCGCCGCCTTGGGAATGCCCGCTGTCGCCGTCACCGACCACGGCAACATGCATGCGGCCGTTCCTTTCTACCAAGCCGCCGTGAAGGCCGGGGTGAAACCCATCATCGGCTGCGAGGTCTATGTCGCGCCGGGTGCGATGACCGATCGCAACGCCTCCTCGGCGAAGGACGCCGCCTTCCACCTCACCCTGCTCGCAGTAAATGACGAGGGCTACCGCAACCTTGTCAAACTCTCTACGGCCGGATTCCTCGAAGGCTTTTACTACAAGCCACGCGTGGACCACGAACGCCTCGCCGCGCATTCGAAGGGACTCATCGCGCTCAGCGGTTGCCTTAAAGGCGAGGTCGCCTCCCAACTTGCAGACGGGAATTTTGAAAAAGCCAAGGCGACCGCCGCGAAATACCGCGAGATGTTCGGGGCGGAAAATTACTTCATCGAAATCCACGATTTCGGTCTCGACGCCCAGCGGCGCGTGAATCCCGACCTCGTCAAAATCGCCCGCTCACTCGACCTCGGCCTTGTCGCGGCGAACGATGTCCACTTCCTCGAAAAGTCCCACCACGAAGCCCACGATGTGCTGATCTGCATCGGCACCGGCTCGAATGTGGTGGATGAAAAACGCATGCGCTACAGCCCGGAGCTATACTTCAAGTCTCCCGAGGAAATGCGCGCGCTTTTTGCCGAGCTGCCCGACGCTTGCGACAACACGCTCCGCATCGCCGAGCGGTGCGATTTTAAAATGGAGTTCGGCGTTCCGAAATACCCGAGCTTTGATTCGCCGGATTCCCGCAGCCGCGAGCAATACCTCCGCGATCTCTGCCGCGAGGGGCTCAACAAACGCTACGGCGGGCGCGTCGAGTCGGAGCCCGAGCTGAACCAGCGCCTCGATTACGAACTCTCGGTGATCGAGAAAACCGGCTTCACCAGCTATTTTCTGATCGTCTGGGATTTCATCCACCACGCGAAGCAAATGGGCATCCCTGTCGGTCCAGGTCGCGGCTCGGCGGCTGGTTCGATCATCGCGTATGTGCTCGGAATCACCGATATCGACCCGCTCCGCTTCGGCCTGATCTTCGAACGCTTCCTCAATCCCGAGCGCGTGAGCCCGCCCGATATCGATGTCGATTTCTGCATGGAGCGCCGCGGCGAGGTGATCGAGTATGTCCGGCAAAAATACGGCGAGCGCGCTGTGTCGCAGATCGTTACCTTCGGCACCCTCGGTGCGAAGAGCGTGGTGCGCGATGTCGCCCGCGTGATGGGCTGGAGCTACGGCGATGGCGACCGTCTCGCGAAGATGATTCCGAACGAGCTGAACATCGACCTCGACGCGGCCCGCACCAAAAACCCCGAACTCCAGGCCGCGATCGACAACGAGCCCGCCGTTCGCCAGCTCTGGGACTACGCCACCGTCCTCGAGGGCCTCAGCCGAAATACCGGCATCCACGCTGCCGGCGTCGTCATCGGCGACCGCCCGCTCGATGAGTTCATCCCGCTCTGCCGCGGCAAGGAGAACGAAGTCGTCACCCAATACGCGATGGGTCCGCTCACCGACCTCGGCATGCTCAAGATGGACTTCCTCGGTCTGAAGACCCTCACGATCATGCAGGAGGCTGTGCGGCTCATCAAAATCCACACGCCGGATTTCGATTTCGACGCCATCGCGCAGGACGACCAGGCCGCCTTTGACATCTACAACCGCGGCGAAACCCTCGGCGTGTTCCAAATGGAAAGCGCCGGAATCACGAACTGCTGCAAACGCTTCGATGTCCACTCGATCGAGGACATCATCGCCATCGGCGCGCTCTACCGCCCTGGCCCGATGCAATTCATCGACGACTACATCGAGCGCAAGAAAGGCCTGAAAAAAGTCGAATACCTGCACCCGCTTTTGGAAAAAGTCTGCTCCGAGACGCACGGCATCATCGTCTATCAAGAGCAGGTCCAGCTCGCCGCCAGCGTGCTCGCGGGCTACTCGCTCGGCGAGGCCGACCTGCTACGCCGTGCGATGGGAAAAAAGGACGCCGAGAAAATGGCCAAGGAGCGCCAGCGTTTCGTCGATGGCTGCGGCACGAAGAACCAAATCCCGCCCAAAGTCGCCGACGCGATCTTCGGCTTCATCGAGAAATTCGCCCAATACGGCTTCAACAAATCCCACTCGGCCGCCTACGGCTGGATTTCCTACCAGACCGCGTGGCTGAAGGCCCATTACCCCCGCGAGTTCATGGCGGCCATGCTCACCTTCGACGCCGGCGATGTGGACCGCCTCGCTGTCGTTATCGCCGAGTGCCGCCGCATGGAAATCCCCGTCCTCCCGCCGGACATCAACACGAGCGACCTCAAGTTTTCGCCCGACTCTAGTGGCCCCGGTATCCGCTTCGGCCTCGCCTCGATCAAAAATGTCGGTGCCGGCGCGATGGAATCCGCCATCGCCGAACGCGTCAAAAACGGCCCGTTCAAATCCATCGAGGATTTCTGCTCGCGCCTCGACTCGCGCACGGTGAACCGAAAAATCCTCGAGAGCCTCGTGAAATGCGGTGCGTTCGACGGCATCGACAAAAACCGCGCTGCGCTTTTCTCCTGCATCGAGTCCGCCCTCGCCGCTGCCGCATCGATCCAGCGCGACCGCGCCAGTGGCCAGGTTTCTCTATTCGGCGAAGAGCCACTGATGCCGACCAAAAAATCCGGCAAATCCTCGAAGATCGAGCCTTGGCCCCAGACCGAAACTCTCGGCTACGAAAAGGAACTCCTCGGCTATTTCGTCAGCGGACATCCCCTCGACGCCTACGCCGGGCATTTCGATTCGGGAAAATTCAACACCATCGCCCAAGCCAAGGAGGCCGCCGAGAACGGCACCTTCAAGCTCGCCGGCCTCGTCTCCACGGTCGAAAAACGCTTCTCGCGCAAGGATGGCAAACCCTTCGCTGTCCTCTTCATTGAAGACTTCACCGGCACGCTCGAGATCACCGCGTGGGACGAAACCTACGCGAAAAACGCCGAACTCCTCGTCGCCGGAAAAGCCGTCAGCATCAACACCCGCATCACCCGCAAAGACGAAGCGATCCGCGCCACCGCCGGAGCCGTCGCCGCGCTCAAACCCAAATCCTCGGTCAAACCCGTTCGCCTCCGCCTCGCCCGCGAGCGCCTCGACGAACCCGCTCTCGAAGCCATTCTCGCCGCCGTGAAAAAAAATCCCGGCAACCGCCCGCTAATCCTCGAATTTGTGCTACCCAACGGCCGCTCTCTCGAAATGCCCGCCGGCGAGGAATTCGGAGTTGGTGACGAGCGCGCTTTGATCTCCGCCTTTAAAGACCTCGTCGTGGCTTGAGCGGCCCCTCCTCCACAACCCCCTTTGTGTCGTGGTTCGAATGCAACACCATGCGGCTTCCGGCGGGCGTTGCCAACCTCTCGGCCTTTGCTAAAGTCTGGGGCTCCTAATCAGGCTCACCCATTTTCCTAAACCATGAAAACTCTCGTCATTGGCCATCGCAACCCGGACATGGACTCAATCGTTTCCGCGATCGGCTATGCGGAATTCAAGCGCACCACCGGGATGGAAAATGCCATTGCCGCCCGATGTGGAAACACAAACGCCCGGATTGATTTTGCCCTCCGGAAGTTCGGGGTCGAGGCGCCGATGTTTGTGCCGGATGTCTACCCACGCGTGGAGGATGTCATGCAGCGCAATGTCGTGAGCATTCACCGCGACGCCCCGATTTATCAGGCAATGACTCGATTTGGTGAGGCAAAATTCCGAGGCCTGCCTGTAGTGGACGACTCCCGTTCCTGTGTCGGTCTGCTCTCCGCTTTCAAGCTCGGAAAATATCTTTTTCCCCCTCTCGAAAACCTCTCTTCCTGCCGCATCGTCGAGGCTTCCGTCTCTCACATTCGTGATGCGATCCGGGGCATGGTGGTCACCGGAAAAGAAGACCCCGAGATCAAACCCCGCATGCTCGTTGTCGCAGCCATGCTCACCGCCTCCTTCGCAAAACGCCTCGAGCAACTCGACATTCCCTCGACCGTTCTCATCGTCGGCGATCGCTGGAATATCCTCGAGATGTCGATCCTCTCCGGCGTGCCGGTCATCATCATCACCAACAATTTTTCGCCCCCGGACCGAATCTTTGCCCTCGCCCAAGAGCATGGAACCACGCTGCTCTCCTCGCCGCATGACACGGCCACGACGGTCATGCTCTCCCGTGCCGCCGTCACCGCCGGGCAGATGTTGACGCCTGACTTCACTCGCCTTCGCGGGGAGGACACCCTTTCGCAGACACGGCTCGATCTCGCGTTGCACTCGCAGTTTGCTTTTCCCGTTCTCAGTCCGCAGGGGCGCTTGCAGGGCATTATCTCCAAGAGCGATCTCCTGAGGCCCGTTCCCCGGCAACTCATCCTCGTTGATCACAACGAAATCACCCAAGCCGTCGCCGGCGCGGATGAGGTGCAGATCATCGAAATCCTGGACCACCACCGCATCGGTGTGGCCCCAACGCACCAGCCGATCCTTTTCATGAACCGCCCGGTCGGCTCCACGAGCACGATCGTTGCCGATTGTTTCCGCCAAGCCCGCATTCCTGTGCCAAAACCGATCGCCGGCCTGCTCATGTGCGGGCTCATTTCGGACACGCTGAACCTCACCTCTCCCACCACCACGCGCGTGGATCGCGAGATCATGGCAGAGCTTTCCGAGATTAGCGGAGTGAACCCCTCAGATCTCGCTTCGGAAATCTTCAGCGTCGGCTCACCGCTCATGACGCTCCAAGCGAAGGAAGTCGTCACCGCCGACTGCAAGGAATACTCCGAGCACGGCGTGAAATTCAGCGTCTCCCAGATTGAGGAAATCAGCTTCGCATCATTCCAGCAGCAGAGGGAATCGCTCGTCGAAGAACTCGAAAAATACCGCGCTTCGCATGGGTATCTTTTCTCAACTCTCCTCATCACCGATGTGAATACGCAGAACTCGATTCTCATCGTCCGTGGATCGGAGAGTTTCACTCGCCTCATCGATTTCCCAGAGGATGGAAGCCACGCTTGGAAACTCGACGGTGTCGTCTCGCGGAAAAAACAACTCCTCCCTTATCTCACCGCCATCCTGGCCCGCATGGCCTGATTTTTATCAGGAATTCCGCACCCGGATTTGGGAGCGCAGGATCAAGTAGAGAACGAAAAAGAGGAAAAGGGTCGAGGCGATCAGGACGAGGGTGTTGAACCACAGAATCCCGGCACGAAGACCGAGGTATTCTTTCATCGGGCCGAAGAAGACATTCAGGTGTCGGTCCTCGCGATAGTCGCTTTGCTCCATCTCGGCTTTCGACACGAGGTCCGTGACTTTTTGGTTCACATAGAGCTGCTCCGCGCTCACGCCGCTGCCGAAGTTATCGAATTTCGAGGGGTCGAACCGTGCGCCGGCGATAACCCCATCGATCCGCCGGAGGGCCTTGTTGATGGCGTCGGGCCGGGAGGCTTCGAGCCCGGATAGGACGGCAAGGGCCTCTTTCAAGTCATCCAAGCGATCGGCTTGATCGGGCGTGAGTTTTTTGGCGCGGATGATTTCGTTGATGAGAGATTGGATTTTTTCCTGGCGAATGGTGAGGGGGTTGAGCTTCGCCTGGGCATAGACGAGTGCCTCGTAGGACCAACGCGTGGGCATGATCTCGCAAATGAGCGGCACCTGCAGATCGCTGCGCGGCGGCATCGAGCTTTCCGGGTGGCGGATGGCCCACTGCTGGATGACATGGATGAAATCCAGGTTGCGGTTCATCTCTTCGTATTTGATGAGCGCGCCGCTGAGAATGATCTGCGGAATCAACACGACGGGGATGATGAGGATGCCTGTCTTGCTTTGGGCGACGAGCGCGGAAATGACGAGACCGATCGCAGCTCCGTTCGCCGCCGTGAGGAACATCGCTGTGAAGACGATCCAAAATCCATCGCGCAGGGAGAGCAGGGCGTTTCCAATGAGGGCAAAGAGCGCGCATTGGATGATCGCGAAGAAGGCCAGCGACAGAACCTTCGCAGTGACATAGAAGCCGAGGTTCACATTCAAATTCCGTTCGCGCATGAGCACCGCGCGGTCGTGGATGATGTCGTCAACGCTATTGGTGAGGCCGAGGAACATGGCCACGACGAGGGCGAGGAAGAGGTAGGTCGGAATGTGGAAGGCGGAGGCGAAATCGTAAACAGCGCTTTCGGAATATCGCAGGACCATGCCAGTGAGTAGCGCCAGAAGAGGGGCCTCGAGGACTGTGGTGAGGAGGTTGGCACGGTTGCGGAGTTTGCTCAGAAAAGCGCGGCGGAGCAGGACACCGAATTGGCGGAATTGCTCGCCCATTCGGAGGCGCTCGCCTTTGCGGGATTCGGGCCGGGGTTCTTGGGGTTGAGGTGCCGCCTCCCGAGGTATGGCGGGTTGGCGGACTTCTTTAAGCAGGCGGTAGGCTTCGTATTTGTCGCGCCAGTAATCTGGCGAAAAGCGCCTCGCGGGGATGAGTTGGCCTCGGTTGTTTTCCTCCAAAATAATGTCGCCGCCGAGGTCGCGCAGCGGTGTCTCGAGCACATCGAAAATAAACTCCGGCCGGGTCGTGCCGCAGACATCGCACCCGCCGGGCGAGGATTTGCCGGCCTGCCGGTTTTCCTCCGCTGCGAAATATTGGAGGGTTTCCAGAGGAGTGCCGAAAAAGACAAGCTTCCCGCCTCGGTCGAGCACGATCGCTTTGTGGAACATCTGGAAAATCCGTGAGGTCGGCTGGTGGATCGTCACGAGCACGATCTTGTTGTGGGACATGTCCCGGATGATCTCCATGATGTGCTCGGAGTCCTTCGAGCTGAGGCCGCTGGTCGGCTCATCAAAGAGGTAAATGTCGGCCGAGCTGACCATGTCGAGGCCGATATTCAGCCGCTTGCGCTCGCCACCGCTCAGGGTTTTCTGGGCGGTTGAGCCGACGACGGAGCTCCGTCGCTCATTGAGCCCAAGCTCGGCGAGTTTGCCATCGATGCGGCGGATGCGCTCGCGTCGGCCGAGATGCGGGGCGCGGATGGCGGCGGCGAAGTTGAGGTTTTCCTCGATCGTCAGGTGCTCATCGAACGCATCGTATTGGGGGATGTAGGTGACATATTTTCTGAGCGATTCGTGGTTGGGGTAAAGAGAGAGGTCATTGAAAAGAACCTCGCCGCGGATCGGTTGGAATTGGCCGGAGAGCGCGCGGAGGAGCGTGCTTTTGCCGCACCCGCTGGCTCCCATCACGCAAACCATCTCGCCGCGCTGGACCGTGAACGACACGCCGTCCATCGCCACCGTGCCGTTGGCGAATTTGCACTCGAGGTCATGCGCCTCGAGGGTTCGCACCAGATTTTTTTCCTCCTCGATCAGCCGCTCGGAAAAGTCGCAGCGCAGAATTTGGCCCGCATCCACGCGGATTGTGTCGCCGTCCACGAGCGGTGCGGAATTCCTCACCGGGTTGCCACGCACGAGGATCGGTCGGTCGGTGCGCAGGACCTCAACCGAGCCTTCCTTACGATCATAGTCGCACTTGATTTTGAGAAGCACATCGCCGCCGGGGCCCGGAGATAAAAGAATGTCGTCCTCCTCGAGCAGGCTGGGATTGTTCGAGACGAGGTATTCGCTTTTCGACGCCTTGAGCGCGAAACGACCACCGTAAGACCGAGCCCGAAGGCGCAGGTGGTCGAGGTCGAGTTCGCTGTCATCGTGAAAGACGATTTTGTCCTCCAGCGTGGCGGTCACTTCACGGCCCTCGGAGAGCCTCACGCCGCGAAGGACGGCATCGACATCGCGAAGGGCCTTCACTCGCACGCGGAGCCCAAAAGCCACTTGCAGGCAGGAATCCCGGGTGCGGTCTTTGCCGAGAGTGACCTCATCATCCTCGTTCACGGCGACGAAAATCTCGGGGAGGGTCACATTTTTCTTCGCGTTAAAATAAAAAACCAAGTCGGCGTAGCTGAGCACGACATCATCCGCCAGGACGCGCTGGCCGGGATAAAGACGCGCGAAACTACCCGGCTCAAGAGTGCGCCCTTGAACGATCAATTGGCGGCCGCTGAGATTTTTCACAATCACGAGATCGCCATAGCGGTAGGCGTGGAGCCGTTCTTCAGACGTGAATCCGGGCATGACGACATCAGAGCTCTCCTCGTGGCCGAAGCTCACCATCTCGAGGGGGGAGGCGCCGGTGCTGTAGATCGAGCTGTCAGTTTTTTCGTCGGCGTTGAGTTGGTAAACGATATCAATCGCCTGAGTTGCCATGCCGAGTCGCGACATGAAAGCGTAGTAGGCCACGACCGCTTCGTTTTTCAGGCCGGCGCGGGAGATCAGATCGTAGAGTTGCACGCCGAGAAGGATCTTCCGCTCGTCGCTCAGCTGGCCGGAGAGTTTTTGGGCCATCCCGTCGAGATCCTGACGCTGATTCAAAGCCCGCTGGAAAAGGTCCCGAAGTTCGGAGTAAACCGCGTCCGGGTAATCGTAGCGCAGGAAGCCGAGGCTGGAGTCGATTTCCTCCTCAATGAGTTCCCCGTCCACTTGGGAAAACGCCGCGAGCACTTGGATGAGCGTCGGCAAAAGATTCGGCCCCTCCGTAACGGTGCGCGGCTTCCGCTGGATACGGCGGAGAGCATGGTGGAAAAGCGATTGGCCCCGTGCAGCAAGGCGCAAAATAGCCTCGAGTCGGGATTGAATCCCGCTTGGCGGTCGAGGAGCGTTGACGGAGTCCACTGGCGCTCCAACCTATCCATGCCCGCTCTCCATTGCAATCCACGGCCTCGCCCCGGCCAAGAATGGCATTGCCGAACGGCGGGTTTTTCAAAAGAGTAGCCCCATTGATACCATGAGCACCGCCACCACTGAAGCCAAGCCCCTCAGCGCCAACGAAGTCATCAAAGCCGCCTCGCACCACCTTCGCGGCAACCTCGCCCAAGAACTCGCCGACACCTCCACCGGGGCCATCACGGATGATTCCGGCCAGCTCACGAAATTCCACGGACTCTATCTCCAGGACGACCGCGACCTCCGCCTCGCTCTCAAGAAAGCCGGCAAGGAAAAAGCCTTCTCGTTCATGCTCCGCGTCCGCCTCCCCGGCGGCAAGGCCACCGCGCACCAATGGCTCGTTCTTAACAAGCTCGCGGGGGATGTTTCCTCCCCCTCGCTCCGCCTCACCACGCGCCAGACCTTCCAATTCCACGGCGTCCTCAAGGGCAATGTCAAAAAGCTCGTCCAAGGCATGCACCAGGTCCTCCTCGATTCCATCGCGGCCTGCGGCGATGTGAACCGCAATGTCATGGCCCCGCCGAATCCCGAGCGCAGCGCCGCCGCTCAGTTGGTTTACGACCACGCAAAATCCTGGAGTGAATTCGCCCTCCCAAAGACCCGCGCCTACCACGAAATCTACCTCGATGAGGAACTCGTCGCCGGCGGCGAACCCGAGCGCGAGCCGATGTATGGCGACACCTACCTCCCGCGCAAATTCAAGACCGGCTTCGTCCTCCCACCCTCGAACGATGTCGATATCTACTCCCAAGACCTCGGCTACATCGCCATCGTCGAGGATGGAAAGCTCCTCGGCTACAATGTCACTGTCGGCGGCGGCCTCGGCATGAGCCATGGAAATGCTGAAACTTTCCCGCGCTTGGCCGACACTCTCGGCTTCATCACGCCCGACCTCGTTAACAAAGTCGGCGAAGCCGTTCTCACCACCCAGCGCGACTTCGGCGACCGCACGAACCGCAAACACGCCCGGCTCAAATACACCATCCAAGACCGCGGCATCGTGTGGTTCAAAGGCGAGGTCGAGAAACGCTCCGGCGTTGTTTTTGCTCCTGCGCGCCCCGTTCATTTCACCACCATTCAGGACCCCTTCGGCTGGCATGAATGCACCGACGGCACTTGGTTCTACGGCCTCCACATCCTCAGCGGCCGCATCGTTGACAAAGAAGGCTGGCCGATGAAAACCGCCCTCCGCGAAATCGCCGAAATCCACACCGGCGACTTCCGCCTCACCCCTTCCCAAAACCTCAGCATCAGTGGCGTCACGCCCGAGATGAAGCCACGCATCGAGGCCATCCTCGCCAAGCATGGGCTCGACAAGGAAAACGACCGCTCCGGTCTGCGCCTGAACGCCCTCTCGTGCGTCGCCCTTCCCACCTGTGGCTTGGCCCTCGCCGAGAGCGAACGCGCCCTGCCTGAGACTTTGGAAAAATTCGAAGCCGTCCTCGACGATAACGGCCTCCGTCACGACGCCATCAGCATCCGCATCACCGGTTGCCCGAATGGTTGCGCCCGCCCCTATCTCGGCGAGATCGGCTTCGTCGGAAAAGCTCCCAACAAATACGCTCTCTACCTCGGCGCCCGCTACGACGGCACCCGGCTCAACCGCCTTTTCTCACCCAGCACCACAATCGACGGCGCCGTCGAAATGCTCCGTCCCATCATCAAACGCTACGCCCTCGAGCGCCAATCCGGCGAAGGCTTCGGCGACTTCTGCGATCGAGCCATCCTGCCGGCGGATGCGACCTTCCACAGCGTCGGCACCCCTGTTGCCGCATAGAATTTTCTCCCATTAAACCGCTCCTGATCACGCTCCTTTTGATTTGGCGAAGATTTTTTTCGGGGGTTTATTTTTCGAGAACGATGACATCCGCACTTGTCAGTTCACGCGCTGACTCGGCGGTATTATTCCATCGTGCTTCTAGAATGATCAGAAGGAATTCGCGGCCTTCGAAGCTCCACGGGAAGCTCGGCGGGGAGGCGGCGGATACGGCGGTTTTGGGATCGATTTGAGAGAGGTTGAAGGCGTGGAGTTTTTTTGACCCGGCGTATGCGGCGAGTTCGCCCCCCTTTCGCCAGATTTCAAGTTTTTCACCGGAGGAGGTTTCGCCCAAGGGAACGAATCCACATCGGATTCCATGGATGAGGCGATAGCCTTCGATGGGGAGAGGGCGTTCCTTCGGCCAATCGAATTCGACTTTGAGCGAGCCATCGTAGTTGACTTGGGGCAGGCTGAGTTTTTTCCGTGCGGCCCGGGCGATGTCCCATCTCGATGGATTTTTTTCCAGATCGAGCGGTCCGGTGAAATGCTCGACGACGGCTCGGTCGTAATTATCGGCGAGGTAGTCGAGTGAGGAGGCGATGCGGGGGTCGTTCTCTGGCGAGCGGTTGGCGAGGAGTTTTTCCAAATGGAGGGTCTGGCTTCGCAGGCAAACCTTGCGGGCACTCAAAGGTCCGAAAGCAGCGATAAGAGCGAAGGCCGCGAGCATGGCGGGAGCAAAAGCCGGCGATGCCGTGCGGCGAATCAGCAGCACGAGGCAGCAGGCGACGATCCATAAGGCAAGTGCGAGGGCGGCATACCGGTCGAATGTGAAGCCGTATTCCTCGATGCGCCGGGCAAGGGCCAGGAACAGCAGGATGCTGAAAAGCGGAAACGCAACCGGAAAAACCCGCGAGAACGCCTTGGCCCAAAGCCTGTCATTCCGCCATGGTTCGAGAATCCACTGTGCGGCGAGGCCGTAGCATCCGAGCGCCAGCACGGGCAGTGCGACCATTCCATCTGGGAGGTTGCGCTCGATCACGATGCGCACCGCATAGGCCGCGAGGATGCCGGTGAAAAGAAATCCGATCGGCACGAGCGCCCATTGGCAAAACTGCCGCCAGACGGCAAAGCCGGGTTGACGCGCATCCAAATCCTCCAGCGCAGGGGGAAGAAGCATGGTGACAGCGAGCGGCGCGACGAGGCATCCACAGACGGCTATCACATCGCTATCGAGGCCCTTTAACTTGAGATCGAACAGCGAGCTGACGCTTTCGAAACCGAGCATCAGCCCTATGAAAATCACCATCGTCAGAATGAAGGAGAGGATGAGGGCGTTGAGCGCGCCGATGTTCACGCGCCACCAGTTCGATTTGGGATGGGCGACAAGCCCCGGCACCGCGCTCGCCACGGAAGCAGCGGCAATGCAAACCAGCATAACGGTGAGGCCGTTATTCTCCAGCTTGAGAAACCACCAGTAGAGCAACACGGCGAACAGGGCGGGGATTTGAAAAATCCAGCGCGGGAGGGGCAAGAGTTCTCCCGCATAGACGGCCGCGACGAGAAGTGGAAACCCGAAAAGCAGGGCGAAGCCAAGACGCGTGCAGGTTTCCTGGGTCGCCTCGGAGTCGGAGTGGTTTTGGATGATGAATGCGGCGCAGGCGATACACGCGGCGACCAGAACCAAAGGAAAACGGCGGAGGCCGGAATGCAGGGCCTGACGGAGTGGTTGGAAGGAGGAGAGAGTCATTATTGAAGCTCGAAGTTGATGTTCACGGTGTAGCCGTCGCCGGAGCCTAGGCCGGTGGGGGGGGAATCGATTTTGGTGACGCGGCTGAGGGCGGTTTGCACGGATTGATCCATGATCGGGTTACCGCTGGATTTCACGATCTCCGAGCTTTTGATCGTGCCGTCGCGGTTGATGTAGATTTTGACCGTGCAGATGAAGGATTTGTCCTGCTCGAAGATGGAAGTGGGTTGCTCCCACTGGCTGAAAAAGCGGTCGTGGATGAGGTCGTGATACCAACCGAACTCGCTGGCGGTGCCGCCCCCGCCGGATTTCGCGGCGGTGCCTGAACCGGAGGTCGCGCTGCCGGATTCCTTCGACTCGGTGAAGGCTTTCTTCTTGGCGTCGTCTGCAGCTGTATCGGCTTTCTTTTCCGAGGAGGGGGTGGCGTTGGGTTTTGGGGAGGCTTTAGGGGAGGGGTTGGGAGAAGCTTTGGGCGAGGGCTTCGGAGAGGGTTTCGGGGATGCCTTTGGGGACGGCTTGGGAGATGCCTTCGGGGAGGGTTTGGGTGACGGTTTTGGTGTTGGCTTGGGGGTGGGTTTCGGCGTGGGCTTGGGAGTAGGGGTTGGAGTCGGTTTTGGAGTAGGGGTGGGCGTTGGTTTGGGAGTGGGGGTCGGTGTGGATTCGACGATGTCAGATTCCTCGGGTGTGGGTTCAGGGGTCGGTTCGGGCGTTGGCTCAGGGGTCGGTTCGGGGGTCGGTTCGGGGGTCGGTTCTGGAGTTGGTTCTGGAGTTGGTTCCGGGGTGGATTCGGGTTCGGGCTCGTCTTCGATTTCCGGCTCTGAAACTTGGCTGAAGGAGCTGGGGGCGACCCAGACGATTTCGCCTTCGGGTTTTTTCACTTCGCGGAAGGCGAAGTAGAAAATGGCGGCTATGATGAGGAGGTGGAAAACGGCGACGATGACGACATTCCGCCGGAATTGCGGATTGGCCATGTCAGGGGGCGGTGGATTTGTCCTCGCGGAGGGTCATGACGCCGACCTTGGCGATCCCGGCGCGCTGAAGGATGTCCATGACGGAAACGAATTGTTGAACGGGGAGTTCGAAGTGGGGCCTGACGACGACGGCGGTGTCGGGTTTTTCGAGCTTGGCGGAGAGGAGGCGGGCTTCCAGGTCTGCGGGGGAGATGAGCTGGTTGTTGAGCTTGTAGGTGTTGTTTTTATCGATCGAGATGGTGAAGACCTCGGCGGGGTTCACCGTGCCTTTGGCGGTCGTGCTTTTGGGAACGACGAGGTCGAGGCTGTTCTCGATGAGGGGGGTGGTGATCATGAAAATGATCAACAGCACGAAGGCGAGGTCGAGCAACGGGGTGACATTCAGCTCGGAGAGAGTCTGGAGATTGTGCCTCGAGGAGTAGCGCCGCATCAGGTCAGGGCTGGCTGCGGCGGGAGCCGAATTCCACAAAGCGGTGCTCGATCTCGGAGGAGAACTCGGCGGCGAAATTGTCGGCCTGCACGAGCATCGAGCGCACGGTGGTGACGAGGAAGTTGTAGCCGAACATGGCGGGGATCGCGACGAGGAGGCCGATGATGGTGGTGATGAGTGAGCCGGAAATACCGGGGGCCATGGCGGCGAGGTTCGCGGTGCCGGCTTGGGCGATGCCGGAGAAGGCATCCATGACACCCCACACGGTGCCGAGAAGCCCTAGGAATGGGGCTCCACTGACGGCGGTGGAAAGGATGATCATCTGGGACTCGAGCTTGAGGGCGGACTCACCGACGGCGCGTTCCATGGCGGCTTGGACGGCGCGCATCTGGGCGGGGGTGATTTTCTCGGCGATCTTCAAGCGCGCGGCGAAAGTGTCGTCGATCTCGGTGGATCCGAGCATTTGGAAGCAAAGTTCGTCGGCTCCAGCTTCGTAGATTTCAAAAATATTCGAGCCGTCAAATCGGACATCGGCTTCGAACAGGCGGAGGGGTTCGCGGTCTTGATGGAAGAGGTCGAGAAAGCGGGCGTTCTGGCGTTGGCAGAATTTCAGAAAGCGGAACTTCGTGACCATGACGGCCCAGCTGAAAATCGAGGCAAGGAAGAGCGCGACCAGGATGAGTTTTCCCTCGATCGTGCTTTCCAGAAACGCGTAGACGAGACCCGAGGCGATCATGCGGTTTTCATCACTTGGCGGCTTTGCATTGGCGAAGTGCTAAATGAACTTGGCGCTGCATGGAATGCAAAACGAATCTTTGCCATGATCGCAAATATCCCCCTATAGTTTCCGTATGTTGAAAAAATGTCTGCCCCTTCTTGCGGCGCTTGCGGTTTTCGCGGGGTCGGCGGGAGCCCAGCAATTGCCTCCAAGGGAAAATCCTTACGAGGTTATCGGCAAGATTTTGCAGCCCTTTCTGGGAGTGCTTTTGACGGAGTCCAACGGCGCGAATCGCGCGGCGGAAGTGGAGCTCGTTCTTAGCGATGTGAGTGGCCGTCTGCCGAAGGAAATGAAAGGCGCGGCTTTGAAGGCTCGGGTGCAATTTCCCGACAAGGTCTGGGTCGAGGCGCCCGTGCTGGGCGAGCAATTCACGGTCTGCCGTAATGGTGACAAGGTCTGGGCCGCGCCGGGGCGGAAGGTGGAATTTCTGCTCTCGAGTTTCCAAGTCGTGCCGAAAAAACCCGCCATGGCCGGGACTCCGCTCTCGCTTCCGATCTCGGCCCAGCAGGCGATTTTCCTGCCGGCGCTGTTTTCCGTGCCCCGAGCGGATGTGGCGGAGGTGGAGGAGTTGAACGGCGAAACCTGCCGTGTGATCTCAGCCAAGCTCATGCCGGAACTCGCGCGCTCGGTGAAGGCAGAGGATTTTCAAGCGACGCTCTGGGTCGCAGCGGGCAACAAGCTTCGCCGCCTCGAGATCGCCCGAAGGGATTTCCGCGCCACGATCGATGTGCGGACTTTGAATTTCCTGCCGTCCCTTCCAGCCTCCGCTTGGGAGCCAGCGGTGGCCGATGCCGATATTCACCGCACGGACACCTCGATGCTCGAGGGTTTACTCTACGCCGTGATGAATTCGATCCAAGGCCCTGCGGCGGGAGTGTCGCAGAACTTGCGCTGAGCGTGGGGCTCGATCGCACCTGAAGAAAGATCCTGGGACTATCAGAGTGAATAAAATGGCGCGCCTAAAAGTTCCCGTATTGGGAACTTTTAGCTTGCTCGGCCAGCCAGCCTTCTTAAGTTGAGATGAGAATTATCTCGCGCAAAACACTCAGGGATTTTTATGAAAAACACTCCAGCGCCAAGGCCCCTCTTGAAGCGTGGTTCCATGAAGCCCAAGCGGCAAATTGGCGCGGACCGCAGGACATCAAAAAACACTACCCTGGCGCGGACATTCTTCCCGGCAACCGGATCGTTTTTGACATCAAAGGCAATACCTACCGACTCATCGTTAAAATCCACTACAACCGGGGCATCGTTTTCATCCGCTTTGTCGGAACCCATGCCCTGTATGACAAAATCAACGCTACCACCATCTAAAGGACTCCGCATGAAGCCCAAAATCCTGAAAACCGAAGCCGAATACAGCGCCGCCTTGGCAAGGGTCAATTCGCTCATGGATGCAAAGCCAGGATCCAGACAGGAGGAGGAGTTGGAGCTCTGGTCCCTGCTGGTTGAGCGCTACGAGCAGGAGCATTGCCCCATCGACTTTCCAGACCCCATCGAGGCCATCCGCTTCCGCATGGAGCAAGAGGGGCTCCGGCAAAAAGACCTCGAAAAATACTTCCCGGGAAAAAACCGCGTTTCCGAAGTCCTCAACCACAAACGTCCGCTCAGCCTCGGCATGATCCGCTCGCTGCATCGCGGGCTGGGAATCCCCGCCCAAGTCCTCCTGCAGGAGGGCACGGCATGATTCCGATCTGACTGCTTAAAAGCGAGCCGACACGGAGGTCAGCCCGCCATTTTTTTCGCAGTATAGAGCGCTGTGAGTCCGGCGCCGATGGCTTGGGAGAGTTCTCCGAGGGCGGCGGGAACGATTTGGATGGTTCGTTGCTGGACGGGGAAAAGCCAGGGTTCGGCGGCGGCGCGGATACCGTCGAGGTAGCGTTTTCGGAATTCCTCGGTAGTCGAGTGTGGATCGATCAAACCGCCGCCAATTACGACAAATTCAGCGTCGAAGGCGATCGAGAGATTGGCGACATGCAGGCCCATGGCTTTTGCTTGAAGATCGAAAATCTCCAGCGCGAGTGGGTCGCCTTTTTGGGCGAGGGTGCGGAGCGAGAGGGCTTTTTCCTTGGGCGGGATTGCGGCGTTTTGGAGTTCGTGGCCGGGGTATTTCGGCAGGAGGTGGTTCAAATACTGCGGCAGGCCGGAGATGGTTGTGTAGGCCTCGAAGCAACCCCAATCCCGCCCGCAACCACAGATGAAGCGCGGCAGGTTGAGGATTTGGAGAGGGGCGGGCATGTGGCCGGCCTCGACGCCGTTGAGCGTGTCACCATTCAAGGATAGTCCGTCGGCTCCCGTGTAGGCGGCGCCCAGTCCCGAGCCCGGAGCGAGCATGAGGACGCCGCATTTTTTGTTGCCGCGCACATGAGCGGCCTCGGCGACTCCACCGAAGTTGCCATCGTTGCCAGTGACCACCAAGAGCGGGCGTCCGGCTTTTTGTGCGAGGGCAGCGGAGTAGTCTTCGAGGAAATTCCAACCGGCGAAACTGGCCGGGAGATTCGGGGATCGGTCCAGAACACCGTAGGCTTGATACGGTCCAGGCATCGCAAGGCCGATGCCCTCGACCTGCAACCAAGTAAGCTGATTTTCGGCGAGGAATTTTTCAACGCCCTCGACCCATCCATCGACGACCGCGGGAGTGCCGAGTTGGGAATTGGTCGAGCTTTGCGCGAGTTGCAGGCTGATCGGAGAGCCATCCTCCCAGACGCCGGAGGTTTTCGAGGTGGTCGCGCCGCTATCAGTTCCGAGGAAGATTTTTTTCATGGGTAGAGTCTGTTTTTCTATCGCCGGAGAGCTAAAAGGGAACGCCTAAAATCGCCCCGCGCACCACATTGACAGCCCGATCGCATGTGCTAAACCTTGCGGCCCATTTTATGGCAAAAACCACCAAATCCGCTAAATCCACCGCCCCGAAGAAGGGCAAATTTGTTTACACATTCGGAGCCGCAAAAGCCGACGGCGACGGCAAAATGAAATCCCTCCTCGGCGGCAAGGGCGCCAACCTCGCCGAGATGACCCGCATCGGTCTCCCCGTGCCTCCCGGATTCACGATCTCCACAGAGGTCTGCACTTATTTCTACGACAACAAGAAGACCTATCCGAAGGAACTCCAGGCCCAGATGGAGGCCGGCGTGCGCAACATGGAAAAAATCATGGGCACTAAATTCGGCGACTCGAAAGGCTTCCCGCTCCTCGTCGCCGTCCGCTCCGGCGCCCGCGATTCGATGCCCGGCATGATGGATACGATCCTCAACCTCGGCCTCAACGATGAGACCGTTCTCTCGCTCGCGAAGGCCACTAAAAACGAGCGCTTCGCATGGGATTGCTACCGCCGCTTTGTTCAAATGTATGGCGATGTCGTTCTCGGCGTGCAAAAGCGCGAAGGGGAAGACCACGAGCCATTCGAGTCCGTCATCGAGGAATACAAACACGCCAAATACCACGAGGACATCGTGGACAGCGAACTCACCGCCGAGGACCAAAAAGAACTCGTCAAACTCTTCAAAGAACTCGTCAAAACCCGCACCGGGAAAAGCTTCCCCGCCAATCCTTGGGATCAGCTCAAAGGCGCCGTCGGAGCTGTCTTCGGTTCTTGGATGAACGATCGCGCGATCGTCTATCGCCGCAAATACAACATCCCCGCCGCGTGGGGCACTGCCGTCAACGTGCAGGCCATGGTTTTCGGCAACACCGGCGAAACATCCGGATCCGGCGTGGCATTCACCCGCAACCCAGCCAACGGAGCCAACGAATTCTACGGCGAATTCCTCATCAACGCCCAAGGTGAAGATGTCGTCGCCGGCGTTCGCACACCCGAGCCCGTCAGCAAGCTCAAAAAGGTGATGCCGAAGTCCTATGCCGAACTCATGAAGGTCCGTGCGACCCTCGAGAAGCACTACAAGGATGTGCAGGATGTCGAGTTCACCGTGCAAGAAGGCAAGTTGTTCATGCTCCAGACCCGCAACGGCAAGCGCACCGCCATGGCCGCGCTCAAGTTCTCGATGGACATGGTCAAAGAGAAACTCATCGACTGGAAGACCGCGATCCTCCGCAACCCAGCCGATCAGCTCGACCAACTCCTCGCTCCGGTGTTCGACATCGCCGAAGCCAAGAAAGCCAAAGTCATCGCCACCGGCCTTCCCGCCGGCCCCGGCGCCGCTTCTGGCAAGATCTACATGAATGCCGAGCGCGCGGTTGAAGCCGCCGAGAAAGGCGAAAAAGTCCTTCTCGTCCGCACCGAGACCTCGCCCGAAGACCTCCGTGGCATGATTGCTGCCGAAGGCATCCTCACCGCAAAAGGCGGCGTCTCCTCGCACGCCGCCCTCGTGGCCCGTCAGATGGGCAAGGTTTGCATCTGCGGCGCCGCCGCCCTCGAGATCGACTACAACGCCCGCACGGTCACCGTGAAGGGCGAAGTCTTCAAGGAAGGCGACTTCCTCTCGATCGACGGCACGGCCGGCAGCGTTTACGCCGGACAGCTCAAAACCTCGCCTTCCGAGATCATCACCGGTCTCATCGAAGGCAACAAAGCCGCTCTCAAAACCGAGAAGGTTAAAAACTTCAAGCAGCTCATGGACTGGTGCTCGAAAGTCACCAAGCTCGATGTCCGCACGAATGCCGACACGCCGGAGCAGACCGAAACCGCGATCGCTTTTGGCGCCAACGGCATCGGCCTTACTCGCACCGAGCACATGTTCTTCGAGGGAAATCGCATCGACGCCATGCGCGAGATGATTCTCGCCACCGATGAAACCAGCCGCCGTGCGGCCCTTGCCAAGCTCCTGCCCTACCAACGCGCCGACTTCACCGGCATCTTCAAAGCGCTCAAAGGCCACCCCGCCACGATCCGCCTCCTCGATCCGCCGCTTCACGAATTCCTGCCGCACACTAAAGAGCAGCAACTCGACCTCGCCCGCAGCATCGGCATGAAGGTGGAAACCATCATCCAGCGTGTGCACAGCCTCCACGAATCGAACCCCATGCTTGGCCACCGCGGTTGCCGCCTCGGCATCGCGTATCCCGAGATCACCGAGATGCAGGCCCGCGCCATCTTCGAAGCCGCCGCGGATGTGGCGAAGAAGAAGATCAAAGTGAAGCCCGAAGTCATGATCCCGCTCGTCGGATTCAGCAAGGAACTCGAACTCCAAGTCGAGATCGTCCACCGCATCGCGAAGGCCGTCATGGCCGAGAAAAAGGTGAAATTCGACTACCTCGTTGGAACCATGATTGAAGTGCCTCGCGGCGCCCTCACGGCTGACGAGATCGCGAAGACCGCCCAGTTCTTCAGCTTCGGCACGAACGACCTCACCCAGACCGCGCTCGGCATCAGCCGTGACGACATGGGAGCCTTCCTCGGTGCCTACACCGAGAACGAAATCTTCAAGAAGAACCCCTTCGCCACTCTCGACCAAGACGGCGTCGGCCAACTCATGAAGACCGCCATCGAAAAAGGCCGTTCGACCCGTAAAGACATCAAGCTCGGCATCTGCGGCGAACACGGCGGCGACCCCGATTCGGTGAAATTCTGTCACCGCATCGGCCTCGCGTATGTGAGCTGCTCGCCCTACCGCGTGCCCGTCGCGCGTCTGGCCGCAGCCCAAGCCGCCCTCGAAAGCTAATCCGCTTTCCCCTTAAAAAAACCGCCCGGTGGCCCCCAAAGCCCCGGGCGGTTTTATTTTAACTCCCGATTTGGCGCGATTCTCGTTTGACATCCTCCTGCGCCTGCCAATCGTGGCAGCCATGTTGCGATTTGCCATTTGTCTTCTTCTTGTTTGCGCGGGTCTTTCCTGCCTTGCCGCGCAGACCAGCATAATTCCGGAATTCAAGTCCCGCCTGCCAATGAGCGTGGTTTTCAAAGGCCAGGAAAAATTTGATCGGCTCGTGAAGCAGGCGAAGAAGGAAAATTGGGCGGCGCTCCCGATCGGTGAGCGCACGGCCGCTGTCGGAAAGGCTCTCCTTGGCACGCCGTATGTGAATTACACCCTCGAAATCGATGACCGAATCGAGTCGGCCTCGGTGAATTTCAACGGACTGGATTGTTGGACCTTCTACGAAATCTCTCTGGCCTTCGCGCGGATGCTGCAAGCGAAGGATGGCGACTACCGCCCCGAGGATTTGCTGGCGCTTGTGGAGTTGGAGCGCTACCGCCATGGAAAGTGCGATGGCGGCTACTTGTCGCGCATGCATTTTCTCGAAGAGGTTTTTGCTGACAACGGCGCGCGCGGTCTCTCGGTGAATCCCACAAAGGAACTCGGTGGTGAGCGCCTCTCGCGCCAAATCCGGGAGATGACCGCGATGTGGAAAAGCTACCGCTACCTCCGCAATGACCCATCCCAGCTTCCCGAGATGGCGCGAATCCAAGAGAAGGTTTCTGCCTTGCCGGTTTATCATATCCCCAAAAGCCGAGTGGCCTCCATCGAGCGTCACCTCCGCACGGGGGACATCATCGCGATCACTTGCAAATACCCCGGCGCCTACACTTCGCATGTCGGCATCGCGGTAAAAAAGCCCGACGGAGTTTGGTTCATGCACGCGACCTCCAAACGCGACAAGGGCCGGAAAGTCATCCTCGATTGCCGGATCTCAGACTACCTCAAGCGTTCCGACGAAAACTACGGCATCGTTGTCTATCGCCCGCTGGATCTGCCGAAAACGCTTGATGTCGCGATGGAGAAAAACTCGGGGCGTTAAAAGGCGCCGACGGAGCATCGCCCTCCAGATGAACCTTGGAGGGATGGGCTCTGTCCCGTCCCAAGATTCAGGCGCGAAGCGCCGTTGTCACGGCAGCTTCTTCAGCGCGTCGACGAGGATGGCTTCGGTGAGGAGTTCTGGCAGCACGACGGGGTTTGAGGGGTCGGCGGCGGGGTAGAGGACATAGAGTGGCACGACCTTTGTGGACTGGAACGGTAGTTCATCGGCCATCGGCATGGCGGTATTGGATATGTGATCCGCGCTGGCGGACATTCGCAAAGCCGAGCTTTTCCGGAATGCGACAAACCTCAGCTGGTTTGAGAATCGGGATGTTGCCCATTTAGGCGACGGCGAGGTTTTGGGTGCCGATGAATTCCGCTTGCAGACAAGGCTCACCGTCCTCGAGAAGCATTTCGATGACTTCGCGTAGGTTGGCGTTGAGTTCATCAAGCGTTTCGGCTTGGGAGTGGGCTCCGCTGAATCCTGGAACATAACCAACCAGCATGCCTGTGGCGGCGTCGCGTTCCACGACGGCAGTGAAATTTCTCATGCCTAATTTTTTCACGAGCCGACCAAGAGTCAACCCTGGGAGAAAAACTCGGGGCGTTCAAAGGCGCCGACGGAGCGTCGCCCTCCAGATGAACCTTGGAGGGATGGGCTCTGTGCCGTCCCAAGATTCAGGCGCGAAGCGCCGTTGTTACGGCAGCTTCTTCAGCGCGTCGACGAGGATGGCTTCGGTGAGGAGTTCTGGCAGCACGATGGGGTTTGAGGAGTCGGCGGCGGGGTAGAGGACATAGAGTGGCACGCCGACACGGCCGAAGCCTTTCAGCGCGGCGGTGATTTCGGGGTTGGAGTTCGTCCAGTCGGCTTTAATGGGGACAATGTTTTTCTCGGCGAGCAGGGCGCGCACGGCGGGGGTGTTGATCGCGGTGCGCTCGTTGAATTTGCAGGTGATGCACCAGTCGGCGGTGAAGTCGACGAAGACATTCCTCCCGGCGGCAAGTTCGCTTTTCAACCGGGCTTCGGAAAAATCCACCCAGGCGATCGAATCGGGATCGGTTTTTCCAATTTGAGTGAAATTTTTTCCCAGGAAATACCAGCCGCCGCCGGTGATGGAGGCGAGGGCGAGAAGGATCGCGATCACGCGTTGTTTCGAGGATGCGAGGGGCCCGCAGAAGGCCCCGTAGAGCCACGCGGCGAAAGCGAGGCAAACAAGGAATGCGGAGAACCACACAACGCCCTCAACGCCGCGCTGGCCACCGAGAATCGAAAGGATCCAGACGAGGGTGGCGAGGAGGGGAAATGCCATGAATTGCTTGAGGCGTTCCATCCATGCGCCGGGGCGGGGGAGGAATTTCATCCAGCCCGGCTGGGCGCTGAGAAGCAAGTAGGGAAGCGCCATGCCGAACGCGACGGAGGCGAACATCGCAAGAATGACAGCGGAGCTTTGGCTGAAGGCGAAGCCAAGTGCGCTGCCGAGAAACGGGGCGGTGCAGGGCGTGGCGAGCAGGGTGGCGAAGACGCCTTGAAAAAACGGCCCGCCGAGCCCTCCGCCCGATCCAGCGGATTCCATCGCGGTGGCGGCTCGGCCGGGAAGGATGAGCTCGAACACGCCGGCAAGGTTGAGGGCGAAGACAAAAACGATCGAGGCGATGGCGATGTTGAACCAGGGGTTCTGGAACTGGAATGCCCAGGTGACTTCGGCGCCGCAGGATTTGAGGGCGATGATGATCGCGGCGAGGCCGAGGAACCACGCGAAGATACCGGCGGCGAAGGCGAGTCCATGCGAAAGGATCGCGGTGCGCGAGTCACCGGATTGCTTGATGAAGCCGAAAATTTTCAGCGAGATCACCGGCAGGACGCACGGCATGAGGTTCAGGATCAATCCGCCGAGGAAGCCGTAAAAAAGCGCGAGCCAGAGGCCCATCGTTGCGGTGGCGGGTTTTTCTGTCTCAGCGGAATTCTCGGAAACGAACCAAGCGCGTCGGCTTGGGCCCTCGCCGACGGAGAGAACGCCCTGGAAGTCTCCTTGGGATTGAATTCGGAGCGAGGAGGGCGGAAGGAATTCGGGATGGCCGACTTCTTGGTTGTCTGCAGGCAGCGGAAAAAGAGCGAGCGGGGTATTCGCTGGGATTCCTTCGACTTGTAGCGTGAGTTGGTTGGCCGTGCGCTTCCACGAAATCGGGTAGGGTGGGTTTTTTTCGGAGGGAAGCTGGGAGCGGAATTCCTCGAAAAGCGCCGCATTCGCCGGGGAGGAATTCGTCGCGACGGGTAGGGTTAATTCGAGCTCGGCGCCGCCTGGGATGCAGGTTTCCTTGCACACGAGCCAATCGGCCTTGGCTTTCAGGGTGATATTTCCCGACACCCCTGCCGGGGGCGTGATTGTGGTGAGTAAAAGCACCCGGCCGCCATAGGCGTAGGTCTGGATGTCACCCGCCTCGAGTTTCGCCTCCGGCACGGGCCACTCGATCGGGCCGGCGGTAAAGCCTTTGGGAAGTTGCCACTGGATCGTCGTGGGCAGGCCCGCATCGCCGCTATATTTCCAATAGGTATGCCAGCCATCGGCCATTTCGAGGAGAAGCCCGGCTTGGAAGGATTGACCCGGCACGATGGCATTCGTGTCGGCAAGAAGTTGAGCACGGACGAGGGGGGCGCTCTGCGCGGGAGCCTGCGGGGTGGCGAGTGCGAGGACCAGCAACAGTAGGGGCAGGCGAAGGAGCGTCGACATGCGGTTTTTTTAGCACGGCTGGGGAATTCGGCAATCTGCGCGCGCGAGGCAAAAAAAGAGGGACCATTTTTGTTTTGGATCGGAAATCAGTTGTGCGCTTGCGGTGTTCGGTTTAGTTCATGCGACTTGGTCGGCTGTCCTGCCCGCCTCTACTCATGGAAACAATAGCCTCACAAATCGAAGAGCAGATGCGCACAGTTGTGGTGGGCGTTGCCGATTTTAAAATCAGCACCGATCCACTGACCTACCTCGTGACCTATGCGCTGGGCTCCTGCCTGGGGATCACTTTCTATGATGAAAAGCGACGCATCGGCGGACTGCTTCACGCGATGCTTCCTAGCGCCAGCTTGCATCCCGGGCAGAAAATCCGCGAAGCGATGTTTCTCGATACCGGCATCCCGAAAGTCCTCTCGGCGATGATCCGCGTCGGTGCGAAGAAAAACGATATTCGCTGCAAGGTTTTCGGCGGTGCGCAACTGATGGCCACAGACAATTTCTTCCGCATTGGCTCCAAGAACATCGATATGTTCTACAAGCTCAGCCAGGAGCTGCAGCTCGATGTAGTGGCTTGGGAGATCAGCGGTCGAATCAATCGCACCATCCGCCTCGCCAACCACACCGGCGATGTGATCGTGAAAGTTCCCTCCAAACCCGAATTTATTCGTTGATGAAATCCGCTGCTGACTTTCAGACAGTCGTCGAGATGACGAGGTCTATCCCCTGCGCGCCTGCGATTTTGCCAAAGCTTCTTCAGCTCACCGAGGGCAGTGCCTCCGACCTTGGCGAACTCGAAATGCTCATCAGCCTCGATACCGGGCTCGCGACCAGCGTTCTCCGCACTTCGAATTCCGCCTATTTCGGCGGCACCCAGCGTTGTGACAACATCGCCGACGCCATCTTGCGCCTCGGGAGCAAAACCCTCTACCGCATTGCGGCCACGACGCTCACCGGTCGCTGGTTGGTCCATCCTGTGCGAGGCTACGGTTGGGAGCCGGGCGATCTCTGCCGCCACTCGCTCTGCGTGGCAATTTGCGCCGAGACTTTCGCCAAATCCACCCGCCTCGCCGAGCCCTCGACCGCCTACACGGCCGGCCTGATCCATGACCTCGGCAAATTCGCACTCGCCTACGCGAACTTCAGCGCGCTGGATGAAATCGCCAGCCGCGTTCCGGATGAATTTTCCACCTGGCGCGAGGCGGAGCTCGCTATACTCGGCTACGACTCGGCGCAGGTGACTCAGGCGCTCCTGCAAAATTGGGGTTTTCCGGCTTCGTTCATCTCGGTGGGTTTCCACTACCAGACTCCCTCCCAGGCCCCCGAAGAACACCGCAACCTTGCCACGCTGATTCATGCGTCAAAGCATGTCGCCACCCAACTCGGCTACGGCGTGGGGATTGATGGCTACTACACCGATCCCGACGAGGAGGCGTTGAAAAGGGCTGGGTTCAAGGAGGCGGAACTCGATGCCGCTATCCCGGAGATTCTCCAGGTCATCCAAAGATTCATCAACCCTGCGGGCGAGATCAATTTCGCTTGAGACCACATTCAGCTTGCTGATGGGTTCAGGAATATTGTGCAGGATTCCCGCCTGCGGACGCTGAAGTTCAATTTTTCTCTTCAAGGAGAGTGGGCGTCCCGCCCACAAGGCAT
>JBDKIG010000004.1:0-36332 GCA_039797215.1 Verrucomicrobiota bacterium | reverse complement strand
GGCGGCGCAGGTGCAAACCAAACGCGCCATCCAGCAGGCGGCCGCCGCGCCGAGGGAGCAAAACAGAATCTCCCCGGACATCCGCCAAATCACCGCCCGCGAAGTGCGTCGCGAATCAGAGGAGAACCGCTCAGAAAATGTGCAGCGCATCGGCGAGCAAATGGCGGCGAAGTTCCGCGAGGTTGCGCGGCGCTCAGAGGGTGTTCGAGCCAGCGGCAACAGCGAGCGGGAGAGTTTTTCGGCGGTTGCTTGACCGTCCGAGGGATTGACCACAGAGGGCACGGAGATTTAGAAATCTGCGATTGGTGTGGGCTTGGACTGAGCGGAAGTTTTTTTGAGAAGCTCCGAGATTTTTTTGAGTTGGCCGGGGAGGATTCGGTCGGGAGCGACATCGGCGAGCGGAGTTAGCACAAAACCTCGTTCGGTGATTCGGGGATGCGGAAGGGTCAGCTCTGGCAGGGTGAAGGCGAGGTTGTCGTAGTAGAGAATATCGAGGTCAATCGTGCGCGGAGCATGGCGGGCGTGACTCGCTGGACGGCCGAGGATTTGCTCGAGGCGTTGGAGTTTTTCCAACAGGTCGAGTGGTGGGAGGGTGCAGGCGAGTTCGATGGCGGCATTGAGAAATGCTGGCGAACCGGGCGGGCAATCCACTGGCTCGGTTTCGTAAATTCGCGAGCAGAGAAACGGCCCTCGGTCCTCGTGCAGGGCGAAGAGATGGCGGCGGGCGGCGAGGAGGTTTTCGAGGCGGTCGTCGAGGTTGGAGCCGAGCGCGATGCCGACCCTCATTTCAAGCCAAGCACATCCTGCATGTCGTAGAGGCCGGGCTTTTGGCCCTGCGCCCAACGCGCGGCGCGGAGAGCGCCCTTGGCAAAGGTGTCGCGACTGGAGGCCTTGTGGGTCAATTCCACACGCTCGCCGACATTCGCGTAAATCACCGTGTGGTCGCCGACGACATCGCCGCCTCTGACGGCGTGCATGCCAATCTCGGTTTTCTGGCGCTCGCCGACCATGCCCTCGCGGCCGTGCATGACATTTTTGTCGTAATCCAGCTCGCGGACCTCGGCTAGGATTTCGGCAAGGCGGCGCGCGGTGCCGCTCGGGGAGTCTTTCTTGAGGCGGTGGTGCATTTCCACGACCTCAAGGTCGAAGTCCGGCCCGAGGATTTCGGCGGCCTTACGGGTGAGCCAAAAAAGAGTGTTCACGCCCACGCTGAAATTCGGCGCGAAGACGACGGGGATTTTTTTCGAGATTTCGGAAATCCGGGCGCGGTCGGCGTCATTGTGGCCAGTAGTTCCAATAACGAGGATTTTCCCGGCAGCGGCACAGGCTTCGGCGACGGCCACCGTGGAATCCGCATGAGTGAAATCAATCACGGCGTCACCCGCAGGCAGGGCGGCGGCGAGGTTGTCGCCCACATCGAGGCCGGCGGAGAGTTCAAATGAGGCGGGATCGGCTTTGGCGCAGGCGATGAGAGCCTGGCCCATGCGGCCACGGGCGCCGTTGATGATGACGCGTGTGGGGTTCACAGGCCGAGTTTTTCGAGGGTTTCGACGAGGCGTTTGCGGTTTGCCTCTGTCATCTCGCAAAGCGGCAGGCGGACATCGGCCGACATTTTGCCGAGGCGGGCGAGAGCGAATTTCGTTGGCACGGGATTTGGCTCGATAAAGAGGTCTTTGAAAAGCAGGTAGTATTTCAAATGGATCGCGAGCGCCTTGGCGGGTTCACCGGCGAGGTAGTGGCGGACGAGGTTGGCGACCTCGGCAGGGATGAGGTTCGAGGCCACGCTGATCACGCCCACGGCGCCGACCGAGAGGAATGGCAGGGTGAGTGAGTCATCGCCGGAGAGGATTTCGAATTCGGGAGGGAGGGCGGCGCGGAGTTGGTTGACGCGCTCGACGCTGCCGCCGGCTTCCTTGATGGCGACGATGTTTTTGAAATCCCGTGCGAGGCGGACTGTAGTCTCCACGGAAATCTCGATGCCGCAGCGGCCGGGGATGCTGTAAAGGACGAGTGGGATTTTCACCGCCTGCACGATGGCGGCGAAGTGGCGGTAGAGGCCCTCGGGGCTGGGCTTGTTGTAATAAGGAGCCACGAGCAGGGCGGCGTCAGCACCGGCTTTTTCGGCGGCGTGGGTGAGGTCGATCGCCTCGGCGGTGGAATTCGAACCGGTTCCGGCGATGACCTTGCAACGGCCAGCGGCGGTTTCGATAGCGACCTTGATGACGCTCAGGTGCTCGTCGTGGTCGAGCGTGGGCGACTCGCCGGTAGTTCCGACGGGAATGATTCCAGAGATGCCGCCAGCGATTTGCTCCTCGATGAGGGCTTTGAAGGCGGGGATGTCGAATTGGCCGTCACGAAACGGAGTGACGAGCGCGGTGTGGGCTCCTGCGAATGACATGGTGCGGGGATGGTTACAGGGAAATGACTCCGTCGAAAACAAAATCCGCCGGGCCGGTGAGCTTGGCCGAGGTGAATAAGCCGTCGGCGTCTTTGGTGAAATCGACCCTCATCGTATCGCCTCCGCGCACGGTGACATGAACCGGTGACGCCGCGCCGGTGGCTAGGGCGTGGAGCAGCGCGGTGGCACAAACTCCGGTGCCGCAGGCAAGCGTTTCGCCTTCGACGCCGCGCTCGTAGGTGCGGAGGACGAGGTGGTTTTGATCGAGGGCTTGGGCGAAGTTGGCGTTGGTTCCCTTCGGCGCGAAAGCCTCGTGGCGGCGGATCGTGCGACCGAGGTTTTGGACATCCACTTTTTCGACATCGCTAACAAAAACCACCGCGTGTGGGACGCCGGTGTTGAGGAAATGAATTTCGTGGCTAGTGCCGCCGAGTTCGAAAACCTGCGGGGCGCGGTGGTCGGTCGGGCGCCCCATGTCGAGGGACACGAGATCGCCTTCGAGCTTCGCCACAATTACGCCGGCCTGGGTTTCGAAACTCAACGACGCGGGTTTTTCCGGCATGAGCCGGGCGGAGTAGCGCGCGAAGCAGCGGGCGCCATTGCCGCACATTTCGGCCTCGCCGCCATCGGCGTTGTAGTAACGCATGCGGAAGTCGGCCTGGCCCTCGGCGGGCTCGACGGCAAGAAGTCCGTCGGCTCCCACGCCTCGGTGGCGGTCGCAGAGGCGAGCGATGGTTTTTCCATCCAGCGAAAATTGGCGCGAGCGGTTGTCGATTACAACGAAGTCGTTTCCCGCGCCGTTCATTTTAGTGAAGCGAAGTTCCATGAAGGCGCTGACATCTAGCGACCCGCAAGCCTCCGCGCAATCGGCTTAGTTGAAATCGATGCTGAGGCCGTTGAGTCCCTCTTGGAGAATTTGGCCGCCGATTTCGGATTCATAGTCGACATACTCCCGCTCGGGCACAGCAGTTTCCGTTGGAGCCAGAACGCGCGAGGTTCCCGCGAAGGCGCCGACTTTTTGGCGGATGGCATTGGCTTGAAGGCGACGCAGGCCGTCCTTGAAAGACTTCGCACGGTTGGCGTCGGGGTAGTCGGCCGGCATGCCGAAAGCGCGAGCAAAGCCGGAACGCACGAGTTCCTCAGCGAGGTTTTTTTTGCCCACGAGAATGACGGCGTAGTTTCGCGGTTGTCGGGAATTTCCGCGCGCATTCTCCCATTTCGTTAGGACCGTGAACTGACCCGCGAGGAATTTTTTAGTGAATTCCTTGGCTTTCTCACCTGCCGCAACCACGGCGGTGTCTTTCGCCAGACCGAAATCCTCCATCTGGTCGGCGATGCGCTTGGGAAAAGAAGTGTCAGTCTCCGGGCAATCCACGAAATAAAGCCGAAAAATGTGGTTTTTCCCTTCGTGGAGGACATGGAAACTATCGCCATCCATGTATTGATCAGGCGCCAGGCGGCATTTTTCGAGCGTCTGCCACTCGCCGGCGACGGCATTTCCAAGGACGAGAAAAACGCCAACAATAACTGCGTGGGGAAATTTCCTAAACATGGGGTGTGCGGAACCTGCGCTAACGATTCGGGGTTATCAATTCGCAATTTTCCTGCATCTGGCGCCCTTTCCCAGTCGAATAGTTGGCAGTTAAAATTATTTACTTCTCTAGTGCTGGTGCAACTCTACCCACCCAAATAAATGTCGAAAGCACCGAAAGACATCTTTCAGAAGTGTCGCGATTATCGTGACACGGCCGACGCGCGAGCGCAGGGGTTCTACCCCTACTTCCGATCCATCGAAGAACCACATGGCAATTATGTGATCTGCGAGGGCCAGCGGAAAATCATGATCGGGTCGAATAACTACCTCGGCCTGGCTCAAGATCCCCGCGTGGTCGAGGCGGCCTGCGAGGCGATTAAAAAATACGGCTCCGGCTGCACGGGATCCCGCTTACTGAACGGAACGATCAAACTTCATGTGGAGCTCGAGGAGTCACTGGCGGATTTCCTTGGTCGCGATGCGGCCATTCTTTTCTCGACCGGATTCTTTGCCAATCAAGGCGCCCTCATTGCCCTGACCGAAGAAGGTGACGCCATACTTTGCGATCGAGAGAACCACGCGAGCATCATCGACGGCTGCAATTTTGCTCCGGGAAAACTGATTCCCTTCCGACACAACTCGGCCAGTTCTCTGGAAAATCGCCTCAAGCGCCTACCTGACGAAGCCGGACGCGTTGTGATCCTTGATGGCGTCTTCAGCATGTCCGGTGACATCGCAGCCCTTCCCGAAATCAACGCCGTCGCCAAACGCCACCATGCCGCGATGTATGTGGACGAGGCCCATTCGCTCGGCGTGCTCGGTCGCCAGGGTCGCGGTGCCGTGGATCATTTCGGCCTGAACGATGAGGTGGAAATCGTCATGGGCACCTTCTCCAAATCCCTCGGTTCGATGGGCGGTTTTATCGCTGGCGATGCCCAGATGATCGAGTATCTCAAACACCGTGCTCGTTGTTTGATCTTCACCGCCGCCCTAGCTCCAGCCATCGTCGGCGGGGTAAAAAAAGCCCTCGAACTCATGCAGGAAGAGACCTGGCGCATTGACCAGCTTTGGAAAAACACACGCAAGATGCACGAGGGTTTCAAGCGCATTGGATTCAAGATCGGCTCTACGCAGACCCCGATCGTTCCGATCCTCATCGGCAGCGAGGCAAAGGCTTTCATCTTTACCCAGCGCCTCTTCGAGGAGGGCGTTTTTGCCACACCCGCGATCTATCCAGCCGTTCGTTACGGTGAGGCGATCGTGCGCACGAGCTTCATGGCCACACACACCGACGAGGACCTTGATCGTGTGTTGGAAATTTTCGAAAAACTCGCCCGTGAATTGGGAACCTTCGACGACCCCGCCTATGCCAACCCCGGCCGACGCAAAAACATTTTCGATTTCCGATTGCCAGAATCCGTCGCAGAGGAAGCGGTTCGAGAGAACGGCGGAAGCCATTCACAAAACGGATCCGGTCTTCACGCCGCCCTTTCCCGGTAGCATCGCGAAATTCCTCGCGCCGGACTCCACCTTCAACCGGCGGCACGGCACGATTACGGCTTTTATAGCCGAGCGCGATGGTCGCCCCATAGGTCGAATCGCGGCGATCGTGAGCCGATCCCACAACGCCTACCACCAAGACCGCACAGGGTTTTTTGGGTTTTTCGAGTGCGTGGACGAACCCGCCGTGGCGCAGGCCCTTTTTGAAAAAGCCTCCGCGGTCCTCCGCGCAGCGGGCATGGAGACCATTCGCGGCCCCTACAACCCCAGTATCAACGACGACTGCGGCGTGCTCATGAACGGCTTCGATAAACCGACCATGATCGGCCTGCCGTGGAATCCCGACTACTACCTGCGCCTGCTCACCAACCTCGGTTTCAACAAAGCCCGCACGCTTTATGTGATGGACCTCCCGATGCACCGCCTCGACCCGCCGGAGCGCTTCGTCCGAATCATCGAGCGTCTCAAGAAACGCGCCAATCTCACCATGCGCACCTTCGATCTCCCCAAACTCGAGCAAGAGCTCGAAATCGTCCGCCGCGTTTATAATGCCACACTCGAGCGGAATTGGGGCTTTGTGCCTATCGGCATGGAAGATTTGCTCGATTCCGCCGAGGACATCCGCGCCATTGCCGATCCCCGGCTTCTCCTCATCGGCGAGTCCAACGGCGAATCCGCTGGCGTGGCGATCGTCCTGCCGAACTTCAATGAAATCCTCTATGCCGCGAGAAACACCCCTCACTGGCTCCGGTTGGCTCATATTTTTCTCCTGATGAAAACTCGCAAAATCCAGACCTGCCGCCAGACCGTCCTCGGCGTCGTTCCGGAATTCCGCGACCGCGGACTTCACGCCTGGCTCGTCCATGAGCAATTCCGCGAAGCCAAGCAACATCACACCCACGCCACCCTCGGCTGGCTGGAGGACACCAACGCCGAAATCATCGAAATCTGCCGAGTGGTCGGCGGTCAAACCGACCGCGAGTGGGGAATTTTTGAAAAAAATCTGGAACCGACCAACGCGTGATCTGACAAGTTCCTGGCCGCGCGCAATCGCTCCGAATCCTAAAAAATGAAAATCGCGGTCTTCAGTTCCAAACCACACGATCGGGAATTCCTGAAACAGGGAACCCACGAGTTTGTTTTTTTCGAACCCCGACTCGAAATTAAAACGGCCGAGCTGGCTGACGGGTTCGACGGTGTTTGCCTATTTGTCAACGACACCGCTGACGCCGCCGTGATCGATGTCCTTGCGAAGGGCGGCTGCCAACTGATCGCCCTGCGTTGCGCGGGATTCAACAATGTGGATCTCATAGCTGCGAACCGGCGTGGCCTGGTGGTCTGCAGGGTTCCCGAATACTCGCCCCATGCCGTGGCCGAGCATGCTGTCGCCCTTCTTCTGGCCCTGAACCGGAAAATTCATCGCTCCCACACCCGCATTCGCGAAGGCGACTTCTCGATCAACGGCCTCATGGGATTCGACCTGCACGGCAAGACTGTGGGAATCGTGGGCACCGGACGCATCGGCGCGACCTTCGCGCGTATCATGATAGGATTCGGGTGCCGGATTCTAGCCTGCGATCCCTTCCCCAATTCCTCGCTTGCTGCCTCGGGAGTCGAATACACAAACCTTCCTTCCCTGCTGGCCTTGAGCGATGTAATTAGCCTCCACTGCCCCCTCACACCGGAGAGCAAACATTTCGTCAACTCCAAGACAATCGCGCAAATGAAACCCGGCGTGTTTCTGATCAACACCAGCCGCGGCAAGCTCATCAATACCCAGGACGCTGTGAAAGGCCTTAAAAAAGGGCTCATCGGCGCGCTGGGAATCGATGTTTATGAGGAGGAGTCCGGCGTCTTTTTCGAAAACCTCTCGAACACTATTATCAACGATGATGTTCTCATGCGCCTTATCACATTCCCAAATGTGATCATCACAAGCCACCAGGGATTCTTCACCCGTGAGGCGGTGGAAAACATCGCCGCCACAACGCTTGCGAACATCGACGAATTCGCCGACTCGGGAACTTGCCTGAACCAGATCCACCCGCCCCAAGGCTCCGAGCACCAGGTCGGCGCCCGGATTTCTTGAGCAACGGCGCATCCCGAAACTCGCCCGTCTTTTCTCTTGTCACTCCCCCCACCCCGACAAATGCTCACCCACTCTCTCTATGCCGAATACTATTCTCGTTGGCGCCCAGTGGGGCGATGAAGGAAAAGGAAAAATCATCGATTTCCTCACGGATGAAGCCGATGTCGTCGTTCGCAGCCAGGGCGGCAACAACGCCGGCCACACCATTGTCATCGAGGGCGAAAAATATGTCCTCCACCTCATCCCCTCCGGCATCCTCCGCAAGTCCAAAACCTGCGTGATCGGAAACGGTGTCGTTCTCGACCCCGTCTCGCTCGTGGGCGAAATCCAAGGACTCCAGGAGCGCGGCGTCAAAGTCGGCAAAAACCTGCTTATCAGCGATTCCGCGCACCTCGTCCTGCCCTACCACCGGATCCTCGACGGCCTTCGCGAAAGCCAGAAGGGCGGCAAAAAAATCGGCACCACCAAGCGCGGCATCGGCCCCGCCTACGCCGACAAAGCCTTCCGCACAGGCCTCCGCACCGGCGACCTTCTCAAGCCCGACCTCTTTGCCGAAAAACTCACCAAGCGCATCAAGGAAAACAACGCCGTCATCAAGGAACTCGGCGAAAAGCCCCTTAGCCCGAAGGAAGTCGTGGACGAATGCCTCGCCGCCGGCCAAATCCTCGCTCCGTTCATTACCAACACCGTCGTCTTCCTCCACGGCGCGCTAGCCGCGAAAAATACGAGCATGCTTTTCGAAGGGGCGCAGGGAACCTTCCTCGACATCGACCACGGCACCTACCCCTATGTGACCAGTTCGAACACCACCTCCGGCGGAGCCTGCACCGGCAGCGGCGTGCCGCCGAACCGCATCGACCATGTCATGGGCGTCCTCAAGGCCTACACGACCCGCGTCGGTGAGGGCCCCTTCCCTACCGAGGATTCCGATCTCTCGAAGCGTTTCCACGCCATGGGCCGAGAGTTCGGCGCCACCACCGGCCGCGCCCGCCGCTGCGGATGGTTCGACGCCGTCTCGACCAAGTATTCCGTCATGATCAACGGCATCGACCAACTCGCGATCACGAACCTCGACGGGCTCGATGAGGTCGAGTGGATCAAGGTCTGCGTCGGCTACCGCATCGGCTCCAAGAAACTCGATTTCCCGCCGACCGATTCCGACGAACTCGCGCTCTGCAAGCCGGTCTACATCGACATGCCCGGCTGGCGCAAATCCACCGAGAACGCCCGAGAGTTTTCCGACCTGCCTCCAAAAGCCCGTAACTATGTCAAAAAAATCGCGAGCCTGGTTGGCGCCAATCTCTCGATTGTGAGCATCGGGCCAGGCCGCGAACAAACCATCCGGCTCTGAGCAAAAAGGTGAGCGCCGTTGTCCCCAAACATGTCGCCATTATTATGGACGGCAACGGCCGTTGGGCGCAGCAGCGCGGCCTGCCTCGCATCGCCGGCCATGAGGCGGGTTCGAAATCCATCGAGCGCTGCGTCCAGGCCTGCCTCGATACAGGTGTTCAATACCTGACGCTCTACGCCTTTTCCTCGGAGAACTGGAAACGCCCCGCCGCCGAGGTGAACGCCCTCATGTTTCTTCTGGAAAAATTCCTCAACCAGAAGCGCGATGAAATGGTGCGTGAGGGTATCCGCCTCCACCACATCGGCCGCATCCAGGAACTCCCCTCCGTCTGCCAGCGCAAGCTCCGCGAAGTCATGGACGCCACCGCGGCAAACACCAAGCTCCACCTTGTCCTAGCCCTCAGCTACAGCGGCCGCGCCGAGATTGTCGATGCCGTGAAATCCCTCGTCCGCGACACCGCCTCAGGCACCGTGAGCGAGGCCGATATCACACCCGAGTTGATCGACTCCCGCCTGAACACCGCCGGGATGCCCGACCCCGACCTCCTCATCCGCACCTCCGGCGAGATGCGCATTTCGAATTTCCTCCTCTGGCAGCTCAGCTACACGGAAATCCATGTGACCAAAAAATTCTGGCCCGATTTCCAGAAGGAGGATTTCCTCGCCGCGCTCGAGGACTACGCCGGTCGCTCCCGCCGCTTCGGCGGAGTCTGAGTCGTCAACGCACTTTCCGCTTTCTCGCCTTCGGCGAACCCGATTGAATCCCGCGCCATGTCTGAATTGTCCAAGGCCTACGAGCCCCAGTCCGTCGAAGAAAAATGGTATTCCTGGTGGATCGAGCACGGCCACTTCACCGCCGACCCCGCCTCGCCGAAGCCCGCCTACTCGATCGTCATCCCGCCGCCGAATGTCACCGGCGTCCTCACGCTCGGCCATGTGCTGAACAACACACTCCAAGACATCCTCGCCCGCCGAGCCCGCCAGACCGGCCACGAGGTCCTATGGCTCCCCGGCACCGACCACGCCGGCATCGCCACGCAGACCGTCGTCGAACGCAAGCTCCGCAAGGAGGAAAAGAAAACCCGCCACGACCTTGGCCGCGACGAGTTCCTCAAGCGCGTCTGGGAGTGGAAGGACAAACACGGCGGCATCATCATCAACCAACTCAAAAAACTCGGCTGCTCCTGCGATTGGACCCGAGAGCGGTTCACGATGGACGAAGCCTATGCACGCAAAGTGCAGGAGGTTTTCGTCGATCTCCATGCGAAGGGCCTGATCTACCGCGGCAAGCGCATGGTGAACTGGTGCCCCGTCTCGCTCACCGCGCTCAGCGACGAGGAAGTCATCCCGAAAACCCAGAAATCCTTCTTCTACCACTACCGCGTCGAGGTGGTGGAAAAACCCGGCACCTTCCTCGAGATCGCCACCACGCGGCCTGAAACGATCATGGCCGACGCCGCCGTGGCCGTGAACCCAAAGGACCCCCGCTACGCCGGCCTCATCGGCCTCCATGTCCGCCGTCCCCTCCCCGCCAATGTGGAAGCCCTCCTTCCGATCATCGGCGATGAAGCCGTCGATTTCGAATTCGGCACCGGCGTTCTCAAAGTCACCCCCGCACACGACAAGACCGACTACGAGATCGGCCTCCGCCACAACCTCCCGGTCATCGACATTTTCAACCCCGACGCGACCTTGAACGAACTCGCAGGCGAGGAATTCGCTGGTCTCGACCGCTTCGAAGCCCGCACCGAAGCCGTCGCCAAGCTCAAGGAACTCGGCCTCCTCGTGAAAGAGGAGCCGCACGAAAACAATGTCGGCTTCAGCGAACGCGCCGATGTCCCCATCGAACCGCGCCTCTCCGAGCAGTGGTTCCTCAAATACCCGAAAACCGCCGAGGCCCGCGACGCTGTCCGCAAGCACCTCATCCGCTTCTTCCCCGACCGATGGGAAAAGGTCTACGACCACTGGCTCGAAAACATCCAGGACTGGTGCATCTCCCGCCAACTCTGGTGGGGCCACCGCATTCCCGTCTGGTATAAAAACGACCAAATCCTCTGCCAGATCGAGTCACCCGGGGAGGGGTGGGTTCAGGACCCCGATGTGCTCGATACCTGGTTCTCCTCGTGGCTCTGGGCACACGAGACGATGGACGCCGCCGCCCTGAAAAAATTCTTCCCGACCAGCGTGCTCGTCACCGGCCCCGACATCATCTTCTTCTGGGTCGCCCGCATGATCATGGCGAGCCTCGAATACACGGGCGAAATTCCGTTTCGCGATGTGTATTTCACCGGAATCATCCGCGACAAGCAGGGCCGCAAAATGTCGAAAAGCCTAGGCAACTCGCCCGACCCGCTCGACCTCATCGCGAAGTTCGGCGCGGATGGCATTCGCTTCGGCCTCCTCCGCATCGCCCCTCAAGGGCAGGACATCAAGTTCGACGAGCAGCAAATCGTCGAAGGCCGCAACTTCTGCAATAAGCTCTGGAACGCCTGCCGCTTCCGGCAAATGCAAGGCCCGCTCGACCCGCAAGCCGATCCGTCGAAGCACGAACTCTCCCTCTTCGCCCAAGACCTCCTCGCTCGACTCGACGCCACCATCCGCCGCGTCAACGAGGGCTACGAAGCCTACCGTTTCAGCGACATCGCCCAGGCGCTTTACGACTTCGTTTGGGGCGATTTCTGCGACCGGTTCATCGAAGTCGCAAAATCCGACTTCGCCACCGACACACCTCGCCGCACCGGCACGCTCGCCACGCTGGACTACACGATCAAGCGCATCCTCCAGCTCCTCCACCCCTACGCGCCATTCATCACGGAGGAACTCTGGAGCGGCCTCGGCTTCGGCACCGAAAGCATCATGTTCAGCGGTTGGCCGGAACCCGCCGCCTTCGCCGCCGACCCGCGCTCCGAAGCCGTCTTCACCGCCGTCTCCACTAGCCGCAACCTCCGTGCGACCTACGGCATCCAAGGCAACCGCCGCCTGCCGTGGCAACTCGCCCCCGCCGCCGATTGGGTAAAAGACGAACTCCCCGTTCTCTCGAACCTCCTCTACGCCGAATCGATCACCATTTGCGAAAAAGCTCCCGTCGGACATGCCGCCTGCCCGACCGATCTGGGAACGATCTACCTCCCGCTCGAAGGCATCATCGACGCCGGCACCGAAGCCAAGCGCCTCGACGGCGAAATCCGAAAAGTCGAAGCCGAGATCGAGAAGGTCGCCAAAAAACTCTCGAGCGAAACCTTCGTCCAAAACGCCCCTGCCGAAGTCGTCGCCGACCACCGCCAGCGCCAGCAAGATTGGCTCTCCAAACTCGCCGAGCTTCAAAAAGCCCTAGCATCTCTTGGTTGACCCATCCTCTGTCACAGAGCGTCCATCGCAGCCCTAGCAGACCTACCGACTACACCCACCCTATTGGAGCGATAGGAGACTTGCCGCTATGCCAGACCGGAGCGATATGTTGACCCCATGAAATTTTCCACCCATCGCAAGAACAGGTTCTTTCGCGAGGCAGGCTACACGCTTTTTGAAATCATGCTCGTTCTGGGCATCATCTCGGTGCTCGTGGGCTCCGCGATTTACATGTTGGCCGGAAATATCGATGTGGCGAAGGAGCAGCGCGTAGGCAGCGACATCGAGGCGATCTCCATGCAGCTCCGCACCTATGAAATGCTTAATTACCGTATGCCCACCACCGAGCAAGGACTGGATGCGCTCGTCAAGCAACCCTCCACGGAACCACGCCCGCGCCGCTGGAAGCAGCTCATGAAGGAAGTTCCTCTCGATCCCTGGGGCAACGAATATATCTATCGCAACCCCGGCAAGGGCGGCAGCGGCTTCGATATTTACTCGCTCGGACCGGATGGCAAGGAGAGCGATGACGACTCCGGCAAAAATTGAGCCGATTCGTTCCACGCGAGGATACACACTTTTCGAAATCCTCCTCGCATTGGGAATCGTGGCTGTCCTTCTCGGAATCGCCGTGCCGATGGTGTCGAATTCATTTCAAGAATCCGAAGCGGAAGGTGTTTCGAAATTGGTAGAGCAATCTGTAAGGGCGGCCCATTCGACGGCGCTCGAGACGGGAGTGACCAAACGGCTCGGACTCGACGAGCGGGGGTTGGTCTCGAGTTTCTCTGGAATTCCGGGAGCGGAACTTCCCAAGGGCTGGAAACTGCAAGTCCGTCGATTCACTGAGACGCGCTTCCGCCGACCCGAACGAGGGGAATCTTGGGAGTTCAACGGTGCAGGAATTTCTGAGCCGATCGCACTGAGATTGACCGGCAAAGACGCATCGGTGGTGCTTCAATTCGATCCACTGACTGCACAGTTATTGCCAAGCGATGAATAGGCGCGCCTTTACCTTGTTCGAGGTTTTGGTGGCGCTGGGCGTCTTCGCTATCGCGGTGACAGGTCTTGCGATCGGCCTCCAGTCCGCAGTCGAAGCGGCCTTGTCAGCTCGGCAGAGGGCGTTGGCGAGGTTCGTGATCGAGTCGCGCCTTGCCGCCGCGATGGCCGATCCGCCGCTGGATGGGAAGCGAACAATCGATGGCCATACGAATAATGGCATCTCGGTGCTGGAGACTTTCGAGCAAATCGAACTTCAGGATACCAATGGCCAAATCATTCCTGGAATGTGGAAGCTACAGGTGACTGCGGAATTCGGACCGGACCGCACCACCGAACGCGCCGAAATCTTGGTTTTTCGACCATGAGGAAAAAATCAACCGAGACCTTTGGCTTTACGCTGTTTGAGGTGATTCTCGCCATGATGATTTTGGGCCTGCTCACGGGCGCAGTCTACACGATCACTTCGGCTTCGCTCGAGAGCACGAAGGCGACGATCACCGAGCATGCCGGCGCTCGCCGACTCGAGGCGTTTATCCGAGTCACCCGCGACGCATTTCTGCATCTCCCGGCGGATGCGAGGCTTTTTCTACGCATGGGCAAATCCTTCTCGGGAGCACCAGTGCCGGAGTTGGTTTTTTCAGAAACGACTGGCTCCTTCGGCGTAGCGAGCCTCGGCGGGGGCTCGTTGATTTTATCTGCCAAACCCAAGGCAGACGGCACCCGGACTTTTTCGATCCTGCTGATTCCAACCAATGTTCAAGGAAGTGAATACGATCGATTGATGGCCGATGGTGCATGGATCCCCTTGCTTCCGGGTGTGGAAAAAGTTGTGTGGTCTTTCTGGCGGGAGGGCGAGTGGGTTGATGAGTGGCCCGAGGGGTCGGAGCGCCCGACCTTGGTGCGTCTTTGCTTCGAATACATCGACCTGCCTGGAAGCGTTCTCGATTTGCAATTTTGGATTCCTCCCCTTGCCCCGCCTCAAGAAGCCACGCCGAACCAAGGCGCCTCGCCAACCCCTCAACCCTCTCCGAATGCGCCCTGACTCCCGCCCCCGTGCCATTGCGCTTCCGCTAGTCCTCTGGAGCATCGCTTTGCTGGGAGGCTTGGTGGTTTTGCTCACCGGGATAGTGAGCGACTGGCAGGAAAGCGAATCGCGAGCAGAGCGCCGATTCGTTGCTCGACAGATGGCACTCAGCGGAGTGGCACTTGGATTGAATCCTGCGCTAAAGCCGGGCGATCCGTTGCTGCGAAGCGGCAGTTTCGATGGCGAAGGCTACGAAGTCCGGCTGGAGAACGAGGCGGCGAAGATCAATCCGAACTTCTACATCCAAAAGGGCGAGCGGCCCGCCTTTTTAAGGCTCTTCGAGGGTTGGGGCATCGAACTCGATAAGGCCGAGGCGGCGATCGATAGCTTGCAGGATTGGATCGATACCGACGACCTTCTTTCACTTAAGGGAGCCGAGCGCGGGGAATACGAACGCGCCGGACGACCGGGCTACCCAGCAAACCGGCCCCTCCGTCACATCCGCGAGATGGAGGCCGTCATGAATCTCTCCCCGATCCTTTTAACAAAGGAGAACTGGCAGGACTATTTCACCATCTGGTATACAGGCAAAATCAGCATCCAACATGCCAAGGAACCCATGCTAGCCGAACTCGCGGAGCTTACTCCTGTGCAAATCCAGTCCCTTCTGGAGGTTCGTGCCGGTTTTGACAAAATCGAAGGCACAGAGGACGACCAAAAACTGGAATCCATTGAGTCGGCGGCCGACTTCCTCGGAGCGGACTCCCGTCAGCGTCAGGCATTGCTTACCTTTTTCGACACCTCGGGGGATCTGCGCCGGATCGAAAGCACCGGGTATTGCCATGGGGTTCGTCACAAAATCATTGTCGTCGCACCAGCCGGATCGCCTGAGCAAATGATGAGTTGGGAGGAACGATGAGCCGATCCTCTCCTGATGCCATTCTTCGTCCCGGCGCCGAGAGTTGGGAACTCTGGAACTTGTCTGGAAAAGAGGGCGCGCGGTTGGAAAGCAACGTTTCCGTCAAGGCCCTCGCGGCATTTCGCCATATCGTGATGGCCCTTCCAACGCGGAGCATTTTATCCGTTCCGCTCTGGGTGTCTCCTGAAGGCGATCCCCGCGAGTTGGCGGAACTCGAACTCACAAGCCGCCATCTTTTGCGCAAAACAGCCGAACTGAATTGCCTGCCGATTCTTCATCAGGACGGACGCTCGCTCGTTCTCGCCCTGGCCTCGGTGGATGACCCGGTCGCGGCGGAGTATTTCAAAAAAGCCGAGACCTTTGAGTTTCCTGCACGACTGCTCTCGCCAGGAGACGCGGATGTCTTGATTTGGCGGGAACTTGGTAGTCTGTGCTTTGCGTTTTATCGGAATGGCGCCTGTGTGTTTTTTGCGTCCTCCGGAGAGGGTTTGCCCGGCCCCGCTTTTTGCGGAGCACTCACCCGCAATGCCTGCCGACTCCACGACGAGGGAGTCCTCTTGCGCCTTCCCGCCAAACTCAAAATGGCTGGATCATTTTCTCGCGAGGAATGCGAAGCGATCGGCCATGCCCTTCGCGCCGATTGGGAACTCGAGCACCCCGAACAACCTCCCTTGATTCCAGAAGCCCCAAGCAATCCTGCTCCACCCGCAGCCCGCGAGGAAATGGTTCGGCGAGGCCATCTGCGTCAGTGGAGCTTTTTTGCCGTGATCGGCTTGGGGTTCTACGCCTTGATTCTGCTCGGAGTGACGGCCGATTTAGTGGTCAGAAAAATTCAGCTCAAGAACCTTAACGCACAACTTGCCGCGATGGAAACCAACGCCACCGACTCTCAAAAAATGGTTTCGAGTTGGAGCGAACTCCGCACTGCAGTGGACCCCAGTTCCTTTGCCATCGATCAACTCGACGCCATCGCTTCGCAGATTCCCGGCGAGCAAGTGCGCCTCACGCAATACAACTACGACAAAGGCCGCCTTGTGATCACCGGCGAGGCGGCTGATGTCTCACAGGCCTACGAGTTTTTTGAAAAAGTGAAGAAAGTCCCCATGCTTCAGGACTACGACTGGACAAGCCGCCAGCCGCAGTTGGCAGGACGAAACAAAGTGCGGTTTGAAATGGAAGGAGTGCGACCCGATGCGAAGACTAGCGAAGAGTGAGCAACGCCTCCTGATCCTCTTCGGCGCAGCCGTTTTCGTCGCGCTGAACCTTTTTGCCATCCGTGCTTGGACGCAACACCGAGGGTCGCTGATGGCCGAAATTACTCAGGCTCGCTCCTCGATCGCCACCGGTGAATCGTGGATCACCGCAGCCGAAGCGTTGCAACCAGCACGCGATTGGATCCACCAAAATCCCACGCCCACAGCCACGGGCGACGAAGCCAGCACCAACCTACTCAACACCGTTCGCTCCCTCGCGGAAAAATCCAACCTCAAGCTTTTGGAGGAAACCCTCTTGCCCCCCGAAAGTTCGGAGGCCGGACCTAGTGCGGTGCTTCAAGTGAAGCTCACCGGCCCGTTCTCTGGTGTGGCCTCCCTGCTTTACGAACTCCAAAACCCCTCCGCGTGGCGAGCCGTGGACAAGATGATGATCCGCAGTGATAACGAGCCGCCCAATGTCATAGTGGACTTGCTTGTTCGCCAATACTACCGTGCGCCGTCCTCGGCCGCTCCAGACTCTGGGCCATGATCAAAACCCTTCGCGCCATTCTGATTTTGCTCCTGGCCTCGAAACTTTCGTTTGCCTCGGATGCACCCGATCTCGAGGCCTCGCCGTGGTTGAAACCAAGGTCGATGGAAAATTTCAAATCCCTTCTCTCTCGCTCGCCGTTTTCGCTCCCGACCGCTGAGGAGTCAACGGCCGCTCCCGACCGCTTTTCACTCACGGGCGTCGCGACCATCAATGAAAAGCCTGTTGTTTTCGTCTTCGATAAAAATACCCAGAACCGCTTGATGCTGGAACAACTGGAGGGCAACGAAAACTCATCGCGAGACCGATTGGTTGAGCTTTTCCAAAATGCCGATCCCAAAAACTTGCGCGCCACGGTCCAGATTGAAGGCCAAAGGACGGAAATACGCTTTTCCGAAACCGCCTTCTCTGCTCCAACCGGGGAGCCAATGCCACCCCAAGCCGCAGTGCCCGGGCAGCACATGCCACCGCAGCCACCCCTCCCCCCACAACAAGTCACCGGTCAACAGTCCGCCGTCCAACCCAGCAACAACTCCGGCACTCCGCCGCCTCGGCGCGTAATTCGCCGACGAGTCATCTCCGGTCAAGCCCCCGTCGCCCAGCCCGTTCCAGGTCCATGAAAACACGATCCATCCTGCTCCAACTTACTCTGATTTTGGCGATTTCCAGCATCGCTCCAGCGCAACCCGCGCCCGATGCCGACCAGCAAATTCCCCAAATCCTCCCGCCGGGCTCACCCGTCACCCCCACACTCCCCCCCACCCACCCACGCGAGTCGCGCGAGGAAAATGTCAGCCTCACTTTCCCTAGAAATTCTGTTCTCGATATCTTGAGTTTCTACGAAACGCTCACCGGCAAACGCATCATCCGCGACTCGCAACTGGCAGGCAACGAACTTTCCATCCTCATCGCCAAACCCGTCTCCCGCGAAGAAGCCATCGGCATCATCGAAAGCTCTCTTTTGATGAATAACTACAGCATCGTTCCAGTGGATGACCAGACGGTCAAAATCCTCGGCCCGAGCCGCGCCCCCCGCACCGAGGGCCTGCCCCTTTACAACAATCTCGGCGAACTCCCCACCGACGGCGACAAAGTCATCAGCTTCTACAAATCACTCAGCTTCGTTTCCCCCGAAGAGGCGATGGCCGTCATCCAAGGTGTCGTGCAGATCAACGCCTACGGATCGCTCGTTCCCGTTCCAAATACCAACGCGATCATCATTACAGATAAAACCCCGGTCATTCGCAAAGCGCTCGGCATCCTCGAACTCATCGATATCGAACCCGCCCAGGTCATCACGGAATTCGTCCAACTCGAACGCGCCAGCGCGGAACGCGTCGTCGAAATCCTCGATGACATGTTCGGCTCCGAGGAGTCCGGGAAAAACAGCTCCTCCTCGGCGGCCGCTGCACCATCCCAGGGAGGCCAGCCCCCCGCTCCTCAAGGCCAACCAGCTGCTGCTGGTGCTCCAAACGCCCGCTATGAAAATCGCCTCGTCACCGGCAAGGCAAAGTTCGTCGCCGACAAGCGCACGAACCGCGTCCTCGTCGTTACCCGCGTGGAAAATTTCCGCTATGTGCGCGAGGTCATCGCCAAACTCGATTCCGCTGCAAACTTCGAGCAGCCCTATGTGCGCGTCCTGAACTATGTGCCTGTGAACGATATTTTTTCCGTCCTCGGAGACATGCTCTCGGACCCGGAGAGCGAGACGGAAAGCGGCACAGGCCAATCCACAGGCTCCCAGGGGAACAAAAACTCGTTCAACTCCAATTCCTCCAACAGCTCCTTCGGCTCAGGCGGATCCTCGTTGGGCTCGGGTGGTATGAATCGCCCCGACCGACTCGGCGACGAATCCCAACAAGGCACCCCCCAATCCATGACTATCGGTGAAATCCGCATCGTGGCGGACAGCAATTCGAACAGCATCATCGTCTACGGTCCACCCGAAGCGAAACTCCGCGCGAAGCAAATGCTCGAACTCCTCGACCAGCGCCCCAAGCAAGTCTATCTCGCCGTCGTCATCGGACAGCTTCGACTGGGTAAAAATGTCGATTACGGCGTGAACTACCTGATCCGCACCGAAGGATTCCGGCCACTCAACAACTTACTCGGCAACTCCGACACCAGCGGCATCGCCGCCACCTCCCTGGCTCCGAAACTCCTTCCAGGCGGAAACTCATTTCCGAATCCAGCGAGCATCGTGAATCCCTCTAGCCTCACCCCCGCCCTCTCCTCGCTCGCCGGCCTCAGCATTTATGGAACCATTGCGGATTCCGTAGATGTGTATGCCCGCTTCCTAGAAAACACAGGCCGATTCCGCACGCTCTCCCGCCCGGTCGTCTACACCACCAACAACCGCAAGGCCACGATCCTCTCCGGCCAGAAAGTCCCTGTGCCCACCCAGTCGCTCACCACCGCCACCGGCGGCGGAATCGCGGGCAATGACAGCGCCATCACCTCCAACATCCAATACCAGGATGTGGTTCTGAAACTCGAAGTCATCCCGCTGATCAATTCCGACCGCGAGGTGAACCTGGTCATCGCCCAGACCAACGACAACATCTCCGGCTTCGACGAAGTCTCGGGAAACCAAGTCCCGCGTATCTCAACCCAGGAAATCACCACGAGCGTTCGTGTGCCGAACGGAAATTCCATCGTTCTCGGCGGCCTCATTTCCGAGGACAAAGAACTCGGCCGCGAAGGCATGCCCTACATTTCCGAGATTCCCGTGATCGGCACACTCCTCGGCGGTCGCACCCAACGCAAAACCGAAAAACGCGAACTCATCGTCATGATCCAGCCCTTCGTCGTGGACTCGAACGAGGAACTCACCAAAGCCAGCGCCTACGAGGCCGACCGCTCCCCGCTCGGACGCGATGGTCAGGAAATGACCGCCCCCATCGCTGAGCAGGCCAACCCGCCCGCCGTTTGGAAACCCACCCCGATCCCGCCGGAGAAGAAGAAAAAATTCCGCTGGCCCTGGACCAATGATCAATACGATTGACGACCTCCTCCGCCTAGCCACCGAGAACGGTTGCTCCGAGCCCGAGAAGTGCCGCGAGGTTCTACAACGCGCCTCGTTCGCTCAGCGTTCCCCCATCGCCGCACTCCTCGATTCCCAGCTTGTTCGCGAAGTCGATTTTCTGAAAAACCTCGCGGCCGAACTCGATATCCCCTGGCGCGAGGAAAGCGAGGTCACGCCCATCGAGCAGGTGCGCGATAAATTTCCCGCCCGCCTCGCCCTCGGCCAGTTGGTGATTCCCGAGTCCGCCATTGAGGGTGGCGAAATGCGCCTCCTCACATTCGACCCGCTCGACTATGCCGCATGGCAAGCCATCACCCAGCACTGGCGCGGCCCCGTTCGCCCGGTCATGACAACCCGCCGACGATTGCTGGAAACGCTTAAGACCACCTACGGAGTGGGAGCCGACACCTTCGAGGAACTCCTCGAGGGCCGCGAGGACGACCTCCCCGGTGGCATCCAAGAGGAAATCCATGAGGTCGGTGAAGACGACTCCGAGGCCTCGGTCATGAAGTTCGTGAACCAAATCCTCCGCGAGGGCCTCCATCAAGGCGCGACCGACATTCACTTTGAACCCCTCGGTCACGACCTCCGCATCCGCTACCGCATCGATGGCGTCCTTCACGAAGCCCCCGTCCCCCAGCGGATTAAAATGCTGCAGGATTCCGTGATCTCCCGCCTGAAAATCATGTCCGGCCTCGACATTGCCGAGCGCCGCCGCCCGCAGGACGGCCGCATTGCCCTCGAGATCGCCGGCCAGCCGATCGATGTCCGCGTGGCCACGATTCCCTGCGTCTACGGCGAAAATGTCAGCCTCCGCCTCCTCGGCCAGCAGCGCTTCGATTTCTCCAGCCTCGGTCTCGACCCGGCCAACGAAAAGCGCATCCGCAACCTGATTTCGGCCCCGAACGGCATCATTCTCGTCACCGGCCCCACCGGTTGCGGCAAGAGCACCTCGCTCTACACCTTCCTCAGCAGCCTCAATGTCAAAGAGCGCCGCATTGTGACGATCGAGGACCCTGTGGAAAACAAACTCGACGGCGTCATTCAGATCGCCGTGAAGCCCGAAATCGACCTCACCTTCGCCACCGCGCTCCGCAGCATCCTACGCGGCGACCCGAATGTCGTCATGGTCGGTGAAATGCGCGACCTGGAAACCACCGAGATCGCCATCCGCGCCGCGCTCACCGGACACCTCGTCTTCAGCACGCTCCACACGAACGACGCCGTGGGCGGCATCACCCGCCTCCTCGACATGGGCGTCGAGCCGTTCCTCGTCGGCTCCTCCGTGCGCGCCTTCATCGCCCAGCGCCTCGTCCGCCGCCTTTGCCCGCATTGCTCCCAGCCAGGAAAATACAGCCCCGAGCGATTGGCCGAAATCGGCTTCCCGATCGAGTGGACCGACAAAATCCGCCGCCCCGTCGGTTGTGATAAATGCCGCAACTCCGGATACTCCGGCCGCACCGCACTCTTCGAGATCTGCCTCATGAGCACCCGCCTCCAAGAACTCATCCAGCGCCGTGCCCCCGCCTCCGAACTCCGAGACCTCGCCATCCGCGAAGGCATGGTCCCACTCCGCAAGGACGGCTGGAACCGCGTCGCCCAAGGCGTTACCTCCATCGAAGAAGTCCTCCGCGTCACCGCCAGCGAACTCGAAGTCCTCGACGAATAGGCGATGCTCCTCCAAAAAAAACCGCTGCTTTCCCTGCCGATCTGTCCAATCCGCCGGATCCGTCCAATCCTCCCCCTGGCTACCCCCAATGGCTGAGTTCACCTACAAAGCCACCGATTCCACCGGCTCCCCCACCACCGGCCGCCTCACCGCCCATTCGCGCGGCGAGGCCTACCGCCTCCTGCGCGAACGCGGACTCCAGCCCGTGAGCGTCTCCAGCGCGGACGGATCGCCCGATACCTCGAAAAAATCCACCGCCGCTGCAGCGAACGAGCCCCTCCCCCGCCTCAACACCTCCCAGCTTTTATATTTCACCGAGGAACTCGCCGAACTCCTCGAGGCCGGACTCAAACTCGAAGGCGCGCTCAAGGTCATCGAGCAACGCCAGGAAAAATCCGGCGTCCAACCCATCGCCGCCCGCCTCCGCCAGCGTGTGCGCGACGGCTTCAGTTTCTCCGCCGCACTCCACGACTGCGGCCGCACCTTCGACTCGCTCTATTGCAACCTCGTCGCCGCTGGCGAGGCCTCCGGTGCGCTCCCCCAAATCCTCAAGCGCCAGTGCTCCTACCTCACGCTGATCCAGGACCTCCGCAGCCGCGTCGTTTCCTCGCTCCTCTACCCGGCCATCGTCTTCACCTCGGCGATCGTCCTCATGTTCGTGTTCCTGACCTTTCTCGTCCCCCAGCTCTCCAGCCTCCTCGGAAAAACCGGCCAGAAGCTCCCCCTCATCACCCAAATCCTGATCTCCACCAGCCAGTTCTGCGGCCAATGGTGGTGGGCCATCATTGCCTTCATCGGCCTCCTTGTCCTGCTCGTGCGCTACGCCATCCGCACCCCCGCCGGACGCGATTGGTGGCACCAGACCATGCTCGGACTGCCAGTCGTCGGCCCCGTCCTTCAGGCCAAATTTTTCGCCGAAATGCTCCAAACCCTCTCGACCCTCGTCTCCAACGGCGTCGCGCTCCTCCAAGGCATCCAGCTCATGACCGCCGCCACGGCGAATGTCTACCTCAAGACACTCCTCATAAAAGTCGCCGGGATGGTCGGCGAAGGCATCAGCCTCGCCTCCGCGCTGCGCCGCGTCGGATTTTTCCCGCCCGTGATGATGGATATCCTCGCCGTCGGCGAGCAAACCGGCGACATCGCCGGAGCCCTCGAGCGCGCCGCCAAACGCTTCGACCGCGACCTCACCACCCGCATCGGCCACCTCACCACCCTGGTGCAACCCGCCATCATCCTCCTCGTCGCCCTCTTCGTCGGCATCGTCGCCTACTCAATGATCGCCGGCATCCTCACCAGCGTGAGTTCCCTCAAGGCGCGGTAGACCTTTCATGGCATGACCGCCGAGCAACTGATTGCCAAATACGGCTTGGCCCCGCTTCCGGGCGAGGGCGGGTTTTTCCGGAGGTTCTATACCCACAACCAAAAACTCGAAAAATCCGACTCGCACCTCGCCTCAGCGATTTTTTACCTGATCACAAAAAACAGCTTCTCCGCGATGCACCGGCTTCCCTCCGACGAGCTGTTCCATTTCTACGAGGGCCATCCGGCCCAAATGCTCCAACTCGATCCCGCGGGCAATGGACGGATCGTGCACTTGGGTCCCGACCACGAACGCGCCGTCGTGGTGCCCGGAGGATTTTGGCAGGGAATGCGCTTGGAGGACTCTGCGCCCGCTGACGCCTTCGCGCTTTTCGGCGTGAGCGTGCACCCCGAATTCCGCGACGAGCAATTCGAACTCGGCGACCGTGCCGCACTTTGCGCAAGCCACCCGCAATGGAGCAGCGAAATCGAACGTCTCACTCGTTGACCGGTGTCGGCGTCGGCTTGAAAACCTCGCCAATTTGTTGGCCGAGGTTTTTCACTGATTGGCCGAACCCCTCGATCGCATGGCGCGCTTTTTGCAGCGACCCCGCAAGGCGTGCCGTGTCGTATTGCGAACGCAGCGAATCGACCTGTCGCTGAAGCGCCTCGGCCTCCGAGGTTTTGCCAGCGGCATTGAGCTTCGAAATGTCAGTGTCGAGTTTTTCAAACCCCGCCTGGATTTTTTCATCCGCCGCAGGCGTTGGCTCGATCGAGTAGGCGGCGATGTCGCGCTGGAGTGCCTCGATGGTTTTTTGCGGGTTGTCGCAGGCGACGAAAAGCACCAGAGGAAGGATAAGAAGCAGGAGGTTTTTCATAATCTTAAAACATCGGCGTGCCATCGCCGACGGGAGGGATAACCAGGTAGCTGGCGAGGGTTTGGCCGATGTCGGCGAAGGTGGGCCGGATTCCGAGGTTTTGGGCGGCGGGGAGGTTTTGGCCGTGGAATAAAACGGGGACTTGCTCGCGGGTGTGGTCCGTGCCGGTCCAAGTCGGATCGTTGCCGTGGTCGGCGGTGAGGCAAAGGAGGTCGCCGGCGCGGAGTTGGAGCAAAAGCTCGGGCAGGCGGGCGTCGAATTCCTCGAGGGCGCGGCCGTAGCCAATCGGGTCGCGGCGGTGGCCGAAGACGGCGTCGAAATCCACGAAGTTCGTCATCACCAACCCACCGTCACCACAGCGATCCAGCGCGGCGAGGGTTTCGCGCCACAGGGCGTCATGGCCAGACGCGCGGACTTCCTCGGTCACGCCGGTGTGTGCGTAGATATCTGCAATTTTTCCAATGCCAATGACATCGCGCCCCGCCTCGGAGGTGCGCTGCAGCAGAGTGGGAGCGGGCGGCGGGACGGCGTAGTCATGGCGGTTGCCGGTGCGCTGGAAGGGGCCTTCGGGCGGGCCGGTGAAGGGACGGGCGATCACGCGACCGACTTGGAGGTCGCTCTCATCGAGAACCGCGCGGGCGGTTTGGCAGAGTTCGTAAAGCCACTCAAGGCCGAAGGATTCCTCGTGGCAGGCGATTTGAAAAACGCTGTCGGCGGAGGTGTAGAAAATCGGGAACCCGGTGCGAATGTGCTCGGCTCCGAGGCGCTCCAAAATCTCTGTGCCGGAGGCGTGGCAGTTTCCGAGGGAGCTTTTGCAGCCGGAGCGGCGGAAGATTTCGGCGAGGAGGTCTTGGGGAAAGCAATCCGGCTTCTTCGGAAAGTAGCTCCAGTCGAAACGCACAGGCACTCCGGCGATTTCCCAATGTCCGCTCGGCGTATCCTTACCTGTGCTGATGGATTGCGCTGCGGCAAAACTTCCCCTAACCAAAATCTCCCCGTCCCAACCTGCGGGAAACTTTCCATGCGCCAATCGGTAGGCGTGCCCAAGCCCAAGGCGTCGGAGATTCGGGAGATGCAGCGGCTTGTCGGTAAACGTCGCCGCAATGTGTCCAAGCGTGTCGGCGCCCTCATCACCAAAACCCACGGCATCCGGCGCGGCTCCAATGCCGAAGGAATCAAGAACGAGAAGAACGACGCGGCGAGAAGTCATCGGATTGTTTCCAAAATGGTGGGGGGTTTTGTTGGAACTTCCGTGCCGAAGTGGATGTGGCTGGCGATGGACTTGGCGGCGGCTTCGGCGCGGGAAGAGTCTGCGGCGTGGATGATGGCGAGGGTTTGGCCGGGCTCGATTTTGTCGCCGAGAGAAACCTGGAACTCGATGCCAACCGAGTGGTCGATGACATCTTCCACGCGGCTTCGACCGCCGCCGAGGGCGACAACGGCGAGGCCTAGGTCGCGGGTGTCCATGCGGGAAACATATCCTCCAGCGGTGGATTTCACCTCCCGAGTGATGGGAGCTTTGGCGAAGTAGCGGTCGGGGTTTTCGAGAAGATCGGAGGGACCACCGAGGCCGTGGACCATTTTGGCGAAAACCTCGGCGGCGCGTCCGCTGGCGAGAGCCGCTTCGAGTTTAGAGAGGGCTTTGGCAAGCGACGTGGCGAGGCCGCTGACGGCGAGCATTTGGGCGGAGAGCGCGAAGACAACCTCGCGCAGGCGGGCATTGGTTTTTCCACCCCGCAGAAATTCGATGGCCTCACGGACCTCAAGGGCGTTACCAGCCGAGCGGGCGATCGGTTGGTTCATATCGGTGAGGAGCGCGGTGGTCGGCATGCCGGCACCGTTGGCGACTTCGACGAGGCGCTTGGCGAGGATTTGGGCGGAGGCCTGATCGGCCATGAACGCGCCATTGCCGCACTTCACATCCATGACGAGAAATTGAAGTCCGGCGGCGAGTTTTTTCGAGAGGATCGAGGCGGTGATGAGGTCGATCGATTCGACGGTCGCGGTGATGTCGCGCACGGCGTAGATTTTTTTGTCCGCCGGAGCGAGGGCGGCGGTCTGGCCGATAATGGCAACGCCGCAGTCGCGCACGACTTGGCGGAAAACCTCGGCGGACGGAGTCACACAGTAGCCGGGAATCGATTCGAGTTTATCGAGTGTGCCGCCGGTGTGGCCGAGTCCTCGCCCGGAGATCATCGGCACGAAGCCGCCACAGGCCGCAACGAGCGGGCCGAGAACGAGGGAGACGAGGTCACCCACGCCACCCGTGGAGTGTTTGTCAACCACGGGGCCGGGGAGGTCGTGCCAATCCAAAACCTCGCCGGAGTCGCGCATGGCGAGCGTGAGCGAGACGCATTCATCGATCGACATGCCCTTGAGGAGCGTGGCCATGGCGAACGCGGCGATCTGGCCTTCGCCGACCGAGCCGTCCACGACGCCGTGGATGAATTGCGCAATTTCCGAGCGCTCGAGCGGGCAGGCGTCGCGTTTTTTGCGGATTGTCTCCTGGGGTAAAAACATGGTTTGGGATTGTGTCATCGGTGTCGGATGATTTCGAAAGCAAAATCTGGCACCTAAACCATGAACTTAGCCCTCCTCGTATCCCGCACCCTCGCCTTGGCGGGTGTCGCGTTTTTTTTCGCCACTCTCGCGACGCCTGCGCCCGAGGGGCTGACCCCGGCGGGTTGGCACACGCTCGGCGCGGGGGTGCTCATGGCCGCTTTTTGGATTTCTGAAATTCTCCCGTTTCCCGTTACGGCGCTTTTGCCACTGGTGCTGTTTCCGGCGGCGGGGATCGCTCCGGTGGAGGCCGCCGCCGCGCCCTACTCGAATCCGGTGATCTACTTATTCCTCGGCGGGATTTTTATCGCGCTGGCGATGGAGTCTTCGAACCTCCACCGCCGCATCGCGCTGCGGATCATTCGAGTCGCCGGCACGGGACGGCGGGAAATCGTCGGCGGTTTTTTGGCGGCCTCGTTTTTCCTTTCGATGTGGGTCAGCAACACCGCTGTGGCCGTGATGATGCTGCCAATCGCGGTGTCGGTCCTTGCGCTGTTCCATCATGACGGCGACCGGGCCTTCGCCCCGGCGCTTATGCTTGCAGTCTCCTACGGTGCCTCGCTCGGCGGGATGTCCACTCTGGTCGGAACGCCGCCGAATGCGATTCTGGCCGGGTTCTTGCGGGAAAATTACGGCGTCGAGATCGGATTCCTCGGCTGGATGATCCTCGCCCTGCCAGTCGCGTTGATCCTCGGCGGTGTGGCGTGGTTTCTTCTCACGCGTGGCGCGCTTCGATTGTCGCGGGAGGATTTGCCCGGCGGTCGCGAAATCCTCCTTCGCGCCGAGGAGGATTTGGGTGCGATGAGCCGACGGGAAAAAATCGTCGCAGCCGTGTTTGCGCTGACGGCGAGCTTTTGGGTGGCGCGCGGTTTTTTGGAGGATTTGCTTCCGTGGTTGAACGACGCCACGATCGCCATGGCCGGAGGGTTGTCGCTCTTCATGCTCCCCGCCCGCAGCGGAGGCCCCGAACGAATCCTCTCGTGGAAGGATTGCCAAAAAATCCCGTGGGACATCCTGATTCTCATCGGCGGCGGACTCAGCCTCGCAGCGGCGATCCAAAAAAACGGTGTTGCGGACTGGATCGGGCAATCCCTCGCCGCCGCCGCCGACCGCCTCCCTGCCACCCTCATGCTTTTTCTTCTGATCCTTGCGATCATCTGCCTGTCGGAGATTGCCAGCAACTCCGCGTCGACCGTCACTTTTCTACCAATCGTCGCCGCCCTCGCCGTGGCGCTTGGCCTTCCGCCGGTCCAACTCGCCGCCGCCGTCGCGCTCGGGAGTTCTTGCGGGTTCATGCTGCCGATTTCCTCGCCGCCGAATGCGATCGTTTTCGGGAGCGGCCGGATCACGATGCGGGAAATGGCCCACGCGGGTTTGTTTATGAACATCCTCGGCTGGCTGGTGCTGTCCTCCTGGCTCGCCTGGGTCGCCCCGAAACTCCCCTGGCTCGCTGATTGACGGCACAAGAACCGGGTTGCCAACCCCGGGGCTTGCCACTAGTTTCGCCCCCCTTGCCCGAAAATCGGGAGGCCGGCCACGGTGCCCCGATGATTTTTAAAACAGCCTCGAACCATGTCCAAGTCCCTGATCATAGCCGAAAAGCCATCCGTCGCCCGCGATCTCGCCAAAGCCCTCGGAAAGTTCGCCAGCCAGGATGACTATTTCGAGAACGACGAGCACATCATCACCTCCGCGATCGGCCACCTCGTCGAGCTCTGCCTGCCTAATGAGATGGATAAAAAACGGGGCAAGTGGAGCTTCGCCAGCCTTCCGATCATTCCCGACCACTTCGACCTCAAGGCCATAGAAAAAACTTCATCGCGCCTGAATCTCATCAAGCGCCTCCTCAAGCGCCCCGATGTCTCCGAAGTCGTCAACGCCTGCGACGCCGGCCGCGAGGGCGAACTCATTTTCCACTACATCCTCCAGCTCGCCGGTTCCAAAAAACCCACCCGACGCCTCTGGCTGCAGAGCATGACCCCCGACGCGATCCGCGATGGCTTCGCCCACCTCCGCACCGGCACCTCGATGGTCCCGCTCGCCGATGCCGCCGTGTGCCGCAGCGAAAGTGATTGGCTCGTCGGCATCAACGCCACCCGCGCCATGACCGCCTTCAACTCCAAAGGTGGCGGTTTCCAGCTCACCCCCGTCGGACGCGTCCAAACCCCCACCCTCGCCATCCTCGCCGAGCGCGAAGAGAAAATCCGCGCCTTCAAGCCCCGCCCCTACTTCGAGGTTTTTGCCGATTTCGGCGTCTCCGCCGGCACCTACCGCGGCCGCTGGTTCATCGAATCCTTCAAAAAAGACGGCGACGAGGATGCCAAGGCCGAGCGCCTTTGGGACCGCGCCTCCGCCGAGGCGATCATTGCCAAATGCACCGGTAAGCCAGGCGTCATCTCCGAGGAGAAAAAACCCACCACCCAGATCGCGCCCCAGCTTTACGACCTCACCACCCTTCAGCGCGAGGCGAACTCCCGCTTCGGCCTCAGCGCCAAGCGCACGCTCCAGATCGCCCAGGCTCTTTACGAGAAACACAAGGTCCTCACCTACCCCCGAACCGACTCGCGCTACCTGCCCGACGACAACCTCGGCCAAGTCAAAAAAATCCTCTCCGGTCTCGAAATCCAAGACCTCGCCGCCCACGCCCGTCACGCGCTCGAGAAAGGCTGGATCGGCCTCAACCGCCGCGTCTTTAATTCCGCCAAAGTCACCGACCACTTTGCGATCATTCCGACCGGCGTCTCGCCTAGCAAACTCGACGACTTCGAATTGAAAATCTACGACATGGTCGCCCGCCGCTTCGTCGCCTCCTTCTACCCCGTCGCCAAATTCGAGGTCACCACCCGCATCACCCGCGTTGAGAACGAGGCGTTCAAGACCGATGGGAAAATCCTTACCGATCCCGGCTGGCTCGCTGTTTATGGAAAAGACGCCGCTGGCGAGGATGAAAATGTCGCCCCGATCAAAACCGGCGAATCCGCCAAGACCGAGGCACTCGAAATCAAAGAAAACGAAACCCGCCCGCCTGCGCGCTACTCCGAGGCCACTCTCCTTTCCGCCATGGAAGGCGCCGGCAAGCTCGTCGATGACGAGGAACTCCGCGAAGCCATGTCCCAGCGCGGCCTCGGCACCCCCGCCACCCGTGCCCAAACGATCGAAGGCCTTCTTTACGACGGCTACCTCCTGCGCCAAGGCAAGGAACTCATCGTCACCTCCAAAGGCCTCGCCCTCATCACCCTCCTCCGCGGCCTCGGCATCCAATCCCTCACCTCGCCCGAGCTGACCGGCGAGTGGGAATTCAAGCTCAAGCAAATGGAGCAGGGAGGTCTCGACCGCGACGCCTTCATGCACGACATCCGCGCCTTCACCAGCGACATCGTTGAAAAAGCCAAATCCTTCGAAGGCGACCTCGTCTCCGGCAGTTTCCAAGACCTCGAAATCCCCTGCCCAAAATGCGGCCAGATCGGCTTCAAGGAATCGTTCAAAGCCTTCGAATGCAAATCCCCCGGCTGCGGCGCCATCGTCTGGAAAAACATGTCCGGCCGCCAATTCGAGCGCGAGGAAATCGAAAAACTCCTCACCGACCTCCGCGTCGGCCCGCTCGAAGGCTTTCGCTCCAAGCTCGGCCGCCCCTTCAACGCCGTCGTGCAGTTCGACAAAACCGAAGGCAAGCAGAGCTTCGACTTCGGCGACAGTGCCGACTCCGCCGCCCGCCTCGACTTTTCCCAACTCCCCTCCATCGGGACCTGCCCCGCCTGCCAAACCGGCACCGTCCACGACACCGGCACCGCTTGGCAGTGTTCGAACACCGGAAAGTGCAAATTCCGCATGGGCAAATCCCTGTGCCAAAAAGAAATCCCGCGCGAACAGGTCGAAAAAATCCTCACCGTCGGCAAAACCGACCTCATCCCCCGCTTCATCAGCAAAAAAGGCAAACCCTTCTCCGCCTACCTCAAGCTCGAAAAAGACAAAATCGTCTTCGAATTCGAACCCCGCGCCCCCCGAGAAAAAAAGCCCGCCGCTCCGAGGAAGAAGGCTGTTAAAGCAGCCGCGTAAAAGTCCGTTCTACTCCTCGCCCTCGCGGATTCCGAGGACTTCCAAGTAGGTAATTCCGTTTGTCTTGCGCGTGGCGGGATCGATTCGCTCGACGCGCATTTGTTTCAGCATCCACTGGCCGTCGATTTTTTGGGCGGAGACGACTTCGAAGCGTTTCGTCAGCTTGCCCTCGCGGTCGTAGCCCTCGATACGCAGGAGCGCCGCCGAGGCTTTGTCGATCCACACCCGCACGGCGCCGTATTGAGAACCATCAGCGGGCGCCAAAACCTCGATTTTCCAGGCATCGCGCGAACGGACGGTTTCGCTACCCAGCAACTTCGGATTTTTCCAGTAGAGAAATTTCAGCGCCAAATCCTCGTAGGTAATCAAACCACCGCGAAGGGAGTCATCCAGGCGGGCCACGGGAACGGGTTTCGCCCCGCCGGATTTCACCTCTTCCAAAATGGAGTCGTTCTCCGCGAGGCGAAGCCGGATTTCCTCGGTGGGGTTTTCAAAAAGGTAACACACCGCGCCGTCGCGAACCTCCAGCACAAATGGCACCTTCACCGACCCCGCGCGGAGTTGCGCCCGCAAAGCCACCGCCTGCCCGACGGGATTCATCCGCGCGGCGGCGAGAATTTCCTCCGCCGTCGGTTCGGAAGCCCAAACCCCCGCCACAAAAGCCAACCACGCCACGAGAAATTTCCAACGCATGGGAGAAACTATGAATGAGAGGAGGCGCCGGCGCAGGTTTTTTTCCGCTAACGACACAATGACCGTTGTTTTCTACTGCATTGCGAAGCGGTGCATTCCGATTATTCTGCACCCATGAACTTGGATGAACCAACTCCCGCCCATGGGACTGCTTCAACTCTCGATCCTCTCATCGCCCGGGCGGAGGAACTCGTTCGCCAGTTCAAGGATTGCTTTTGGTTTTGGCATCCCGATGCGCGAGTGCTCACTCGTGACGACATTCCGATGGTCATTAAAAATCTGCGCCAATACGGCAACAAGCAGGCTTGGAGAGCTGCTCAAGAGCTTCGCAAATGCCTCTAACAGATTTTCAAAAAGAGGTCCTCGAGGCGATCCTCGCCAACCGCTCGGAGTTGAGCCATTTCGCGGGAGAGATGGGTTTTGGCTTCGTAAATCGTCACGGTCATTGTTGAAGTATTAGCCTAAATCCGGCAGTTGGGGGTTGAAAAGAGGTTGATCAGCCCGGGGCTGGGCTCGGGAGGAGGCAGTGGAGGCTTTTTGGGGTGATGTATTTCTCAAAAATGCGCAGAAGAATGCGTTCCCAGCGTTGAGGGTTGGTCAACTGCTCCGCAGTTGTGAGCAGACTTTGGAGGAAGGTGCTGGCTTCCTCGAGTTGGGCTTTGATTTTGGCGCTTTTGGCGTGGCTGAGGTTGACGCTGATGCGGGTTTGGCCGGCGTGGCGGGTTTGGCGGGCGACACCTCCGAGAAGTTCGGGGCGTGTGGTTACGGCCTCGCGATGCCTTTCGCGGTCCACGAGTCTCGCGTAGAGGCTCCACCAGTTGTAGATTTGGGCGATGAGGCGGGCGGTGACTTGGCAGCGGTCGAGGTCCTGCGTGGTAAACCCGGCCCAACCCCACTGCTTCTTGAGTTCGTCAAAGGGGTTCTCGGCGTCGCCCCGTTCGCGGTAGAGCGCGACCAAGGCGGGGGCCTCGTAGGGCATAGTGGTCACCAAGACGATGTAGTCGTAGGAGACGAGTTCCATGGGGAGCTCGCCGCATTGCGTCAGCAGAGGCAGGGCGGATTTTGCGGCTTCGCCACCTTCGGCTTGGACACGACGCCGGGCGACGATCACGCGGCGTTGGCGACTCCATCCGCTCAGGCGCAACTCGCCTTCGATGCCTTCAAATCCCTGCCCGCAGTCCACCCATCCGCCTTTTTGTTCCAAGGCGTCGATCAGGGTTTTGACCTTTGCCGTTTGGCGGATTTTGAAAAGATACGGGATGTTGCGGGCCTCGCATTCGGCCATGACGCCTTCGCTGCCGTAGTTGCAATCGCCTCGGATGGCATGGGGGCGCTGCACGGGATCCAGAGAGTCGATCAAATCCCACAAGCCAGGCATCCCATGGGAGGCGGAGGATTGATTCCCGGGCCGCACCTCGACATCCAAACACAGGCGCAGGCGTGCGATCCAATAGGTATGGTAGGCATGGCTGGGGCGTCCGGGTTTATGAGGGTTGTAACCGACCTCGGCCCCTTCCTGGCGGCCAAAGACCGGCTTCACCGTTGTGTCGATATCGAGCATCCAAGGCTCGCAGAGCAAACGCTCCCAAGTGGCGCGCAGGTGTTTGCCCTGCCAGCGGCGCGCTCCGATTTGATCGAGCTTCTTGAGGTTGCGACGCGCGCTATCCTCACTGACGACCTTGCCCATGCCCAGCATCGGCGGAGTGACCGTGTCGAAGCGCAGGGCGTTGACATGGGCATAGCGGGTGTGGCCACACAAAATGGAGAGCAAGAGCGAGCCCAGAACATCCTCGTGGGACGGGGCATTGGGACTCGTGAACCCGAAGGGGGCCTCGTTGCAAAAATCCACCCACCGCCCGCCGGCGTGAAGAAACTGGGCGAAGAAAACCAACTGGCCCAGAGGAGTCATCGGGGCCGTGTCGTCCCACTGGACATGGTAGCGTCCGCCCTCGGTGTCAACCGACATCGGGGCCGGGGCGCTGGGGATTTTTTCCTCACCCGCTGGGTGAGCACTCAAAGCAGCTGAATCTGGTTCCATTGCCCCGCAAGCAAGCAACTTCCGCGCCTACTGCTATCAGCCAACTGCCGTTTTTAGGCTCAAGGTTTTCCGAGGACTTCGATATTTTCCACGATGAGGTGGAGGATTTGGTGAATTCCAGCGAACGCGATGTGACGGCACTCGGCGAGGCGAAGTTCGAAGTGGATTTGATAGATGGCGATACCTGTTGGAAGACGCCCTGCACTTTCCGGAAAGCTCGGGTTCGCAAAGAGGGCCATTCTGTCGAAATCGACTGGGCTCAAGACTCGGCGTTCCGTTTTTTTCCAATCGTTCACGACGAGGTTTTGGGCTGGAGGCTGCATCTTTTTGACATGGCCATCAACAAGGCCTTGGCCATCACATCCCGCCGGGAGACCCGCGACTACATTGATATCGTCGAGTTGTGCCGCATCTATCCGCTCGAGGCGATCCTCTGGGCGGCCTGCGGCAAAGATCCGGGTTACAACCCGCTTTCGCTTCACACGATGGTTGTGCGGTTCGCTCGCATCGATCCGCTCCAGATGGATAAAATCAAGGCGCGAAATCTCGACCCCATCGCGATGAAGAACGAATGGACCGAGGCCCACGACAAGGCCCGCCAGGAATTGACGCTGCTTGCCGATGAACAACCCGACATGCCCATCGGCGTGGCCTTTGTGGATGAAAAGGGCGAGCCCGGGTGGATCCGCTCGAATCCCTCTCTAAAAATCCACGCTCCCTCGCTTCGCGGTTGCTGGCCGAGCATCAACGGCGGCCACTTTGTTCCCTGACCTCGCCCCCCTTGCTGGTTTTTTCCGAGAAAAGAACTTTACCGGCGAGCGGCTCCCGCAATGATTCCGCCCCCATGAGCGACAAACAACAGACGGCCGTCTCGCCCCGGCGCGAGGAGGATTTTCCCGAGTGGTATCAACAAGTCATCCGCGCGGCGGACCTCGCCGAGAATTCCGAGGTGCGCGGCTGCATGGTCATCAAGCCAACCGGCTACGCGCTCTGGGAGCGGATGCAGGCCGTGCTCGACGGAATGTTCAAAGCCACCGGCCACCGCAACGCCTACTTCCCGCTCTTCATTCCGCTCAGCTATCTCGAAAAGGAAGCCGCGCATGTCGAAGGCTTCGCGAAGGAATGCGCGGTTGTCACCCATCACCGTCTTGAGGCGAAGGATGGGAAACTCGTGCCCGCCGGGGAGCTTTCCGAGCCGCTGGTTGTGCGACCAACCTCCGAGACGATCATCGGCGCGGCCTACGCGCGCTGGGTGAAATCCTGGCGCGACCTCCCGATCCTGCTCAACCAATGGGCCAATGTCGTCCGCTGGGAAATGCGTCCCCGCCTGTTCCTCCGCACCGCCGAGTTCCTCTGGCAGGAAGGCCACACCGCGCATGAGACGCGTGAAGAGGCCGAGGAGGAGACGATGAAAATGCTGCGCGTCTATGAGACTTTCGCGCGCGACTTTTTGGCGTTGCCGGTTCTCACCGGTGAGAAAAGCGAGAGCGAACGCTTCCCTGGCGCGCTGCGCACCTATTGCATCGAGGCGATGGTGCAGGACCGCAAAGCCATCCAAGCCGGCACCTCGCATTTCCTCGGGCAGAATTTCTCCAAAGCCGCCGGCATCGAATTCCAAGGCCGCGGCGGACAACTCGAGCACGCCTGGACCACCAGCTGGGGCGTAAGCACGCGCCTCATCGGCACGCTGATCATGATGCATTCCGACGACGACGGCTTGGTCGTCCCGCCGCGCATCGCCGCCACGCATGTGGTGATTCTTCCGATCACGCCGAAAGAAGACTCGAAAGCCGCCATCCTCGAAGCCGCCGAAAAACTCGCCGCCGAGCTCCTCTCGATTTCCTTCCACGGCGCACCGCTTGGTGTGGAAGTCGATACCCGCGACCTCGGAGGCGGCGTGAAAACCTGGGAGCACATCAAGAAGGGCATTCCGATCCGCATCGAGATCGGCCCGCGGGACCTGGCGCAAGGCACCGCCGCCGTCGCCCGCCGCGACCGCGCGCACAAGGAGAAGGAGTTTTTGCCTCTCGCCGAAATCCCCGGCCGCGCCGCGTCGATGCTCGACGAGATCCAGTCCACACTCCTCCGCCGCGCCACGGAATTCCGCGACGCCCACAGGCGCCCAATCGATTCGAAGGACGAGTTCTACCAATTCTTCACTCCCAAAAATCCGGCCAAACCCGAGATCCACGGCGGCTTCGCGCTCACTCACTGGAATGGCTCGGCGAAAGTCGAGGAGCAGATCAAGACCGACCTGAAGGTCACGATCCGCTGCATTCCCTTCGAAGAAAATCCCGAGCCCGGTGTGTGCCCCTTCAGCGGCGAGCCGAGCAAACAGCGCGTCGTCTGGGCGAAGTCCTACTGACGATCCATGGCGACCGGGGCGAAGCCAACCTTCCGCGAGGTGGTGCGGTTTTGGCTCAAGCTGGGCTGCATTGGCTTCGGCGGTCCGGCCGCTCAGATTGGGATCATGCACCGCGAACTGGTCGAGCGCCGGCGATGGATCGAGGAGGCAGATTTCGCAAAGGCACTGAATTTTTGCATGCTCCTGCCGGGACCCGAGGCGCAACAACTCGCGACTTGGTGCGGTTGGAGGCTCCACGGCACCAAAGGCGCTGTGGCGGCCGGCGCCCTGTTCGTGCTGCCTGCGGCTTTTCTGCTTCTTGCTCTGAGCTGGCTTTACATGGCTGGCGGGCATCTGCCGTGGCTCGCCGATGTTTTTCGGGGGCTCGCGGCGGCTGTGGTCGCGCTGGTCTTTGAGGCCGTCCCACGCTTGGGACGACGCGCGCTGAAAACCTCCCTGCACTGGGGCTTGGCGGTTGCGGCGTTTTTGGCGCTTCAGATTTTCAACGCCCCGTTCGTTGCAATCCTCGCGGTGGCGGCTTTGGTTGGTTGGATTTCGAGCCGCTCGCGGCCATCCATTCCAGCCGCAAAATCTCGCCCGATCCCGCCGAGGGAGACTTTGGCAACAGCCGGAGTCTGCCTCGCGCTGTGGTGGATGCCAGTTCTGGCCGTAGCGGCGTGGCTGGGCTGGGAAAGTGTGCCTGCGCGCATGGGTTTGTTTTTCAGCCAAGCCGCAGCGGTCACTTTCGGCGGAGCCTACGCGGTATTGCCCTATGTGGCCCAACAAGCCGTCGAGTCCCACGGCTGGCTCACCTCCTCGCAGATGATCTCCGGCCTCGCCCTCGCGGAGACGACGCCGGGACCG
>JBDKIG010000003.1:0-42295 GCA_039797215.1 Verrucomicrobiota bacterium | reverse complement strand
AGATGGTTGCCTGCGCAGGCATGATCGAGCGTCACCTCGAAGGCATCCTCGCCTATTGGAATCGAAAAACCACAAATGCTTTCCTAGAGGGACTCAACAGCGTCTTCTCTGCCGTAAAAAGGAAAGCTAGAGGTTACCGATCCACCGATAACCTCATCACCATGCTTTACTTCACCGCTGGCAAATTACGAATCCCTGCCTCCCACTGAAAATAGCGAAGAACCGATGTTTTTGTGCCATTCGTTTTAGGACAGCGATTTTAGATCAAACCTCAGGATCCGGCTTCGGCATCCATCCGCGATTGATCATTTCCTGAGCCATTTCTCGGACGCTCAAAACTCGAACCCCGGCGACCGTAGATCCAAAAAGATGTCCAAAATGCAACCGGTCTCCTGTGAGAAGAAAATCCGATGCGCAGGCCACGGCGGCAGCCAAAACCGGTTGGTCCTTTGCTGGAAGACCAACATCGGGACAGGCTCCCATCCGTGTGGAGATTTCGAGCTTCGCAGAGAGGGATTCAAAGGCGCCCAGCCATTCCGGCTTTTTTGCGGAAAGATTTCGTTTCGCCTCCTCAACAACGCCCGGATGGGCCATCAGGACCGCATGGACTTGAAGGCGATCCAAGAGCAAACGCACGGGGCTTCCAGACTGTGATCCGGAAAAGAGAATGTTCGCATCGAGAAAAACCTTCACCGAAGCGGAGCCTTACAGTTTTTGGTCGAAAAATGCCGCGATCGACTGATTGTTCTCGCGGTCAAATTCCTGCATCCGCTCCTGCGAATACATTTCAATCGGAAAAGCCACCGCGGGCCGAATCAAAATCCCTTCCGGAGTTTCCTCCAACGAAATCAAACTCCTGTCGCGCAAATCAAACTTGTCCCTCATTTTCTTCGGCAAAGTGATCGCTCCCTTGGGGCCCAATTCCATTGTTGCTGTCATAATTTCTAGAATACCACTTTTCAGAATTTCGGAAAATCGATTTTTACTACAAATTCTAAAAATTCAACCAATCGTAATAAAAATGGATTAGAAGCAGTCTTCATTTGGAATTTAGTTTAAACTTAAAGATTGGATGTCGGCTTTTCTGCTTCATATTTCTTACTAGCCATTTCATCATCTATATAAATTATTTGTGGAGTGTATTTACTTTCATTCTCGCTGATACCTAAAGATATTGTTTTGCCTCGAACATTCCATTCGATAAATGAAGAGAATTGATCTGACTTACAATCGAAAATATTGAATGAGTCTAGCGGCTTAATTTTTTTGGATGGATTTCCGTATTTATTTGTCAAACCGATTTTTCAGGTTCTTCACGGAATTTTGTGGCTGGTGGGTGAGTGCCATGAGAAAATGCCGGGATGGAAGCACACGATCAAATTCTCTGCGAACACTACGGAAGAATGCTTGGACTTACCGAAGGTTGGAAGGTTTGCGGGGTGGATTTGCGACTGGAAGACAAGCGCTTGGAACTGCGTTTGGCTTGGGAAAGAAGCGGAGCGATTTGCCCGGAATGTGGTGCGAGCATGAACCGGCATGATCTTTCTCCGGAGAGGAAGTGGAGGCATTTGGACTCGATGGGGTTCGAGACCATCCTGTTGGCGCGGATACCGAGGGCCAACTGTCCTGAACATGGGGTTTCGCAGATGAAGGTGCCGTGGGCGGAGAAGCATAGCCGCTTCACATTGGCCTTCGAGGCGTTTGCGATCACGGTGCTGCAAGCGAGCCGGAGCGTGGCGGCGGCGCAGGGTCTGCTGGGACTGAAGTGGGAATCGATCCACATGATCATGGAGCGGGCTGTGCAACGAGGGGTCGAGCGCCGGAGTTGGGAGGGGGTTGAGACGGTGGGAATGGATGAGAAGAGTTTCCTTCGCGGGCAGAGCTACGCGAGCGTGCTTTACGACCTGACGCCGGGGCAATCCAGAGTGCTGGAAGTCATGGACGGGCACGATGCAGGGGCCGCCGAGATGCTTTGGGAAATCATTCCCGAAGATGTTTTTGAGAAAATCAAGGCGCTGTGCCTGGATATGAGCGGCACTTTTGCATCCGTGGCCCGGACGATGGCACCGCATATCAAAGTGGTTCACGACCGTTTCCATGTTTCCAAACACCTTAACGAAGCGGTGGATCAAGTTCGGAGGAAGGAAAATAAAATCCTGCAAGACGAAGGCGACGAACGCCTCAAGGGGGCGAAGCATCTTTTCCTTTTCAACCCCGAGAACCTGCCCGAAAGCCGGGCGTCCCAGTTCGAGGAACTCAAAAACGCTGATCTGAAAACCAGTCGCGCTTGGGCCATGAAGGAAAACTTCCGGGAGTTTTGGAAATGCAATACCTTCCAAGAAGCGGCTGCCTACTTCAAAAAATGGAAACGCTGGGTGATGAAATCCGGACTGCCGGAAATGAAAAAGGTCGCCAAGATGCTCGCCAAGCATTTGGAGGGGTTGCTCAATTTCACGCTTTTCCCCATCACCAACGCAATTGCTGAAGGGTTCAACTCCAAAATCCAATCCCTCAAGGCCGATGCCAGGGGCTTCCGTAACGCCCTCAACTACCGAACCAGAATCATTTTCTACTGGGGTAGACTCGACCTTTTCCCCTCTACCCACAAAATTCCGTGAAGAACCCGGCAATAGATTCAATGTTTGTAATTTCTTCAATGCCATAACATAGATTTGCTTTAAGCAAAAATATTAAAACTATAAAAATTAATTTTTGTTTCATAATCTTATTTTATCAAAAGCAGCTGCAACCCTAAATCATCACCCCTCCATCAGATCAAGCAGTCCCGACGAAGAGGACAAATCAACGCCTGGCTACAACCCATCACCACGAAAAGTTTTTGATCGAAGCTTCGCCGCGGCTTCCTTGGCGAAATAGGTGAGGATCAGGTCGGCGCCGGCGCGTTTGATTGAGAGGAGGGATTCCATCATCACGCGGTCGTGGTCAAGCCAGCCTTGCTGCGCGGCGGCCTTGAGCATCGCGAACTCGCCGGAGACCTGGTAGGCGGCGATGGGAATGTCGAAGGCGTCCCGCATTTGGGCGAGCACATCGAGGTAAGGCATGGCGGGCTTGACCATTAAAATGTCGGCGCCCTCCTCGTAATCGAGATAGGCCTCGCGCAAGGCTTCGCGGCCGTTGGCGGGGTCCATCTGGTAGGTCGAGCGGTCGCCAAATTGCGGCGTGGACTCCGCCGCCTCGCGGAAAGGACCGTAAAAACCGGACGCGAATTTTGCGGCGTAGCTCATGATCGGAATTCCAGAAAATCCCTCCGCGTCGAGCGAGGCGCGGATGGCGGCGACCATGCCATCCATCATTCCCGAGGGGGCGACCATATCGACTCCCGCGCGGGCGAGGACGACGGATTGTTTTTGGAGAAGTTCGAGCGTGGCGTCGTTATCTACATCCTGCCCGACGAGCGTGCCGCAATGGCCGTGGTCCGTGTATTCGCAGCAGCAGACATCGGCGATGACATAGAGTTCCGGCACGGATTTTTTAAGCGTTTGGATGGCGCGGCAGACGATGCTGTTCGCGCTCATGGCCTGGGAGCCACAGGCGTCCTTGCGGGCTGGAATACCGAAAAGGATCACCGCCGGGATGCCGAGCGCGCGAATTTCGCGGGCCTCCTCCGCGAGATGGTCGAGGCTTAACTGGAAATGCCCCGGCATGCTGGAGATCGGATTTTTGCGATTTTCGCCTTCGATGACGAATAGTGGGAGAATGAAATCCTCGGGCGACAGCGAAGTTTCGCGCACCATCGAGCGGATGGCCGGGTTTTTGCGAAGGCGGCGCGGGCGGTGCAGAGGAGTCGGGGTCATTCGGGTTGGGTTGTATTCGCGGAACGAGTCGAGAGGAAGTCCGAGATGCGGTCGGCGATGGCGCGGGATTGCTTCACGCAATCCGGCACGGCAATGCCGCCCCGGAAATTTCCTGAGACAAAGAAACCCGGCGTATCGCTTTCAAAACTCGAAATGGCATCCATCTTTCTGCCGTAGCCGACTTGATATTGCGGGATGGCTTTCTCCCACTTCTGAACGGCAATGAGGCTCGGCGTGGAAGTGACTCCCATGAGCGCGCGGAGTTCGCCGAGGACCAGGGAGCCGAGGTCAGAGTCGCTGAGTCGGGCGAGTTCGGGCTGGCGGCTGCCGCCGACAAAGGTTGTGAGCCCCGCGCCATCAGCGGGCGTGCGGCCTTCGAAAATGGTAGAACTCCAGATGCAACCGAGGATTTGGCGGTGCTCTTTTGCGGGAACCAAAAAACCGAATCCGTCGCGCTCGATGCCGCCGGGTGGTTGGTCGAATCCTGTGAAAACCATGGCCACGGGGGGATGAATGATCGCCTCGAGGGTGGGGGAAAGGTTTCGGGCGAACTCCATCGGCAGGCTCGAAAAAGTGTGGGCGGGAACGGTGGAAAGCAGGACCGGTGCCTCGAGGAGTTCGCCGGATTCGAGTGTGACGGAATATCCCGCCTCGGTGCGCGTGATCTGACGGATGGCACAGCCCGTGGAAATGCAATCGCCCAGTGCGCGGTGGAGAGCGTCGGGGAGGGTTTGAAGGCCGTTTTGGAAGCCGAGCATGGGAGCGCGGCTTTTCGGCGTCTCGCCCGATTTCTTGCGCTGGCGCGCACCGAGGATTGCGCCTTTGATCAGGCTGGCGTGCTCACGCTCGAGGGCGTGGAGTTTTGGAAAGGCACTTTGGACGCCGAGATTGGCGGGATCGCCAGCATAGACTCCGGCGACAAAGGGATTGATTGCGTAATCCAAAAACTCGGGCCCGATGCGGCGCGTGACGAATTCGGCGAGGGATTCCTCGCAGTGTGCCGGAGCGCGCGAAATGAACGGCTCGAGCAAAAGACGGAGCTTCGCGGCGCTCGAAAAAAGCGGGGTTTTGAGGAAAGCCAATGCCGAGGTCGGAAGCGGGTGGAGTCGGCCGCCGCGAACGATGTAGCGATTCTTGGCTTGCGGGGAGGCGTTCTCCCGCTCGGAGGTGATGCCGAGTTTTTGGAAAAGCTCGCCGAGGAGCGGAGTGGATTCGAGCACGGTGTTCGGTCCGAACTCGATCAGGAAGCCATCCCGCCGTTCGCTGCGGATCGAGCCGCCAACGCGCGGGCTTTTTTCCAGAATGCGAACGCGAAAGCCTTGTTCGGCGAGGTAGAATCCGGCGGTCAGGCCCGAGATGCCCGCCCCGAGGATGATCGCATCGGTGTGGCTCGGCATGGCGATGCTAGAGGGTCCGCGAGTAGATCGGTTTTTCCTGGGTCCCTTCGGGCTTGAGATAGGCGTCGAAGGCCATCGCAATGTTGCGGATGACGAGACGGCCGGCCTCGCTCACCTCGATCCGGTCGGACTGAAGCGTGAGTAGTCCATCGAGGGCGAACTCATTCAATTTCTCCGGCACATCGGCGAAGTAGGAATCGAAGGTGATGCCGAACTTTTGCTCCACATCGCGTTTGAGGATGCGGTTGTTGCACATGATTTCGGTGATCACATGCTGGCGGAGGAGGTCGTCGTGCGAAAGTTTCAGGCCGATCGCGGTGGGCAGGCGTCCCTCATTCAGCGCGGCTTCGTAGGCGGCGAGGCTTTTGAGATTTTGCGCGTAGGCGCCGGAGAGTTTGCTGATCGAGGTCACTCCCATGGCGAACATGTCGGCCTCGGCGCGCGTGCTGTAGCCTTGGAAATTTCGGTGGAGCGTGCGCTCGCGCAGGGCCTTTGTGAGCTCATCGCCAGGCTTCGCGAAGTGGTCCATTCCGATGTAGGCGTAACCGGCCTCGGTGAGGCGGTCGATGATGAGCTTGAGCATCCGCAGGCGGTCGGAAACATCTGGCATCGCCTCGACGGGTAGGAGCTTCTGGTGCTTTTTCAGCCAGGGGACATGCGCGTAGTTGAAAACCGCGAGCCGGTCGGGATTCCAAGCAATGATTTTTTCGAGAGTGCGCTCGTAGGATTCAACCGTCTGGTGCGGCAGGCCGTAAATGAGATCGACATTGATCGAGTCGAAACCCAGGCGGCGGCTTTCGTTGATGACAAAGGCATTTTGCTCGTCGGTCTGGACGCGGTTGATAGTCGTCTGAACCTCGGGGTTCACATCCTGCAGGCCGAAACTCACGCGGTTGAATCCCGCCTCGCGCAAGGCGGGGAGGTGATCGGGCGAGATCGTGCGGGGGTCGATCTCGATGCTGATTTCGGCGTTGGCGGCGAAGGGGAATTTCTCACGGATCGCGCCGAAAATTTCGCGAATCTGGTCGGGCGACATGTAGGTCGGCGTGCCCCCGCCCCAGTGCATTTGGACGACTTGGCGGCGTGGATCGACGAGGTTCGCGACGAGGTCGATTTCCTTTTTTAGCACGCCGAGATAGTGGCCGACGCGGCTGGCGTCCTTGGTGATGACCACATTGCAGGCGCAGAAGTAGCAAAGCGATTTGCAGAACGGGAAATGGAAGTAGAGCGAGAGGTCACGCGGTGTCTCGCCGACATTGGTCGAGAGGATTTCCTGGCGGTATTCCTCTGGCCCGAAGCCCTCGTGGAAATGCGGTGCGGTCGGGTAGCTCGTGTAGCGCGGGCCGGGGCGGTTGTATTTTTTGAGGAGGTCGAGATCGACCTCGAGCCTGGGGGTGGATTCGGCGGTGGTCATTTCCATGCCGGGCTGAATTCTTTCATGGCATCCACATACGCTCGGGTGTGCTCGACGGGGATGTCGGGCAGCATGCCGTGGCCGAGATTGCCGATGTGGCCGTGGCCTTTTCCATAGCTGGCGAGCAGGGATCGCACTTGGTCACGGATCGCCTCGGGCGGGGCGTAGAGCGCGGTGGGGTCCATGTTTCCCTGCAAGGCGACGCGGTCGCCGGTGATGCGGCGTGCGGCGTCGAGCGGGATCGTCCAATCGACGCCGATGACATCGGCTCCGCAATCCGCCACGCGGTCGAGCCAAGTCATGCCGCCCTTGGGAAAATAAATCACAGGAATGCCCGGGCGTTTGATCTCCGAGATGATCCGGCGGACGGGCGCGAGGGCGAATTCCTCGAAGCCAGGCGTGTCGAGGATTCCCGCCCATGAATCGAAAAGCTGGATCGCCTGCGCGCCGGCGTCCATTTGCGCGCGGCAGTAGTCGATCACGACATCGGCGATTTTTTCGACGAGGACGCGGAGGAGGTCGGGACGGGCGAAGCGCCATTTTTTGGCGTTCTGGAAAGTTTTCGAGCCGCCGCCTTCGATCATGTAGGTGGCGAGGGTCCACGGTGCACCGGCGAAGCCGATTAGCGGCACGCGGTCGGCAAGGTGGTGGCGGATCTTGCGGATCGCCTCCATCACGAAGCCGAGGTCTTGGTTCGACTCAACGGGCCGGAGGGCCTTCAGGGCAGCTTCGTCGCGGAGCGGGGAGGGAAATTGCGGCCCCTTGCCCTCGCTGAAGTGGAGTTCCATCCCCATGGCCTCGGGGACGACGAGAATGTCCGAAAAGAGAATGGCGGCATCCACTCCGAGGATATCGATCGGCTGCAGCGTCACCTCGGTCGCGAGGTCGGGCTTTTTATACATCTCGGAAAACGAGTGGTTTTTCCGGACGGCTCGGTATTCAGGCAGGTAGCGGCCCGCTTGGCGCATGATCCAAACCGGCGTGCGCTCCACGGGCTGCCGGTAGGAGGCGCGGAGGAAAAGATGTTTTTCAGTGTCGATGGCGAAATCCTCCCAGCTTGAAGCGGTTTTTGCAATCCACAGCGCCAGCGGTTAGCGGCTGTCCTTCCCGAAAATCTGCCGCAAAATCTCCCGACCGCCGTTTTCGAGCAAAATCCCTGCCAACCGTGCACCGAGGGCCTGGGCGTCGTCGCAGGATTCGCTCGAAACCGAATCACGCACGAGGATCTTGCCGTCGAGGGAGCAAACACAACCGGCGAGTGAAATTCCATTTTCCGAAATGACCGCGTGGGCGCCGATCGGAACTTGGCAACCCCCCTCGAGTGTCCGCATGAGCGAGCGCTCGGCCAGTGCGGCCAACATCGACTCGCGATGCTCCATGGACGCCAGAAATTCCCGAGTCTCGGAATCCTCCTCGCGGCAAAGGATGGCGCAACTCCCTTGACCTACGGCGGGGAGAAGGATGTCGGTGGAAATTTTCTCGCTAATGCGGTCGTGCCATCCCAGGCGCTCCACACCGGCTGCCGCGAGAATCATGGCATCCCAATTCGCCTCGTCGAATTTGCGGAAGCGTGTATTGAGGTTTCCACGGATCTCGAGGATTTCGAGGTCCGGGCGGTGGCTCAGGAGTTGCGAACGCCGGCGCAAACTGCCGGTGGCCACGCGGGCTCCCTCGGGCAGAGCTGCCAAAACCTCGCCATTTCGAGAAATCAAAACATCTCGCGCGTCCCAGCGTTCTGTAATCGCGGCGATGGCCAAACCCTCGGGGAGTTTGGTGGGGAGATCCTTCAGGCTGTGAACCGCAAAATCTGTTTCACCGCGGAGGAGGCTGGTGTCGAGTTCCTTGGTGAAAAGCCCCTTGTCGCCGATTTTCGCGAGCGGGACATCGAGGATTTTATCCCCCGTGGTTTTGATCGTGATCGTCTCGAATCGAGCTTCGGGGAAGCGTTTTTCCAACTCGCCCCGGACCCAATTCGTTTGCCAGAGGGCCAGCTCGCTTCCGCGCGAGGCGATTCGGAATTCCTGTTTCAAGCGGCCATGTAGGGGAGGGCGTTGGCGCGTGATTTCACTGCATCAAGGCCCTCGAGGAGGTCGGCAATGGCGTCCCACTTTCCGCTGACCAAAGCCTCGTGGGCATGGTCGGCGATGGTGACGGGAAAGTCGGTATCGGCGATGGAGATTTTTTTCTCGGTCAAATCCAGCGTCAAGACGGCGGCGGGATCGGACTCGATGAGAGCCGCGATCGCACGGATGTCCTCGCCGGAGGCGATCACGCAGGGCATTCCGAGAGTGATCGAGTTGCCGAAGAAGATTTCTGCGAAACTCTCGGCGACAATCGCGCGGATTCCAAAGCGGTAGAGGGCTTGCGGGGCGTGTTCGCGCGAGCTGCCGCAACCGAAGTTCGACCCGGAAAGAAGGATGGAGGCACCTTGGAAACGCTCGTCATCCAGCGGGTGGATCTGACCGTCGGCTTTGGCGAACGAGCGGGCGTCGTAGAATGCAAACTCTCCGAGTCCGTCGAAGGTAATGCACTTCATGAACCGGGCGGGGATGATGCGGTCGGTATCAAGATCTTCGCCGGGGACATAAACGCCGCGACCGGCGACTTGGGTGATTTTTTCGAGAGCCATTTTTTTAAAAATTGAAATGCGGTTTAGTTCACGCCGAAGACCTCGCGGGCGTCGGAGATTTCTCCGGTGACGGCGGCGGCGGCGACCATTAGCGGCGACATGAGGACGGTGCGTCCGGTCGGGCTGCCTTGGCGGCCTTTGAAGTTGCGGTTGCTCGAGCTGGCACAAAGTTGGTCTCCGACAAGTTTGTCGGGATTCATGCCGAGGCACATCGAGCATCCCGCGCCGCGCCATTCGAAGCCGGCGTTACGGAAAATCTCGGCGAGTCCCATGCTTTCGGCGACGGAAGCGACGCCTTGCGAGCCGGGAACGACGATGGCCTTCACGCCGTCACGGACTTTGCGACCCTTGATGTGGCGGGCGACTTCCTGGAGGTCGCTCAGACGGCCGTTCGTGCAGCTTCCGAGGAAGGCCACATCGACCTTGGTGCCCTTGATGGGAGCGCCGGACTTGAGGTGCATGTGGGCAAGGGCTTCTTCGGCGGTGGCGCGGTCTTTTTCAGGAACCTCGCTGGCGAAGGGAACTTTCTCGTGAATGAAAATCGCCTGTCCTGGATTGATGCCCCAAGTGACGGTGGGGGCGATGTCGGCAGCGTTGTAGGTCACGACATCATCGTATTTCGCATCGGCATCCGAAGCGGTGGCTTTCCAGCGGGCGACGGCAGTATCCCAGTCGGCGCCTTTCGGAGCGAAGGGGCGGCCTTTGAGGTATTCGAAAGTGGTGTTGTCGGGATTCACATAGCCCACGCGCGCGCCGCCCTCGATGGACATATTGCAAACGGTCATGCGCTCTTCCTGTGTGAAGGCGTCGAAAGTGGAGCCTGCAAATTCGTAGGCATAGCCGAGGCCGCCGTTGACTCCGAGTTTTCGGATGATGTGAAGAATGACATCCTTCGCGTAAACGCCGGGGGCGAGTTTTCCATTCACTTCGACGCGGCGGACCTTGGGTTTGTGGAGCGCCATGGTTTGGGTCGCGAGGACATCGCGGACTTGGCTGGTGCCAATGCCAAAGGCGATCGCGCCAAATGCACCGTGGGTGGAAGTGTGGGAGTCACCGCAGGCAATCGTGGTGCCGGGTTGGGTGATGCCTTGCTCGGGACCGACGATGTGGACGATGCCTTGCTTGCCAGTGGGGAGATCAAAAAAGGTGATGCCATTTTCCGCACAGTTCTGGCGGAGCGCCTTGATCATGGCGTCGGCGAGATCGTCGCTGAAAGGCTCGACGCGCTCGTCGGTCGGCACGATGTGGTCCACTGTGGCAAAGGTGCGGTGCGGGTAAAGGACCTTAAGGCCCAGGTCTCGGAGCATCCCGAAAGCCTGAGGGCTGGTGACCTCATGGATGAGGTGGGTGCCGATGAGGAGCTGGGTGGCTCCATTGGGAAGTGTGCGAACGGTGTGCGCCTCCCACACCTTGTCGAGTAGCGTCTTGCTCATATGTCGGACGGGAGACTTTAGCTGTCGGTCGTTGAGTTGCAAGACGGCAGACGCGCTTCAAATCATCGCCATGGCGGCGAGGAGTCGGCCGGTTTTTCCGGATTCCCGGCGGTAGGAATAGTAGGTGGAGGGGTCGGAGGCGGTGCATCGGAGGCTGTCGTGAATTTGGACGACGCCTGACTCGGCGGCTTGGCGACGGATTTCGGCGGCGAAATCGACCTCGTAATGCGGCGGGCGGATGCAGGGGGAAATTTGCACGACGAGATCGCGGGGGTCGCCACCGGTTTCGGTGCAGAGGATTTGGATGGCGCGAGTCGTGATGCCGAGTTCCGTGCCTTTGCGGCCGGAGTGGGCGAGGGCGATGCCGCGTCCGAATTTGTCGGCGATAAAAACTGCGGCGCAATCGGCGACATAGATGCCGAGGCAGAGTCCGCGTTCCCGGGTGACCAGTGCGTCGCAGTCGGGGATAGGAAAAACATCGCAGCGCGAAACAGTGGCTACGGAGTGGCCGTGGATCTGGTTGGCGCTGGCCATTGGCATTCCGGCAAAGCCTGAGTCGTCGAGGGCTTCGCGGTGGATTCCCGCCAAGCGGGCCATGGCGGTCTCTCGATCGGTTTGGACATCAAGCCCGGGAACTCGCTGAAAAAACCGAGCCCGAATGGCAGGCAAGGCTTCCAAGGCGGGGAAGGTTTCCGACGGGACCTTCGGCATGGCGCGTATGTTAGTTATTTTTTGCGGCCTTGATTTTTTTGGCAGGGGTCGGGGATGGGCTCGGAGCGGGCTCGAGGATTGGAACGATGGGGTCGTTCTTGCGGTAGGCACGGGGAAGTTTCGGCTGGGGCCGCTCGGGATTGTTGATTTTGTTGAAACGCTTGGCCTGGGGCTTGGTGAGCGGATCGTCGAAGATGTCTTGGAATTTCGTATCGAGCGACAGGGCGCGGTCGTATTCCGCCACGCTGCGGATGTAACTGAAGTAGGCTTGCAAGAGGAAAGTCTGGGATTGAAGGAGCGAAGTCTGTTGGTTCAACACATCAAGCTGGGTGCCTGCACCGGCATCCAAGCGCTCTTGGGCAAGGCGGAGCGCCTCGACGCCCTGAACGACGCTGGCTTCTTGGCTATCAACGGTTTCCTTTGCCTCAAGAATATTCGAGATCGCCTGTTGAACCTGAAGGATGACTTCGCGCACGCCATTGTCGTAATTGATTTTTGCCTGCTCCATGCGGGCCTTGGCGGTCTTCACATTTCCGTAGGTGAGAAATCCGTCCCAAACGGCCCACGAGCCGCTGACTCCGAAAAACCAACCGTTGACCATGTTGGTGAGGCTGGAAGTCAACATGTCGCTTTGATTTGTCTGAGTAGCTCTGGCGTTGATCTGGGGCAGGTAGGTGCTGAATTCCTTATCCACGCGGGCGGCTTCGCCGAGGATGAGTTGGCGTTGCGCTTTGAGTTCCGGATTTCTTGCAACGGCGCTGCGGATGGATTCGTCGGCGTTGAAGTCGCGTGGGTTGTAGTCGAGTTTGCCGACGATATTGAACGGAACTTCCGAGGGATATCCGGCTGGGTAGTCCATCCCAAGAAGCCGGACGAGCCGGAACATCGAGATGCGGTAACTGTTTTCAGCCTGAATCAGCGGGGGCTTTGCGTTGGCGAGGGCGACCTCGGCTTGGAGGACATTGAAGCGAGGAACCGTGCCTGCCTCGTATCGGTTCTGCTGGTCTTTGAGTTGTTCGGAGAGGAGGTCGACGGATTGTTGGTTCGCGATGATGAGGGCGCGGTTGAGAACGACTTCGTAGAAATTGGTTTTCACATCAGAGATGACTTGGTCGATGACTCCACGCAGGCGGTAGTAAGATTCCACCTCGTCAGAAATCGCGGCGCGGATTCCGGAAACGGCAGCACCGCCGTCGTAGATGAGTTGGGAAAATTGGATATTCACGCCCCACTGCTCGTCGTTCACATTCTGGGCTCCGAGGTCATCGACAAAATTCAATTCGCGGGAGGTGTAGCCGTAGTCGGATTTGATCGCCACTTGGGGAATAATTTGGGACCGGATGCTGATAAATCGGCCCGAGGTGGAATTGAGTTCCTGGGCGGCGCCGAGGATTTCGGGATTGTTACGGATCGCGGAGATGATGGCTTCGTGGATCGTGAGATCAGGGACATTGGGATTTCGCTGTTTGGCGATCAATTCATCAAGGGCCTTGTAGAAATTCGTAGTGGCCATTTCCTTCGTTACGGCTTGGCGCCCACTTTCCTGAAGGGTCGAGGTTTCGGGCGATGGGGCTAGAGGTTCGGGTTGCTGAGGGGGGAGGGGAGGTGCGAGCTCATTGTTGATTTGCTGGGCATCCGGCAAAGCCGGCGCTGCTGGCATCGCTGGCAATGGGAGAGGCATTGTGCCATCGGGCAGAGGAGTTGGAGCCGGGAGTGAGGGGGTGCCGGGCAGAGGGACTGCGGGCTCCAAGGGGAGCGGGGTGAATTGAGGAAGTGGCGGAGGGGCCGGGAGAGCGGGGATTTGTGGAGAGGGGGCCGGACTTTGGGCGATCAAAATCGAGGCCGAGCAAACCATGGCGGCGAGATAGGAAAGGTATCGGGTCATGTCAGTAACGGGTAATGACTACTGCTTGGGCTTGGAGGAGGGAAGTATTTCGCGAAGAAACTTTGGCAAGAATCCGGATTTCCGTTCGGGCTTGGGGGTGGGGGGAGTGGGGGCTGTAGGCCGGGGGAGGTGGATTTTGTCACCGGGGGAAGGATCGCCGGAGAGAATATCGGCAATGAGGAAGGGAGGGTTGCGCAAGGCGGTCATTCGCACAGCGCCGGTTTCCTGACTGTCTCGGATGGTAAGGTATTTCTCGCCCGGGATGGCGGAAACGGAGGAGTTGGACTCAAGAAGAACGAAATTTTCCGCGATGTTAACCATGCGAATTTCTCCCGCCCATTGGACCGGGGTGGCGGCAGGTGGAGGGGGAGTTTTTCGTGGGAGCCAACTTGAGAAAAATGATCCGAGGCCTGCGAGGAATGGAGTATTTCGAGTCGGGCTGTCGGCAAAAGCAGCAGTTAATTCGGGCAGTGAATCTGGTTTTTCTGGCGGAGCGGATTCTCTCTTGGTGGCGCAGGCGGAAAGAAAAAATACCGCGAGCGTGAGGGTGGCTGCCTGTCGGAGAATCATCGGGGGAGCCACGCAGGATCGCGGGGGGAGGGTTGGGTTTGGGGCAATTCAGAAACCAGGGCTCCATCTTTTCGGATAATGATCATTTTTTTGCCTTGGGGAATTTTGGCGAAGGGAGACTCGGCAGGATCTGCGTCGCTCAGGTTGGCGATTTCAACTTCAGAGAACAGCGAGAGGTCGTCCACACCAAAGTAGCCGTTTTCCGTCAGCCGGCGGAGGTAGTCGGATATCGAGGCGGATCGGCAATCAAACGGCCAACCGAGTTGAGGCTTGTCGAATTGGAAACCATCAAGCGCCATCTCCTGCGAGGCGCGGTGGAGGGTTTGAAGGATGGCCTCGGGACTCTCTTTGCTGACGCGCTCGGGTGGTGCTTCGCGTGTAAACGAGGGGGTGGGGGTGGGAAGCGCGGGGGCGGGGAGCTTTTCCTCGCAAGCTGCGATGAAAGCGATGGCCGTTGCGAGCAGAGGTATGCCCGCGATTTTCCATTTTCGAAGCATGCCGGTGAGTATCTTCAAGCCAGACATGGAGGCAAATCCAGGATTGGGTTTCAGGTGGCGGGGTCGAAATCCAAGCCGAAATCGACGGACGGGGCCGAGTGGGTGATGGCGCCGACGGAGATGAAATGGACTCCGGTTTCCGCGATGGCACGGACGGTGGAGAGCTTCACGCCGCCGCTTGCTTCGAGTTGGATATGGGGTGGGCAAAGGCGCACGGCTTCTCGCAAATCGTCGAGGCTCATATTGTCTAGGAGAATGAAATCCACCCCGCGCAAGGCGTAAAAATTTCGGGCCTGCTCGAGCGTGTCGGCCTCGATTTCGAGTTTCGCCCCGGGGTGAGCGGCCCGCGCGCGGTCGATCATGTTTTGGAGTGAGTCGGTATCGAGACCCGTGGCGAGATGGTTGTCCTTCACGAGAAACATGTCGTGGAGGCCCATGCGGTGGTTGCGGGCGCCGCCAGCCGCGGCGGCTTGTTTTTCCAGGAGGCGAAATCCGGGGGTGGTTTTTCTCGTATCGAGAATGCGGGTGCGGGTGCCCTGAATCTCATCAGCGAAGCGGCGAGCGAGCGTGGCCACGCCGGAGAGGTGCTGGAGAAAATTCAGAGCCGTGCGCTCGGCGGTCAGGATCGAGGCGGCATTTCCAGAGACTTCGAGAACGCAGTCGTGGTTTTCGAAAGTGTCGCCATTTGTTTTTTGGAGGACGACGGCGAGGCTGTTGTCCACGCGATGAAAAACCTCCCCGGCGATGTCGATGCCGGCCAAACAGCCGCTTTGTCGCGCGATGATTTTCGCGTGGGCGAGCGCTCCTGGTTTGGTGAAAAATTTGGCCGTGATGTCGCCGGAACCGATGTCTTCCGCAAGCGCGAGATCGATGAGGTCGGGCATTCTGGGGTCAGGCTGCGGGTAGCTCCAAAAGTCGGCGCTGCCAACTCATCAGGACATTCGAGGAACTATCTGCTGCGGCGGCCTCCAGAGCGGCTCTGGGGGCGATGATCGAAGGATCGAGGCCGAGTTCGCCTGCTACCCTATCACGGATTTTCCTCAGCTGCTCGCAGCGTTGAACCTGGTCCTGGGAAATGCGTTTGCGGCGGACTTTTTCGATGACCGGCCATTCGGATTCCGGAATCTGAAGCGAAAGGGCGACGACGACCTCGAAGCTTTTGCGTCGGCGTCCATTCATTCGGGGAGCGGAAAAATTGCCGCCGTCCGCAATTTCCTGGGCAGCGCGGAGCATGTCTGCGTTGCCAATGACATGAAATGGCGGGCGGTCCCAGGAGCGGGCCTCGGAATCGCGCCAGAACCACAGCACGCGAAGGACGGCTTGAGCGCGTGGAGACAGTCCGGACGAGCCGCTGATGCGCCAGATGGTGTTGTCATCTCGTTCTTTGACCTCGCGTGCCGCGGCGATCATTCGGTCGCGCGATTCGGTGAACCATTCCCAGCGTCCGAGGCGATGCAGGTCTGCCTCGAGGTGGTCGGAAATTTCAAAAAGATAGCGCGTGTCGTTGTGCGCGTATTCGATCATTTCGGGAGGAAGCGGGCGAATGGCCCAGTTTGCTTTTTGCGAGGCTTTGGAAAGCTCGACACCGAAAAACTCCTTCACGAGTGCTGCGAGGCCGAGCCCGGCTTTTCCGACGAGTCGGGCGGCGATCATCGTGTCGAAAAGATCGGTTGGCTCGAAATTCCCGATGCGGCGCAGGAGTCTCAAATCGTAGTCCGCACCGTGCAAAACCAAGCGCCGCGAGCAAACCACATCAAAGAGGGATTGGAGGTCGAGATTGGCGAGGGGATCGACGAGCCAGTGGCCCTTACTGCTGCTGAGTTGGATCAGGCAGACCTTTTCAAAATAGCAATGAAGGCTGTCTGCCTCGGTGTCGATGGCGATGCGCTGCTGGCTGTGGAATTCTTCGACAAGATCCTCGAGCGCCTTCTGGTCGGTGATCAAGGCTCGGCGAGGAATTTCTCGGGCGAAGGGATCTCGCCAGCATGGCGCGCACGGGGTTCACGAACTTGGGTGGTGCCATCGGTTGGGACCGTAACAAATGGCCCGCCGGCAAGCGGGGCGGGCTCACTGAATGCCACGCCGGGCATTTCCGTGGTCTTGCCTTCAAGAGGGAAATCCTTTCTCAGCGGATGGTAGGGATAGCCTTCCCACATGAGGATGCGGCGGAGGTCGGGATGGTCAATGAACCGGATCCCCATCAGGTCGTAAACCTCGCGTTCGTGCCAATCGGCCGTGGGCCAAATATCTGAAACGGTCGGAGCCGAATTATCATCTTCGCTGACCTCGGTTTTAAGGCGGAGGTGGAATTCTTCGCGGAGAGAGTATAGCTCGTAAACCATCTCGTAGCGCGGTTCTTGGCCGAAGTGATCGACGCTCGAGACATCGACGAGATAATCAAATCCCATACGATCGCGGGCGTGGAGACAGATGTCGCGAAGGGAGGATTTCGCAATTCGGAGAGTGGTCTCGCCGCGGAATTGGGTTTCTTCTTGGATCGAGTCTGGAAAGGCCTCGCGGAGCTTTTTAACGGCGTCTTCGCAGGTCATAGGTTTTCGAGAAGTTCTTTTTTCTGCTCGGTCACAGAGTGCTCTTTCATGATTTTTTCCTGGAGTTTCATGAGGCCGTCGAGAAGGGCCTCGGGACGGGGAGGGCAACCGGAAACATAGACATCCACAGGGATCAAGTGGTCGATGCCTTGAAGGACGGCGTAGCTGCGATACATGCCGCCGGACGAGGCACAGGCTCCCATGGCGATGCACCATTTTGGCTCGGGCATTTGATCCCAGATGCGCTTCACGGCGAGGGCCATTTTGTAGGTGACCGTGCCGGCTACGATCATGACATCGGCTTGGCGCGGCGAGAAGCGCATGACCTCGGCGCCAAATCGCGAGATATCAAATCGCGAGGAAGAGGCGGCCATGAGTTCAATCGCGCAACAGGCAAGGCCCATTGGCATCGGCCAAAGGGAATGGCTGCGCATCCAGTTTATAGCGGCATCGAGTTGGGTGAAGATGACATTGCCCTCGATCTTCCCGTCGTAAGCCACGGGGCTCAGTGTTGTGGACATGCGCTGCAGGGTATTTTCCGTCTTCCTCGCGGCAAGCCGAAATTTCCGGAGGGCTTGTTTTCGAGGCTCGGGAAGGCGTCGATTTTTTCGAATTCCATCGTCTTGGACAGGCCAAAAGCAGGTCATTTTTTTCAAAAAAATTCATTGCTTCGGTAGAGAATGGTGGGTAATTGTGGGGGCCAGTGGTGAATATTGTCTAATTATCCCAAGAAACCCATGCCTACCGAACCTCAAGATGTGCCCTTCTACTCCGGCACTTACGAGCGAGCGATCGACGCGAAAAACCGCGCGGCTGTTCCATCGGCTTGGATCAAGGGTTCGGAGTCGGATTTTTATGTGATTCCGCATCCGCAGGACGGCTACTTGATGGTGATGCCGCCAGAGGAATTCCACTCCACGGAGCAGCGGATCATGGCTTCCGGGGCAACCGCTCAAGAGAAGCGTCAAGCGATTCGGAGGTTTTTCAGCGAGGCGCACAAAGTCACCACCGACAAGCAGGGGCGGATTCTGGTGCCCGAAACCCACGCAGCCGCTGCGGATCTGAAGGCGGAAGTCGTAATCGTCGGGGCGGGGCGGCGTTTTGAAATTTGGTCGAAGGAACGCCACGAATCCGATGTCAGCGCGAATACCGGCATCTACCAACGCGTGGCGGTGGAGATCGGCCTGTAAAATTTTATGCACATTGAACAATCAACCATGAAAACCAGGGAGGGCTGAAAATCTCGACGCCATATGCCGTGATGCGTGGCCCGGAAAAGCGGGTCGGCGGCGAAGGGGCGGGATTCCAGGGCTGGAAAAAACATGAAGAACCTCGATTGCGAGCAATTTTTAGGAATCAGCGTGGAACATCTCGATAAAGAATCCGTTTACCATGTGCCGGTGCTGGGCCAGCAAGTGATTGGCTTTTTGCAACCCGGTCCGGGAGGATTGTTTCTCGACGGAACCGCTGGCGGGGGAGGACATTCGCGAATGATGCTCGAGGCTGGTGCAGAGGTCATTGCGTTGGACCAAGACCCCGAGGCGCTGGCGGAATGCCGACGGCAGTTGGGGAATTTTGGGGGACGATTGCGGTTGGTCGAAACGAATTTTCAAAATGCCGATATGGCCCTCGAGCAGATCGGTGAGGCGCGTCTATTAAATGGGGTGTTGTTGGACTTGGGGGTTTCCTCCCGCCATCTGGATGCTGCTGAACGCGGATTTTCTTTCCAGCAGGAAGGTCCCCTCGATATGCGAATGGGGCCGGGAATTCCTCAGACAGCCGCTGAGGTGGTTAATGGAATGGAGGCCTCCGAGTTGGCCGGAATCTTTTTTCAATATGGTGAAGAGCCACGGGGAAAGCAGGTTGCCGCGCACTTGGTGAGAGTTCGCAAGACCCGTCCATTTGAAACCACGCTGCAACTCGCCGATGCGGTCTGTGAAATCATCCCGCGCCGCGGTCCACGTCATCCGGCCACGCGGGTTTTTCAAGCTCTGCGCATGCATGTGAATGATGAACTCGGAGCCCTCCGCCGGGCGCTGATCCAGATTCCAGCCAGCCTCGCACCCGGTTCGCGATTTGCTGTGATCACATTTCATTCGCTTGAGGACCGGATCGTGAAGGTCTTTTTCCGCGAGCACAGCCGCGAGTGGATCGACCGCCCTGAGTGGCCCGAGGCCCGCCGAAATCCCGACCGTCTCTTCCGACTTTTGACCCCGCATCCCGTGACGGCGACCGCGAGGGAAACGCAGCTAAACCCAAGAGCCCGCAGTGCCAAACTGCGAGTTGTGGAAAAACTTTAATATATCCTCCTATGAACCCAGCCCTTCAACCCGCTAAGCCGCAGACTTCGAATCCCATTCAGGCTGCGAACCTCGTGAAATTCGTTGCACTGGCCTTTCTGTTCGGAGCTATCGGGCTTGCTTATGTTTTTGTAAAAAATCAGCAATTCGTCCTTGCGGAGCAAATCCGCAAGACCGAGCGCCAAATCCGCAATGTCCAATCGCGAAACGAGGTCTTGATCGCCAAGGTGACCGAACTTTCCTCGCGCCCGATGTTGCAAAAACGAGTCTCTGAGAAATTCATCGCCGTCGTGGCGATCACTGGGGACAAGATCGCGCGCCTCACTCCTCCAGCCACGGCCGTAGCCGATGGCGTTATGCGCACAGCCTTCAACTCGGAACCCGCTCAATGAGAAAAGCGGAGAAGATGCGAATTGTCATCGCCTGCATTGTGGGCGCCATGCTCTTCACCATCGTCTCCGCGCGACTTGTCGACCTTCATGTCTCCAAGCATGCGGAATACTCCCGCATCGCGGCCGAGAAAAATACCGTCCGCCAAACGATTCCCGCCAAGCGCGGCCTGATCCTCGACCGGAACGGGGACAAACTTGCGGTTAATTTACCCGTTCACACCGTCTTCGCTGACGCATCCCACATCACAGATGCTGAGGCCGTATCCGAACTCGTCGCCCGCTATCTAAATCTCAAACCATCCGATGTTTCTCAAAAAATCGGAACTGGCGGTAAATACCTCGTCCTGAAGCGCAAAGTTCCCGACGAAACGGTTCTGAAGATGCAGGCTGAAATGAGCGAGCGCAACTTGCGCGGAGTTTACACGGAGATTGATTCCATTCGTGCCTATCCGAACAATTCCATGTTGGGCCATGTGCTTGGATATCTAAACCACGAGCGGAAAGGTGTGCAGGGAATCGAGCGGACGATGGAAAAGCACCTCGCCGGCGAGGATGGATATCGTTACACGGAACGCGACCGCACAGGCCGCGAGATCGTTCTCTACCGAGGCCAAGAGCAAGAGGCAAAGCACGGGAAAAATATCCGCCTCACGATCGACATGGGTCTGCAGGCGATTCTTGAGGAGGAAATCGACGCCACCTATCGCGACCTGAAGCCTCACACCGTCAATGCGATCATGGTGGATCCGAAAACCGGTGAAATTTTGGCAATGGCCAGCCGTCCTTGCTTCGACCCGAACAATCCCGGTAGCTCGGATCCCGAGACGATGAAAAACCGATCGATCATCGACATGGTCGAGCCCGGTTCGACCTTTAAAATCGTCGTCGCCGCAGGAGCTCTCAATGAAGGCAAGGTGGATGAAAAATCCTCCATCTTTTGTGAGAATGGCCGCTTTTTCTATGGAGGGCGAACCCTTAAAGACCACCACGGCTACGGCCATATGAATGTTCACGATATTTTGGTGAAATCTTCGAACATCGGATGCGCTAAAATGGCTATGATGATGGGCAGTGAAAAGTTTCACGAGTATGTCCGCCGCTTCGGTTTCGGTGAGCGTCTAGGCATCGACCTTCCCGGTGAAATCCCAGGACTTGTCCATCCGCCATCGCGTTGGGACAAACTCACCATCACCCGGATGCCGATGGGTCATTCTGTAGCGGTAACCCCTCTCCAAATCACCATGGGAATGTCCGTCATTGCAAATGGTGGCCACCTCATGGCACCGCAGATAGTGAAGTCAATCGAAAGCCAAGATGGAGCGGTCGAGCGTCAACAACCGAAAGTTGTCCGCGAAGTGATTCCTGAAAAAACCGCGCATTTCATCAGCAACGCGCTCGCGGGAGTGACTCAAACTGGAGGCACAGCGACCTTCGCGCGAGTGAATGGTTTCAATGTCGCCGGAAAAACCGGAACAGCACAAAAAGTCAGTGAAAAGGGCGGCTACGCACCGGGCAAATATGTTGTCTCTTTTGTCGGTTACATGCCAGCCGAGGATCCTCGATTTGTCTGTTTGGTGATGGTGGACGATGCTCAAGTTTCCTCGGGTTTGAACTATGGCGGGCTTGTTGCCGCCCCGATCTTTTCGCGAATCGCCGAACGCTCGGCCCGCCATCTCGACCTCGTGCCGACTCAACCGGCCATCGCCCTGCAACCCGATCCGATCACGGTATTGTTTGATGCCGAGGAGGCGACTCGCTGATCCCATGAATCTCCGCACCCTTCTCCAAGCCTCAGGAATAGCTCCCGGCTTGGCCAACCCTGATATTTCCTCGCTCTGCCACGATTCCCGTCTCGCGAAGCCAGGGTGTCTTTTCTTTGCAGTTCCCGGCGCCAAATCCAACGGCAATGAATTCATCGAGCAGGCGGTCGAACGCGGAGCAGTCGCTGTGGTGGCGGAACATTCCGTGTCTGGAAATGACTATCCCCTCGTCCTTGTCGACAATGCCCGCGCCGCGATGGCTGATATTTCAGCGGAATTTTTCGGTCACCCCGACCGAGATCTCAAATGCGTGGGAGTCACCGGAACGAATGGCAAAACCACGACCGCGTATCTCGTCAAACACATCTTCGATTCGGTCGGATGGAATTCCGGGCTGATCGGAACAGTCAAATATATCGTGGCTGGCGAAGAACGCCCCGCGACCCACACCACGCCGGAGTCGATCGAGCTTCAGCAAATGCTCGCCGAAATTCGCGATACAGGGGGGAGCTCGGTGGCCATGGAGGTTTCGAGCCATGCGCTTGTTCAAAAACGCGTGAGAGGGGTGGAATTTGATGCCGCCATTTTCACGAACCTCACGCAGGACCACCTCGACTACCACGAGACGATGGATTCCTACTTCGAGGCAAAGGCCCTTCTTTTTGAGGCCCTCGCGGTTCAGAAAAGCAAAAAAGGCCGCGCTGTGGTGAATTCCGATGATCGCTTCGGTCAACGCCTGATTGATCGGATTTCGAAGAAAATCAAAACCGTTACCTTTGGCCAGAATGTGCATGCGGAATTCCGTGCCAGCGGAATCCGTCAGGATTTGTATGGCACCCGTTTCGCGCTCGAAGCGCGTGGAAAGAGTTACCTTGTCCGCTCACCGCTGATTGGGCTTTTCAATGTCTACAATGTCCTAGCCGCTCTCGCGACATCGATGACTTGCGGTGTAGAGCTTCGTCGCGCGATTGATGCCATTGCGGATGCTCCGCAAGTGCCCGGGCGCCTCGAGCGGGTTCCGTCCCGTCGAAATTTCCAGGTCTTTGTGGATTATGCCCACACGGACGACGCCCTGCGAAATGTGCTGCAAACTCTCCGCGAGGCGAACCCGGCGCGACTCATCACGGTGTTTGGTTGCGGGGGAGATCGCGATCGGGCGAAGCGCCCGCTCATGGCCTATGCAGCGGAATCCTTGGCCGATCTCGCAATCCTGACTTCAGACAACCCTCGGAGTGAAAATCCGGAGGAAATTTTGAGGGAAATGGAAAAAGGGCTCTCGCACCGCAATCACGAGAAAATCGTGGATCGCGAACAAGCGATTCGCCGTGCCATCGATGTGGCGGGGCCTGGCGACATCGTTTTGATCGCTGGCAAGGGGCATGAAAAAACCCAGGAATTCTCTGATCATAAAGTTCCCTTTGATGATGTCGCCATCGCCGCCCGCGCGATCTCCGACAAGACGGGAGGAGATTTCTAATGGATCCGCTTCCACTCAACGAAATCGCCGCCATGTCCGGAGCCACGCTGCTCGGCCAAGATACGGGCGCAACTTTTACCCGCTTCAATAAAGACACCCGAACCATCAAGCCGGGTGACCTCTACATTGGACTTCGCGGGGAGAAATTCGACGGAAATGAATTCGCCGCCCAAGCCTTCGAGCTCGGCGCCGGCGCGGCCTTGCTCGATTCGCCAGTGGTGGCAGAAAAGCTCGCCGAGTCACACCCTGTGCTTCTTGTGGAGGATAGCCTCAAGGCGCTCACCCTTCTCGCTGCCGCTTGGCGCTCACGATTGAAATTGCTCGTGCTCGGAATCACCGGAAGCAGTGGCAAGACAAGCACCAAGGAATTCGCGGCCGCTGTTCTTGGCTCGAAATACCGCATTGTCAAAACCGAGGGCAATCTGAACAACCATATCGGCGTTCCACTTTCCATTCTCATAGCCAGCACCGAAGCCGAAGCTGCCGTTTGGGAAGTCGGCATGAATCACCCCGGAGAAATCGCTCCGCTGGCCGCTTTGATCCAACCCGCCTGCGCGATCATCACAAATATCGGCACCGCACACATCGAATATATGAAGACGCGGGAGGCGATCGCTCTTGAAAAGGGGATGCTCGCCGAGGCTGTTCCCGCCACAGGTTCCGTCATCCTCCCTGCGGAGGATGATCAGTCGGATTCCATCGCCGCGCGGTGTCACGCCAAGGTTGTCCGAACCGGTATCTCTCACGGAGACCTCGTGGCTTCCGACCTGGAATCCACACCCGATGGAACTCGCTTCACCATCCTTCACGAAGGCGGCAAGCACTTGGCCTCGATCAATGTTCATGGCACCCACATGGTGCAAAACGCCCTTCTCGCGTTAGCCGCGGGTCTGGAGATGGGTGTTCCTCTCGAGAAAGGCGTGAAGGGTCTAGCCAAGGCTCGGCTAGTTGGTGGTCGGCTGGAGCAAAAAACCATAGCGGGCGTCATCTATCTCGATGACACCTACAACGCGAATCCCGAGTCCATGGTGGCGGCATTGAATACTCTCCGCCTTGTGCCCGGAAGTGGACGCCGAATTGCTGTGCTTGGGAAAATGGGCGAACTCGGGGAGCACGCCGCGGATGGTTATCGCCGGACCGGCGAGGCGGCCGCGAAGTTGGCGGATATACTTTTGACTGTTGGAACCGAAGCCACCTCGATCGCCGCTGCCGCCCGCACTGCAGGGCTTGGGCGCGTCCATGATGTCGAGGACACGGCCGCCGCTGCCAGAATGCTTTCGCAACTCGCCCGTCCAGGGGACTTGGTCCTAGTGAAGGGGAGTCGCTCCGCCCGTATGGAAACCTTATTCGAACACCTCCGGAACTAATGCTCTACTACCTCTCTGAACTTGGCGACTGGGCCGTGCAGCGCGGTTGGACGAATGACTTGTTCAAGGCGCTGAATGTTTTTTCCTACATTACCTTCCGAGCCATCTGTGCGGGCGTAACGGCATTTCTTATTTCTCTGCTTTTCGGAAATCTCGTCATCCGAAAATTGATCTCCTTGAAGTTCGGTCAACCGATCCGAACCGCCGCTGAGGTCCACAAACTGTTCGAACTCCACGGCGCGAAAAAGGGAACGCCAACCATGGGTGGAATTCTGTTGATCGGTTCGATTGTGATTTCGACTTTGCTCTGGGCAAAACCAGAGAACCCCTTTGTGTGGCTGGTTCTATTCAGCATGCTCTTCCTGGGTGGAATAGGCCTCTACGATGACTGGCTGAAAGTCTCGAAGAAAAACTCGGATGGCATCAGTAGTCGACTGAAGTTCGTTCTCCAGTGTGCTCTCGCTGGAATCTTCACCCTGTTTTTCCTGCTCAATCCGCAGCTCTCGGCAACGGCTCAACAGCTCTACATTCCGTTTCTCAAAGATCCGCTCGTTCTCGGAATGGGGGCCTTCACTTTTATTTTTTACCTGCTGGTGATTGTCGGAGCTTCCAACGCGGTGAACCTCACTGACGGCTTGGATGGTCTCGCCACCGGATGCACCGCCACGGTGGCTGCAACCTACGCAGTGCTCGCTTATGTGGCAGGAAACATCAAAGCCGCGACCTACCTACAAGTTCCATTTGTGCAATTTTCCGGAGAACTCACCGTGCTCTGTCTTGCTCTTCTTGGTGCCTGCCTTGGTTTCCTTTGGTGGAATGCCTACCCGGCTCGAGTCTTCATGGGTGACACTGGTTCGCTCGCGATCGGCGGGATGCTGGGATCCGTGGCAATTTGCTGCAAACAAGAACTCCTCCTCGTGATCGTCGGCGGGGTTTTCGTCATCGAAGCGATGTCAGTCATTCTTCAAGTCGCGAGCTTCAAGACAACCGGTCGCCGGATTTTCAAGATGTCCCCCATCCACCACCACTTTGAGCTCAGCGGTTGGAAGGAAAATACGGTGATCGTGCGCTTCTGGATCCTCTCCGTGTTTTTCGCCCTCCTCGGTTTAGCCACATTGAAATTGCGTTGAAATGAATCACAGCGGCAAAAAGGCAGTTGTTCTTGGTCTTGGCCATAGTGGCGAGGCTGCAGCGACCCTATTGCTCGAGCGCGGTGCCTCGGTGACGGTTTGCGAGTCGGTCGACTCAGCGAAGATCCAAGAAAAAGCGGAATCTCTTCGTGCGCGCGGGGCCTCTATTTTGATCGGCACGGAAGCGGAATCCGATCCATCAAGCTACGACCTCGCCGTGCTCAGCCCCGGCATCGATCCAGCAGTTCCTCTCGTGCAAAATGTGGTTTCCAAAAACATCCCCCTCATTGGGGAACTGGAGTTGGGATTTCAGGAATGTGCCTGCCCGGTTGTGGCCATCACAGGAACGAATGGCAAAACCACCACAACCGAATTGACCACCCGCATCCTGCAAGGTTGCGGTCAGCGCACATCGGCGAGTGGGAATATCGGCCTGCCTTTTTCGAGCGCCGTTCGTCAAAGCGCATCGATGGATGTGATGGTTTTGGAGGTCAGTTCATTCCAACTTGAAACGATCCGGACTTTCCGTCCGAAGGTCGCCGCCTGGTTGAATCTGAGTGCGAACCATCTCGATCGTTATCCGGGAATGCAGGAATACCGCGCGGCGAAGCTCCGACTCTTCGAAAATCAAACCGGCGAGGATTTCGCAGTCATCAATGCCGTCAACGACCTCCCCCCTCTCAAGGCCCGCGCGATCACTTTCAGTGCTTCAAGCGACAAGGCCGATTTCACTCTTCGCAACAACACGATCTATTTCCAATCGAGGAAAATCCTCGATCAATCCCAAACGCGTCTACCGGGCCCTCACAATGCGGAAAATATAATGGCTGCACTCGGGATCGGTCATGCTCTTGGGTTCGAGATCGAAGCCCTTGCAGCCTCCATCAGTGACTATGCCCCGCCAGCACACCGTTGTGAATGGGTGCGAGATCTCAACGGCGTTCGCTGGATCAATGACTCGAAGGCGACCAATCTGGATGCGATGGCTCAGGCCCTCAACTCGGCGTCTGGGCCTGTTGTTCTGATTGCTGGGGGAAAAGACAAGGGCTTCGAATTCGACGACATGGCGAAACTCGTCGAAAGCCGCGCCAGAGCCGCCGTGCTGATCGGAGAGATGCGTCACCGCATCGCCAGCTCCTGGAAAAATACCGATTGCCACTGCGTGAACTCCCTCGAGGAAGCCGTGGGAGTGGCCCAACGCCTCGCTCGACCCGGGGACACAGTCATCTTTTCACCCGGAACCTCCTCGTTCGATATGTTCCAAAATTACGGCGAGCGCGGGAACCTCTTCAAAAATTTCGTTAAACAACTCCCAAACACCACACCCTGAAAAAAACATGCTGTTCAAAAAAACACCCACTAACCCCCAGCGGCCAAACCGCCGACTGGTATCGCGAAAGAGACTCCATGCCCGCGCTGCCTCGAGTCGGGATGAAGTCGAAGACTACGAGTCCGAAGCCGAGCCAAGCATGAAACTCTCACAAGCCTTCATCGTTGTTCTCATTCTTCATATCGTGGCCGTTGGCGGTATTTACGGATTCAATAAACTGAAAGAGACGACAGCAAAGCCTGTGGCGGAAAAAAAAGCAGCCTCACCCGAAGTTGTCGCCAAGGCACCAGAACCTCTTGCCGAAGAAAAGTCGCAGGCGTCTACACCCAAGCCTGTCGCGAGCGAAGCGGGCGAAACCTACACCGTCGTGGCCGGCGACACACTCAAGAAGATCGCCTCGAAATTTAAAACAAGCATCGAGGCACTCGAAAAAGCCAACAACCTTTCGAGCACATCGATCATCCGCACGGGACAGATTCTTGTCGTCGGCAAGGCCGCCTCTGCGAATGCCGCTTCGGCCCCTGTGAAAGTCGAGCCAGTTCCTCATTCTCAGGCCACACCCTCGGTCGTTGCCAAGCCAGTCGCCACCCAGCCCGTCGTTGCAAAAACTGTGCCAGTTGAAAAGGAGACACCTGCGAAGGAGCCTGCAGCCAGTGCCGCTGGCCAGTCCTATGTGGTGGCCAAGGGTGATAATCCCTACTCGATCGCCAAGAAATTCAAGGTCACCCAGGAAGCCTTGATGAAAGCCAACAACATCGACGATCCTCGCAAGCTCAAGATCGGCCAAAAACTCGCCATTCCCTGAAGTCGACCTGATAGCAGCGCCCAGAGTCTGACCATGCAAAAAAATGTCATCACTGTTTTGATGCTCGCCGTCGCGGGGTTGATCGCGCTCGGCCTTGTAATGCTTTTCAGCACGGGAGCATTTGCGCGGGACAGCCATGGCGACATGTATCTTTTCGTAAAGCGTCAGGGTTTTTGGCTCGTGGTTGGAATCATCGCGGCACTAGTTGCTGCGAATATAGATTACCATTTTTGGAAGAAGTGGTGGTGGGTCTTCTTTGCCGGCAGTGTCTTTCTACTTATTCTTTGCTTCATTCCCCCGATCGGCCAGCGGATCAATGGATCCTCGCGCTGGATAAACCTTGGCTTTGGCACCCTCCAGCCCAGTGAATTTGCAAAGATCAGTTCGATCTTTTTTGTAGCCTGGTGGTATTCCCGCGAGGACATCACTTTTGAAAAATTAAAAAATGGCCTTCTTTACCCCGTTTTAATTTTGGCGGTTCCCATGTTCCTGATCGTCCTCGAGGTCGATATTGGCAATACCGCCCTTATAGGTGCAGCGGCTCTCGCGATGATCTTCGTAGCCGGCGGGGCTCTGCGTTGGCTCGCCATTTTAGCTCCGATGGCGTTTGCCTCGATTTTTCTGGTCGCCTTGGCCGTGCCGGAGCGGGTTCAGCGACTCCTGGCTTTTATGGACCCCGAAAAATACCGCCTCTGCGAAGGGCTTCAGCAATGGCAGGGCCTGATTGCCTTTGGCTCCGGTGGCTTCGATGGGGTCGGTCTCGGGGAGGGGCGCCAGAAAATGCACTATCTCCCCTATGCCCATACGGATTTCATTTTTCCGATGATCGGTGAGGAACTCGGCTTGAAAGCCACGGCGCTCACGGTCTTCGCATTTTTGGTGATTCTTCTCTGCGGCGCGTTGATTTCGGCAAATTCCCGCGATCGCTTCGGAATGCTCCTGGGCTTCGGATGCACGATGCTCGTCACCCTGCAGAGTATTGTGAATCTGGGAGTGACCACATCGCTTCTTCCCAATAAAGGCATGCCTCTTCCTTTTATCAGCTATGGAGGATCAAACCTCGTGGTGTGTCTCTTTTTGATCGGCCTTCTCGTCAATATCCACCGCCAGGGGCAACCGCTTGTCTCACGCTTCGCGCCGGTGCTTCTACGCCCGCACATCGAACCCCGAGTATGAAACCATTCAAGGCCATCATCGCTTGCGGTGGAACCGGAGGACACCTCTTCCCTGGCCTAGCCGTCGCCGAGACGCTCCACGAGCGTGGGCACGAGGTTTTGCTTTTCGTTTCGGAAAAAGAAATCGACGCCACGGCGCTCAAAGCCCACCCCGAATTCCGCTCTGAAAAACTCCCTTCGATCGGAATGCCCTCAATGGTTGTCTCTCCGGCGTTCCTTAGTTTCCTCAAGCGATTTTTGGAGAGCTATCGCCAGTGCCGGTCGGGTTATCGGAAATACCGCCCATCCGTTGTGCTTGGTATGGGGGGCTTCACATCCACCGCGCCGATCCTTGCCGCTCGCTTGGCAGGACTCCCGAGCTTCATTCATGAATCAAACGCCATCGCGGGTCGTGCCAACCGCCTTGCCGCAAAATTTGCCACCCGAGTCCTTCTCGGATTCGAGGACTGTCGGCCGTATTTCAGCGGCTCCTCCTGTGTCGTCACGGGCACACCGGTCCGAAAAAATCTTGGCCACCCGATCCCTCGCGAGGAAGCGCTCAAAATTTTCAATCTCGACCCCTCCCGCACCACCCTGCTTGTCACCGGCGGAAGCCAAGGGGCAAGCGGGATCAACCAACTTCTCTTCAAGACCGCGCCGCTTCTGCCTGCGGAGAATCTCCAAATCATCCACCTGACGGGAAAAAATGACGATCGCCTGGCGGCTGCCAACTACCAGCGCGATCACATTCCTCATTATGTCGCGCCGTTTCATCACCGGATGGAGGAGGCCTACTCGGCCGCCGATATCGTGGTTTCACGAGCAGGGGCTTCGAGTCTGAGTGAGCTGGCCATGTTTGGTCTGCCTTCCATTTTAATTCCGTATCCCTACGCGACCGACGATCACCAGAAGGCAAACGCCGAGATTTTTGTGCGAGCCGGAGCTGCTGAATTGATCAATGAGCGGGAAATTCAACCCGAGGTTTTTTCATCCGCCCTTTCGAAGTGGATTGGAAATTCCGAGCGCCGATCCGCCATGGCTGCCGCGGCGCGCCAGCTCTCGCCCGAAGCGGCGGCAGCGAATGTAGCTGATGTCATGGAGCGGGCTGTCACAGAGGCAATGAAATGAGGGCTGAAAAACTTCGCGAACTTCTGGCGGGACCGGCTCCAGCAAAAATCCACCTGATTGGAGTTGCGGGTTCAGGAATGAGCGGGATTGCCGCGTTGCTGCTTGGCCTCGGACATGATGTCGGAGGATCTGACAAAGTGGACACCATCGAGGTGGAGAGGCTTTCCAAAAAAGGTCTTCGCTTCTCTTGCCCTCACTCGGCTGAATGCGTGAGGAGTGCCGATCTGGTGGTTTTTTCCTCGGCGATCAAACCGGGAAATCCTGCCTACGACGAGGCGGCCCGCCTCGGGATTCCCATGGTCCGGCGAGCCGACGCCCTTGCGGCGATCATGGCCTCCAAGCAAGGCATCGTTGTTTGTGGAATGCACGGGAAGACCACCACCTCCGCCATGACGGCCCACTTGCTTCGTGCTGGTGGACTCAAGCCTTCCCACTATGTCGGCGCGGAAATTCCGATCCTCGGCACCAATGCCCGATGGGATTCGGAAGGCGCTTATTTTGTCGCCGAGGGTGACGAAAGCGATGGAACGCTCGTGAACTACCATCCCCGCCATGCGATCGTTTTGAATATCGAGCCCGAGCATCTCGATTACTACGAGGATCTCGCCGCGATCGATGCCGTGTATCAGCGACTCGTCTCTCAGACATCGGGGAGCATTATTTACTGTGCAGATGATCGGGGGGCTTCCCGCGTTTGCTCCGAAAATCCCCGTGCCATTTCTTACGGGCACTCCCCGGAAGCGCATTACCGAATCGTCGATTTGACGACGAAAAATTTCTGCTCCTATTTTCGAGTCCGGCGCGGCGAGGAAATCCTCGGAGAAATTACTCTTAACATTCCTGGCGCGCACAATGCCCTCAATTCCCTAGCCGCAATCGCCCTCGCCACAGAAGTTGGTGTGCCTTTCGAAAAAATTTCCCCCGCACTGGAGTCCTTTCGTGGGGCCCGCCGCCGGTTCGAAATTCTTTACGATAGCCCCCGCCAGATCGTCGTGGATGACTACGGTCACCATCCCACGGAAATCGCTGCTACGATCGCCACCGCCCGCACGGGGCCAAACAAGCGAGTGGTTGTGATGTTCCAGCCGCACCGATTCACCCGGACTCAGGCATTGAAAGATCAATTCGGAATGGCGTTTCAAAAAGCCGACCATGTTTTTATTTCAGACATCTACCCGGCCAGCGAGTCGCGCATTCCTGGGATTACCGGCCAGACACTCGTAGATTCAGCGATCGCCAGCGGACATTCCTCGGCGCATTCGGTTCCGAGTGTTTCAAAAATGCACAAGGCCGCTGGAGCTGTTCTGGAGGAGGGGGATCTCGTTTTGAGTCTCGGTGCGGGCAATATCCATGAAGCAGGGGCCCGATTGGTCGATGATTTGAAAAAACGAGACCAATTGCAGGGCGTCATGGAGGTGGGTCGCATCAAACTTTACGAGCCGCTTTCCAAACACACGACGATGCGTGTCGGAGGCCCAGCGCAGTTCTGGGCAGAGCCTGAAACTGAGGAGGGATTTGCGGATCTCGTAAGGTTTTGCTTCGACGAAAATATCCCATTGATGGTCATGGGCCGGGGATCGAATCTCCTAGTTCGCGACGGAGGCATTCCCGGCGTCGTAGTCCATCTCGCCCGCGGCGAGTTCGCCCATCACGAAATCCAAGGCATGGAAATTTCGGCGGGTGTGGGAGTGAAATTAAAACAACTCACAGGACTCGCCCGCGCAGCGGGGATCGCTGGCTTTGAGTGGATGGAGGGCATTCCCGGCAACCTTGGCGGCGGACTCCGAATGAATGCCGGCGCGATGGGCATTCAGACCTTCGATCAAGTGGTTCGCATCCGCTTCTGCGATCAGGACGGAAATATTTTTACCAAGACCCCCGCTGAGATCGAAGTTCACTACCGCAATGTTCCGATGCTTCGGCAAAATTTCGCCCTCTCCGCCGTGCTCAGAGGTCAGCCGGGAAATACTGGAGACATTGATTCTGCGATCGCCGCATCCGTCGCGAAACGGCGTTCCAGCCAGCCTGTGGCTGCAAGCGCAGGATGCATTTTTAAAAATCCCGCTGAAATTCCTGCTGGCCGCCTCATCGAGGAACTGGGATTGAAAAACCATGCTTTCGGTGCCGCCCGTGTGTCAGAAATCCACGGAAATTTCATCGTCAACGACGGCGGGGCGAGTGCCTCGGACATCCTCGCGTTGATTGGTGAAATCCAAAAAACCGCCAAGGAAAAACGCGGCATCACCCTTGAGACCGAGGTCCAAATCACGGGGGTCGATTTATGAATCAAAAATATTCCGGAATCTTGCGCGGCAAAAAAGTCGCTCTTCTCATGGGTGGTCCTGGCAAGGAACGCCCCGTATCACTGAACTCCGGTGCGGCTGTAGCCAGGGCGCTCAACCAACTCGGCGCGGAGGTTGTGGAAATAGATATTGCCGGTCGGGATTTTTTGATTCCTGAAAAGACCGATCTCGCCTTCAACATGATCCACGGGACTTTTGGTGAGGATGGAGAGCTGCAGGCGATTCTAGAAAACCTGGGTGTTCCATATACAGGGGAGGGTGCGGTTGGCAGTCGGTTGGCTTTCGATAAAATCGCCAGCAAACGGAAATTTGACGAAGCCAGCGTGCCGAACGCTCGTTGGGAAATCCTTTCGCGTGGCGACAGGCCTTCGATCGATCTCCCTCTCGTGGCGAAGCCTCCCCGCGAGGGATCGAGCGTTGGTGTTCATATCGTCTTGAAGCCCGAGGAGCTTGATGCCGCCCTGGAGGATTGCTTCTCGCGGGACAACGAAGTGCTCATCGAGGAGTTTGTGAATGGCAGGGAACTGACAGTCGGCATCGTAGGTGGAGTCGCGCTTCCAGTCGTCGAAATCGTGCCGAAGGTCGATTTTTACAGCTACGAAAACAAATACACGAAGGGTAACTCGGACTATTTCTGTCCGGCCCGCTTGGATGAGGCAATCACTCGCTCCGTGCAGTTTGCTGCCTTGGCTGCCCATCGTGCGCTTGGGCTCGAGGTTTACTCCCGCGTGGATGTGTTGCTCGATGCGGAAAACAAGCCGTTCGTCCTAGAGGTTAACACGATTCCTGGCATGACGGAGACCAGTTTATTACCCAAAGCGGCCGCTGTGTTGGGTCTCGATTTCGCATCTCTTTGCGAAGAGATTGCCGGTCTTTCCCTTTCCGTAAAACGACGCCCATGAGGACCCGTCTTCTCAAAACATCCCACGGCCGCCGCACGCCACGAGGGCAGCGGATGTTGAATGTCAAAATGCGGGCTGCGACGGCGAAGCGGAAACGCCAACAATTGCTCACATCTTTTTCCATGGCCGTAATAGGGCTCGCGCTGTTCGGTGGCCTGGCTTGGTTCGGCATCAGTCGCACACTCGACAAATTTTTCTTCGCCAACCCGGCCTACAATGTTGCGGAGTTGGACTTGGAATTGGACGGAATCATGACGCCCGAAGACCTCCGTGAGGAAACCGGAATTTTGGAGGGAGAGAACATCTTCAAACTCAATATCAACAAGGCCGACCGCCATCTTCGATCGATTCCAATGGTGGCTGATGTCACGATCGAGCGGGTCTTGCCCGACCGGATGCGCGTCGTTTTGAAATCTCGTGTGCCGGTTGCTTGGGTTTCCTCATCGAGCGACTCCTCAGCGGCCTTCGATGTTTCGACGATGCTGCTTGTGGACGCCTCCGGTTTCCTGATGAAGCCCCGTTTGATACCCCAGGAATTTCATAGCTTGCCCGTTATTTATGGAGTGAACCCCGACGATATTTACGAGGGAAAACCGCTCCAGAGTGATGACTTGAAAAAAGCGATCACACTCCTGGATGAAGCCTCCGCCCGTCCCGAATCATTGGTCCGGATCCGTTCGCTGAATATTTCCAAGGGCTACTGCATCGATGCGCTGACGGATCAGAATGCGCGTGTAAAATTCGGCCGCTCGGATTTTCACCAGCAAATCGACAAGCTCCACCGCCTTCTCGAGCATTGCCGCGATACGGGTCGTGAGCTGGATTCGGTGAACCTCATGGTGACAAAAAATACCCCTGTGAAATTTGTCATGGCTGCTTTGCCGCCCAGTGTGAGCAAAAAAAGCGAGACGACTTCAAAAACCAAACGGAAAAACTGATGGCCAAGGAAAAAATCCATGTCGGTCTGGAAATTGGAACCACCAAGGTTTGCGCTGTGGTGGCCGAGTGCGGGAGTGATGGCGAGATTCGCCTGCTCGGAGTGGGCGAAAGCCCCTCGCGTGGCGTTCGCAAAGGAGAAATTGTCGATTTTCAAAATGCTTCGAAATGCGTGCACGACGCACTTGCGGATGCGGAAGAGCGTAGCGATCAGGAAATCAAAAGCGTCTGGCTTGCGGTCACGGGAAGCCATCTTCAAAGTTTCAATAATCGGAGCTCAAGCTCTCTGCCGGAGGAAAGTGAAATCACCGAAAAAGAAATCGGTGATGTCGAATACAAGGCCAAGGAAATCTCAATCCCGAAGGAAAATGTGATCCTGCATTCGATCATCCAGCGATATTATGTCGATGGTCAGGAGGGTGTGATCGATCCCCTCGGAATGCTCGGCACGAAGCTGGAGGCCGATTACCACATCATCCACGGGGTCATGACCCGAATTCAAAACACGATCCGTTGTGTTAAGGAATTTGATATTGATGTCGACGATGTGGTGGTGAATTCCGTCGCCTCGGCCCAGGTCGTGCTCAGTGATTCCCAGAAACAAGCCGGGGCCGTAGTGATCGATATCGGAGGTGGGGTCACTGACTACATCGTCTATCACGATGGGGTTGTGCGCCACAGTGGAACGATCGCGATCGGTGGTGATCACATCACGAATGATCTTTGCATCGGTCTGCGCATTCCCATCACTCGCGCCGAGAAGCTGAAGATCGAGGAGGGGTCTGCCATGATCGGCGGTCATCCCCCCGGAGAAAAAATCACGCTCCGCAATGACACCGGATTTTCCGGCAAGGAAGTCGATCGCGAATTGTTGAACATGATCATCAACGCGCGTGTGAATGAGCTTTTTAAAATTTTGAAAAAGCGGATCCACGAGGTTGTTCCAGAGCATCTGCTCGGATCGGGAGTTCTTCTCACCGGAGGTTGCAGCATGCTTCGCGGAGTCCGGGAGGTGGCTGAGACGATTTTCGATTCGCCTGTCACGCTCGTCCATGCTCACTCCGTATCGGGGCCCACCTCGGCTTTTGAGAATCCGCAACTTTCCACCTGCATCGGCCTCGTCAAATACGCGCAGGCGGTCAACGCCGATATGCCTGAGGAAACCATTATTTCGAAATTCAAAAAACTCCTGAATTTTAACCTCGGATTATGAGCCCCTATCCACACCACGAGGAACCCACCAAAGAGGCCGTGACCCGTCTCATCGGAATCGGAAATGCAGGGGTCAACATGACCGATCGACTCGCGATGCGAGCTGTTCTCCCAATCCAGACGATCGCGTTGAACTCCGACCAGCAGTCGCTCACCGCTTCGGTTGCTTCACAAAAACTGGTTCTCGGTCCGATGACAACCCATGGCCTTGGAGCGGGGAGTGACCCTGAGCGTGCAATCGACGCCGCAAAAGAATCGCTGGGGGAACTCCAGCAGGTGGTTTCCGGAGCGGATGTCGTGATTCTTTGCGCCGGCCTGGGGGGAGGCACTGGCAGTGCGGTGACTCCTTTGCTTGCCAAGATGTCCAAGGAGAATGGGGCTCTCGTGGTGGCCGTTGTTACCTCGCCATTCCAATTTGAAGGCCGTCGCCGCTCGCAACAGGCCGCCGAATCACTGGCGGAATTAGGGCGTCATGTGGACGCGTTGATTCACTTTGAAAACGACCGCATGGCTGAACTTGTCGAAGCGCGTGCGGATGTTTCTGAAACATTCGCGGCTTGCGACAGACTTCTTTTTCAAGCCATCGGTGGAGTAGTCAGAATTCTCGGCAACCCTGGACCGCTGCCAATTGCGGTGAATGACCTTCTTTCGGTTCTCCGTGTTGGTGCCGGCGGTTGCCTTTTCGGCTGTGGCGAATCGGAGGGTGGAAACCGAGCTCATGAATCTCTAGAGCAGGCTCTCCGCAGCCCGTTGCTCGATCGTGGTCGTCTCCTTCAAGAAGCTGGGAAAATCTTGGTCCATCTCTCGGGTCCTGCCTCTTTGACATTTGCTGAAGTGGCCGCCGTCATGAAGGAAATCTCTAAAAATACCTCCGCTTCGGCAAACCTCTGTCTGGGTGTTAGCACCGCTGGGGATGATTCCGCGCCGCTTATCGTGACGATCATTGGCCGCACCGGAGTGGAGGAAAGGAAATCCGCACCCGCGCCCTCGGCGGCCATTCCGTCGATTTCCACGCCGCCCCCTGCTGCTCCCGCTCCACCAGTCGAGGAGAAGGCGGTTGCGGATCCGGAAATCGCGAGCCCGACGACTAAAACTCAAAAGGTGAAACAGGATTTCCTCCCGCTTGAGCCAATTGCTCGTGGCCGATTCGAAAGAAGCGAGCCGACAATTGTCGAGGGCGAGGATTTGGATGTCCCGACCTTCCTACGCCTTAAAATCAAAAAGTAACTCCTGGCGCTGATTGCGTTTGGATTTAAGAAATGAGACGCAGCTTTGTTGCCTGCGTCCCCCCCAAAAAAATTATTCCAGAATTCTCGGAACGAGACGCAGAATGACGGTGCGGTTCCGAGCGGCTGATCCGGCTTGGTCTTCCGGGAACGGAGGAGGGAGCCCTCCGGAGGAACTCGCGAGGAGGCGGTCATTAGGGAACTGGGTTTCGGTTCGCATGACCTCCGTAGCCGCAACGGCGCGGCGAAGGCCGAGGGTGTAGTTATCGCGGAATGGGGAGTTCGAGCGGACGGGTTTGCTATCTGTTTGGCCCTCGATGATCACCCAGAAATCCGGTGCGTTGACTTTCAGGAATTCTGCAACACGAGAGAGCTGGGCTTTTCCAGAATCGCTAACCGAAATTCCCGACGAGAAGACGCCTTCTTGGAAAGTGATTCGGATTTCGTTGTTGTTGCTGTTGACGGTCGTGCCCGAAAGATTGAAGAGCGCGGGAAGGAGCCTGTTGATTGCCTCGAGGCTGCGGCTGACGGGAGGGTTGGTGGCGATGGGCACAGCAGGTTGTTGCGTGCCTTCCTGGGCGGCAGCTGGAGCTTGTGGGGCTTGTTGGGGAGCCGGAGGGGATTGGAGGGCCACCGTGTCGACAGGTGCCGAGGTGGTAAGCGGAGCGTCAGCTACGGGAGCGGGTGCGGCCGGGGGAGGGGTCGGAAGCGCAAGATTGTCCTCTTTGAGGGTTTCCTCCTCGTTGTGGCGATAAACCACTTGGAATTCCGGCAGGGCGGCAGCTTCTGCCATGGCGGTTTCATCGGGAGTGCCTGGAAGAGGAAGGGTAGAAATCGGAATCAGCATACTCTTCACGCCCACACCAGCGAGGCCGAGAACGACGAGAACGACTACCCAGTAAACCAATTTTTTGAGAACACCGATGCCTCCGCCATCAGAGGAGCGGCGCTCGGGAGGGCGTGGCACAGGCGCTGCGGCGGCTTGGCGATTGTATGGGCGGGATACCTCGACAGCGCCGTCATCGATGCGGTTGTCTCGTTTTGGCGCATGCGGAATGGGTTCCGGGGAAGGTTTCGTCCGAGCGGGCATGGAAGGTGCTGTTTTCGCACGGGTCGACTTGGCTCCTCGGCGGCCTGGGGACTTGTCGGAAATTTGGGCCATGAGATCGAGAGCGGAGGAGGAACGCCCGCGACGAGCCGTCTTTTTGGCTGGCTCCTCGATTTCGTGCACCTCACCCACTCCCTCGGAGAGATTGTCCAGTTCCACGACATCCCCCGTATTTTCAAAATCATCCCCCCCCACAGAGCCGACGACTTCTTTGATTTTTTTACCAACCGAGGTCTCGGCTTCCGTGAGGTTGTCGGCAAAATCCATCGGAGTGGGTTCCCCAACCACCTCAGAATCATCGGTGAAATCGACTTCGGATCCAGCCTTCTCGCTTTTCCATTTTTCCAGAGCGGTGCGATTGAATCTCCAGTTCCGTCCCACCTTCAATCCAGGCAATTGCCCTTCGCTGCAGAGCTTCAAAAGCGTCGATTTGGGCATTTGTAGAAACGCCGCCGCTTCGTCGCCATTCATTACTTCGTTGTTGGGGTTCGATTGATCGTTGTCCATGCCGAGATTTGTGGAGTTGGGCACATTGGGGCAAAACGACCCTGCTTGCAATCTCTCGTTTTGCTCTCCAATGCCTTGCCGCGTTCGTTTGCAGCTATTTTGTGATGCCGAGCCGGGGGGTTATTTAAACATTGAAGCGAAACTCGATGACATCGCCGTCTTGAACGACATATTCTTTGCCTTCCAAGCGCAGTTTCCCGGCCTCACGTGCCTTGGCCTCCGATCCGCAAGCGATCAGGTCCTCGAAGGATACGATCTGTGCGGCGATGAATCCCCGCTCGAAATCACTGTGGATCACGCCCGCCGCCGCCGGGGCTTTGTCGCCCTCGTGGATTGTCCAAGCGCGGGTTTCCTTCGGGCCGGTAGTCAGGTAGGTGCGCAGGCCGAGTAGATGGTAGGCGGCCCGGATGAGTAAGCCAACGCCGCTATCCTCGACGCCCAGTCCAGCCAAGAACTCCTTGGCTTCTTCAGCCGGCAGGTCGGCGAGCTCGCTTTCGATTTGTGCGCTGATCACGACCGCGCCGCAGCCGAGGTGCATCGAGGCGTATTCCCGCACAGCACGCACATGCTTCGCCGCGGAGGAATCTCCCTCGAGGTTCGCCAGGTCATTTTCGCCGACATTGCAGGCAAAGAGAGTCGGCTTGGAAGTGAGGAGGAAAAAACCACGCAGGATTTCCTTTTCGGAATCGGCGAGTTCGAGGGTCAGAGCCGGCTTTCCAGAGTCGAGATGAGGAATGAGTTTTTCCGCCAGCGCGACCTCGGCTTTGGCGGCCTTGTCCCCGCTGCGGGCGGCTTTCTGATTTCGTTCGGCGCGCTTTTTTACCGAAGCCAGGTCGGCGAGGATGAGTTCTGTGTTGATGACCTCGATGTCGCGCACGGGATCGACCGTGCCGGCGACATGGTGGATGTCTGAACTCTCGAAGCATCGCACGACTTGAATGATCGCATCGACCTCCCGGATATGGCTCAGAAACTGATTCCCAAGGCCCTCGCCTTCGCTCGCTCCGGCAACCAACCCCGCGATATCCACAAACTCAATCGCTGCGGGCAAAATTTTCTCCGACTTCGACATTGCGGACAACTTGTCCAACCGGTCATCAGGCACATTCACGATGCCGACATTGGGCTCGATCGTGCAAAAAGGAAAATTCGCCGCCTGCGCCTTGCGGGTGCGAGTGACGGCATTGAAGAGGGTGGACTTTCCGACATTCGGCAGTCCGACGATTCCGGTTTTCAACATAGGGGCGGGACACTAGCCAGTCGTTCGCCAAAGGAAAAATCTTCTTTTGCCCGAGCCTCCCGCCTTAATTGAAAACTCACCATGTCTGCAGGTAGCACCAACCACACTCCGATCGAAGTTGAAGTTCCTCTCGCCCGTTCACCTTACAAAGTGACCGTTGGCCCCGGGTTGATTCAAGATTGTGGTGCCCGGATCGCCGAAATTCAGAAGCCCTCGCGTTGCGCCCTCGTTACCGACACGAATGTCGGCCCCCTCCACGCCGAGGCCGTCGAAGCCTCGCTTCGTCAAGCTGGTTTCGATCCAATCCGAATCACCGTTCCTGCCGGAGAATCTTCCAAATCTTTGGAGCAAACTGGAAAAATTGCCGACGCCATGATCGCTGCGGGGCTCGACCGATCCTCCGTGCTCGTCGCTCTCGGTGGAGGCGTGGTCGGGGATCTCGCGGGATTCGTTGCCGCCATTTACTACCGTGGCATTCCCTGCATTCAAATCCCCACCACCATCGTCGCGCAGGTCGATAGTTCCGTCGGCGGAAAGACCGGGATCAACGCCCCCGGCGGAAAAAATCTCATCGGGTCCTTCCACCAACCACGACTCGTTATCGCCGATACCGACACGCTTCGCACCTTGCCTCCCCGAGAGTTTCACGAGGGTTTTGCCGAGATCATCAAACACGCCGCCATCCGTGATCCCCAAATGCTCGAGGCGCCCTCCGACCTCTACGGCATCGCCCCGCTCATCGCCCGAAATGTCGCGATCAAAGCCGCCATCGTCGCTGAGGATGAATTTGAAACCAAAGGCCTCCGCGCGCTCCTGAATTTCGGCCACACCATCGGCCACGGAATCGAAAACGCCGCCGGCTACGGAACTCTGCTTCACGGCGAAGCCATCAGCCTCGGCCTCGTCGCCGCCTGCCGACTCTCGGTTGCAAAATCCGGCCTCCCCCAAACCGCCGCCGACCAAATCCTCGCCGCCCTCGCCCGACACCACCTTCCACAGACACTCCCGCCGAGTATTTCCACCGACCAAATCCTCGCCGCGCTCCGCAAAGACAAAAAATTTCACGCGGGTGCGATTCGTTTTGTTCTTCTTAGAAATCTCGGCGACGCCTTCGTTTCAGACGCCATCACGGCCGTCGATATCGAGCATGCCATCGAAGCCCTGCGCTAAAATTTTCAATTTCAGTTTGCCGCCCCGATCCCCGAAGTGCATTAGTTCTATCGTCCAGGAGAGGTGGCAGAGTGGTCTAATGCGCCGGTCTTGAAAACCGGAGGACCGCAAGGTCCCGTGGGTTCGAATCCCACCCTCTCCGCCACAAATCCGCGAAGCGTAGTATCAATCCCGTCCTCTCCGCGACGCGGATGTATGCCCGAGGTGTAATTTTCAGCTGCAGCTATTCACTGAAAAGCTCGGGCTGGCCTGGGTTGACTTTTTTGGGGACCTCGAGGCCGATTTTTCGGTAGGCTTTGGGCATGGCGACGCGGCCTTGGGCGGTGCGTTTGATGTAGCCTTGCATGATCAGGTAGGGCTCATGCACTTCCTCGATCGTTCCGGATTCCTCACCGATGGCGACGGCAAGGCTGTTCACGCCGACAGGGCCGCCGTCGAAAAGTCCGATGATCGCTTCGAGGATTCGCTTATCCATTTCGTCAAAACCATCGGCATCGATGTCGAGCATGGTGAGGGCGTCGGCGGCGGTTTTTGCGCTGATGATGCCGTCGGCGCGAACCAGGGCGTAGTCGCGGACCCAGCGGAGGAGGTTGTTGGCAATGCGGGGTGTGCCTCGGGCTCGGCGGGCGACTTCGAGGTCGGAGCCAGGTTCGAGTTTGCTGCCGAGTAGGCCTGCGCTCCGCGAGACGATCGAGGCCAAAACCTCGGGTGTGTAGTAGTCCAATCGACAATTCATGCCGAAGCGTGAGCGAAGGGGATCGCTGATCATGCCGGAGCGGGTCGTGGCGCCGATGAGGGTGAATGGCGCAAGGTTGAGGCGGACGGTGCGGGCGCTCGGGCCTTGGTCAATGACGATGTCGAGTTTAAAGTCCTCCATCGCCGGGTAGAGATATTCCTCGATGGCGGGGGCGAGGCGGTGGATTTCGTCGATGAAAAGCACACCGCCCCGTTCGATGTTGGTGAGCAGGCCCGCGAGGTCGCCGGCTTTTTCAATCATCGGGCCGCTGGTGGTGCGGACTTCGGCGCCCATGGCGTTGCCGATGATGTAGGCGAGCGTGGTTTTGCCAAGTCCCGGCGGGCCGCTGAGGAGGATGTGCTGGAGCGTGTCATTACGGGCCTTGGCGGCATCGACCATCACGCGCAGGCGCTCGACGGTTTTATCCTGTCCGGCGAATTCCTCGAAAAGTGGTGGGCGCAGCGAAATCTCGAACGCCGCATCGATCGGTTCGGCTTCAGTGGATTTCACGACGGACTCGGACATGCGCGGCACAATACATCTTCACCTTTCCCGACTGCAATCCTGCTGGGGAGGATTTGGGTTCAGGGTTTGGCGAAGACGGACTGGATTTCCTTCAGCGAAACTCCGAGCAACTTCTGCGCGAGGGGATCGAGTTGTTCCGGCGTGCCTCGGAAGTGCATCGTCTCTTGTTTGTGGTGGAGCTTTTTGCCAGGGGCGAGGGGCTTCGAGGGCGAGGAGGTTTCGAGTTCGTAGAAAGGCCCAAGGGCGGGCTTGCCGGGAGCGGAGGGGCCGTCGTTGTAGACATTGATCAAGTCGCCGGCATACGGGTCTTTGTGGTCCATCCACTGTGAGCGCACATAGGGCATCGAGCCGGCTTTGGCGGGAGGAACAGTGCGCACGACCGTGAGGATGCCGCGGTCGGGATCGTAACCGGCGGCAATGCCGGTGGTGCGCCCGGGAGGAATGCCGATCTTCGAGCGGTAATCGCCATCGGCTTTGAAAAAGACGGCTTTGTCGGTGGTGACGAGGCGGTCTTTTTCGATAGTGCCGAAGTAGTCGGAGTTGACCGCCGGTCCGGCTCCAGGCTTGAGCGGGGCGACAACGGTCACATTCGGGCCGTGTTTGAACATTCCTAGAAGCCAAATGGAAATAAGGCCCTTGTCTTTTGTCCAAGCCTCGGCGGATTTGTTGGTCACGGAATTTTTCGTG
>JBDKIG010000002.1:0-47472 GCA_039797215.1 Verrucomicrobiota bacterium | reverse complement strand
CTCTCTAACGAAATTTTACTCTTCCGTTTAAAGAGAAAGAGGATCAGATTTTAGTCCGCATGAAAGTTCTCCTCTTCTCTTTTCTGGCCATTCTTTTGTCGGGTTGTGCCGCGATTGAGCAAGCCCAGCGCGCCAGCACCGAGCGCATTCTTTCCGCTGCCGGCTTCGAGCCGACGCCGGCCAACACCGCCGCCCGCCAAAAATCCCTCGCCTCGCTCACGCCCTACAAAGTCGAACGCAAGCTCCGCCACAACGAATTCTACTACCTCTACGCCGTGCCCGAGCAGAACCTCGTCTACATTGGCAACCAAGCAGCCTACGGCAAATACCAGGAACTTCTAATCCAACAGGAAATCGCCAACGCGAACCTGAATGCCGCCGAGATGCAAATGAACACCGCCCAGCAATGGAATGACTGGTCCTGCTGGGGCACCACCGGGGTGATTCTTCCGCCGCCGCGCATGCGTGGCCGCTGAGCCGACGGGGAAATAGGATCGACGCCACCGTCGATATTCGCGACATTTCGCACGGATGGCACTCGCCAAGGAAAGAGCCTTTGAACGCCTGCGCGATGCCCGCAAGTCGGGCCGCCTCGCCCATGCCTGTTTGTTGAGCGGGCCTCCCGGTGCGGGAAAAAAATGGCTCGCTGCCGAGTTGGCCGCGCTCGTTTTAGGCTCCAGCGCGAACGAGGTTTTGTCCCACCCGGACCTGCACCAGGTCGCGCCGGAATCGAAATCCCGCCGAATCCTCATCAGCCAAATGCGCGACCTCGAGCACGCGATCCAAATGAAGCCGCTCCTCGGAGCCAACAAAGTCGCCGTGATCCATGATGCCGACCGCCTCCAGCCTGAAGCGGCAAATGCCTTCTTGAAGACGCTCGAGGAGCCGCCATCCGGTTGCCACATCGTCCTCACGACCACCCTGCGCGATGCCGTTCTGCAAACCATCCTCTCCCGCTGCATCACGATCCCACTCCTCGCCCCGGCCGGCGCTTCGCGGGATGAACTCTCCGCGGCCGTAGCCGCCGAATTCGAAAAAACCCTCCTCCAAGCCGGCGGAGCCGATGCGGGCGCCGCGTTTCGATTCACTCGATTTTTCCAAGCCACCCTTGCCGGCGTTCGCGAAAATGTTTCCGACGGTCTCGATGCCGAATTCAAGGAACAAGTGAAGCGCCACCGCGACTCGATTAACAAATCGTGGAAGGAAACGCGGGAGGACCAAATCAAGGCGCAGACCGAGTCCGCCGCCTTGCGGGAGCGTGAGCGCCTCCTCGCGGCAATCGGGGAAGTCCTAGCCTCCGCTCTTCGCTACAAATTGCAGCCCGAAGAATCGGCCAGAGCTGAAATCCGCCGCCTCGCCGAGGCCAATGACGCCCGAATTTTGCTGAAGCGCCACGATGCGCTCGAGCGGACGAGGCGTCTCCTGGCCTCGGGAACTCAAGAGGCGCTTGCGCTCGAGAGCGGATTTCTTCAAATGATTTCTAATCCATGAAGAAACGGATCGTCATCAAACTCGGCACCGGGGTGCTCTCCACGCCCGCCGGCAAATCGCTGGATACCGACCAGTTCACGCGCCTCGCCGCCGAAATCGCCACCCTGCAAAAGGAAGGTCACTCCTGCATCCTAGTGAGCAGTGCCGCGATCGCCGCCGGCGTGAGAGTCCTCAAACTCAAACAACGCCCCGACGACCTCTCGGGCAAGCAAGCATGCGCCGCAGCGGGTCAGCCCGAGCTGATGAGGCTCTATGCCACTTCATTTAAAAAACACGGATTCGCCGTTGCCCAACTTCTCCTCACTCATGGCGACATCGATAGCTTCATGCGCCGCGACAATGCCCGCAACACCCTTGACTGCCTGCTCGAGCGCGGAGCCATTCCGATCATCAACGAAAATGACTCCGTTGCGGTCGAGGAACTCCGATTTGGCGACAACGACCGCCTTTCCGCCGAAGTTGCGATTCTCGCCCAGGCAGACAATTTGATCATTTTGACGAGTGTCGATGGACTCCAGGACTCGAACGGAAAGCGGGTCGGCAAAGTCCGCAATATTGCCGAGGCGCTCCGCTTCGTTCGCCCGGACAAGGGTGCGGAGTCCGTGGGCGGAATGAAAACCAAGCTCGAGGCGGTGCGCAAAGTCTCTGCCGCCGGCATCTCCGCGCACATCCTCGATGGACGCAAGCCCGGCCAAATCCTCGCTGCGCTGCACGGAAAAGATGTGGGAACCGCCTTTTCGGCCAGCCCGCAAATCAAGCCATGAGGCTCGCCGTCGTCGTTTGGGCGATCGGAAGAAACACCCTCACCGATCTTGTTCGCCAAAAGGTTTTCTATTTCCTGCTGATCTTCGCGCTGTTGGTCATCGGCAATTCCGCCTTCATCGCGAAGCTGTCATTCCAAGAGCAATTCCAGATGTTAAAAGACATCTCGCTCGGGGCCATGTCGGTCTTCAGTTCCCTCCTTGCCATCCTCGCCACGGCGAATTTTTTGCCGAAGGACATGGAGGACCGCACGATCTACACGATCCTCGCCAAACCGGTGCCTCGGCATTGCTACTTGCTGGGAAAACTCTGTGGCATTCTTGCCCTGCTCGTCATCGCGATTTCGTTGATGAGCGGTTTGTTCCTCGGCGTCTTGTGGCTTGGTGAAAATGCCGCTCTGGCCGAGACGCGGGCGCAATTTGCCTCGGCCTCGCCCGAGGATTTGGCGCTCGCTATCAAGGAGGTCACGGCCTCGACTTTCAATGCCAACCTCCTCCCGGGCATCCTCGTCATTTTTATCAAGGCCGCCCTGCTGGCCTCGCTGACGCTGTTTATTTCCACCTTCGCTACCTCCTCGATCTTCACGATCCTGATGGCTGTGGCGTTGTATTTCATCGGACACTTGCAGGCCACGGCCCGCGAATACTGGCTCTCGGGCGTGAATGTCGAGTGGTGGTCGCGTCTGCTCACGGCGTTTGTGGCGCTGCTCTTTCCCGACCTGCAGGCCTTCAACCTCACCGATGACATCATCGCGGGCACGGCGATTTCGTTGAAGCTCTTCCTCGGCACAGCGGCGCTCGGCGGGATTTATATAGCCGTGTATTTTGCGCTTTCCGCCTTCGTGTTCTCCGGCCGCGAACTATGAAATGGCGCCAGGTCGCGGCGGTTTTACTATTGGCGCTTTGCGGCGCGGCGATGTTGCCCCTGCAAGGCCGACTCACCCGCGAGGCTCAGGCCGCTCATTTTCGAAAAACCTCGCTGGATATCGGTCTGCGGGAGCGCATCGGCCAGGCGGGATTCCTTGCCGCGCTTAGTGGATTCCGCTCCCCCCTCGCGGCGATTCTTTGGATTGAGGCCCACACCGCATGGGAAAATACAGAGTGGGGCCGGATGGCCGGGTTGTTCGATACCGTTACCACCCTTCAACCGCGCTCGCTCACCTACTGGGACATGGCGTCGTGGCACATGGCGTGGAACGCCTCGATTGCCGCTCTTCAAAACGAAAAGCAGCCCAGCGAGGCCCTTCGAATCAAAGCCCAGCGAGAATACATCCACCTCGGCCGCGATTTTTTAGAGCGAGGAATCAAAAACAATCCGGACCGCTACCAACTCTATCTCCAGCTCGCGGTCCTGCTGCGTGACAAACTCGAGGACCACTGCGCAGCGTCGGAGGCTTTTGCGAAAGCCGCCTCGTTCCCCGACGCCCCGTCCTACGCCGCGCGATTCGCGGGTTACGAACTCGCCAAATGCCCGGGCCGCGAACGAAACGCCTACGAAAAACTTCGCGCCCTCTGGGTGCAGGGAGAAAAACAACGCCTCCCCTCGCTCATTAATCTGCTCCGCGACATGGAAATCAGGCTGGATATTCCAGCCGACGAGAGAATAGATTCCACGCCTGCTTTTCGGCAGAACTGAACTTCCATGCGTTTCGCCATTTTCGGAGACATCCACGCCAACCTTCACGCGCTTCAAGCTGTATTGGAAGACACTCGCGACCAAGGTTGCACCCACTCGATCTGCATGGGCGACATCGTCGGCTACAACGCCTTCCCGAAGGAATGCCTCGCCATCGTTCGGGAACTCGATTGCCCGACTGTGATGGGCAACCACGACGAACAGGTCTCCATGGACTACACGCAGGAGGGACTGAATCCCCTCGCAGAGGAAGCGCTCGATTGGACACGCAACCGGCTCGATGATTCCGAAAAAAAATGGCTGAGCGGCCTTCGTTTTCAGCGCCTCGTTCGGGATTTCACGATCGTGCATGCCACGCTCGATACCCCGAACAAGTGGGGTTATGTCACGACCGCGCTCGATGCGGCGGCAAGTTTCACCTACCAGCACACCACGCTTTGCTTCATCGGCCACACCCACCGACCCGTCGTCTATGTGCGCGATGGATCGGTGAGCCTCCAACCGTTCGAATCTTTTCAGATCGAGAAAAACAAAAAATATCTCGTCAATGTCGGAAGCGTCGGCCAACCGCGCGATGGCGACTGGCGCTCGGCGTATTGCATTTACGATACCGATAAAAACGAGCTGACCCTGCGCCGGATTCCCTACGATCTCGAGGGAGCCCAGCGGGCCATTCTCGAAGCCAAACTTCCCGAAAAGCTCGCGCTGCGCCTGGCGAACGGGCGATGACCCGTGAGGCCCTCCTCCCTCCTTTTCATCAAGCCCGGCTCGATGGGCGATGTGATTCACGCCCTCCCAGTGGCGTCATCCATCCACAACGCCTGGCCTGAAACGAAAATCACCTGGATCGTAGATCCCCGCTGGGAGCCGCTCCTGCAAGGGAACCCTGCCATCGATCGCATCCACCGTTTTCCACGAGAGAATTTCCGTGGAGTTGCGGGCTTTGCCCGATCGATCCCTTGGTATCGCGACCTGAAAGCGCTCAGGCCCGATATGGCGCTCGATCTCCAATGCCTCCTACGAAGCGGGGTGATGGCTTCCTGTAGCGGAGCCCAAACCATTTTCGGATTGGATGATGCCCGCGAGGGAGCCGGATTTTTTTACACGAATAAAATCCCAGTCCACCGCGATGAGCACGCCGTCAGACGATATTTAAGATCCATTCCGGCCCTCGGCATCGATCCGCTGACGCCTTGGCAGTGGGGCCTCCCGGCGGGCGAACCTTGTCGTGCGTTTTCGCCAACCGGGCCTTACCTGATCCTGCACCCTTTCTCGCGCGGCGCAGGGAAGTCGATGGACGCCGCCTCGATCCGTGCCTTCGTGGAGGCCTATTCAGGCCGCTGCCAAATTCTACTCGTGGGCGCCGGATCGTGCGGGGAGGATTTGGGAAATCGAGTCGTCAATTTGCTTGGAAAAACGACCCTGTCGGAACTCCTCGGCTTGCTTCGCGGCGCGACTTTCGTGGTGAGCGTGGATAGTGGACCGATGCACCTCGCCGCGGCTCTGGATGTGCCGCTGCTCTCGATCCATACCTGGAGCGATCCGCGCCTGGTCGGCCCCTATTCCGAGAAAGCGTGGATATGGCAAGGCGGGGAAATCCGTCGCCAAAACCTCGCCTCCCCGCCCTTGCCGGAGCGAGCTTTCACCCCAGCCGATGCTGCATCGATCGGGGAGTTCGTCGCAGGTCAGATGTAATCAGTGATCTCGTAAAGCGCAGGATCGCGCTCGGCGGGTTTTCGACGGGCTTTCACTCCGCCAGATCCGCCACCGCCCTCGGCTCCCTCGCCGCCCATGCCGTCCGGAAAATCCATATTCTCGAAGGCATCGCCGAATTCCTCCTCGAGCTTCTCGGGATCCTCGCCTGCTTCGAGCCGACGGATCATGTGTTCCATTTCCGCCGGCATTTTCTGGCCCGTCGCCTCGGTCATTTTGCGCATCATTTGGCCCAAAGCACGCGGGTCGGGATTGTTTTCATCCATCCCGGCCATGTCGCGCTCCATCTCGGCCATCATCCGCTCCATGCGCGGGTCCATGTCATCCCCGCCTGGCATATCGGTTTTTTCCTTCGCACGACCCGTGACGGCGAATTTGGAAATCATCCGCTCCATCGGTGCTCCTGGCTTGTCGGGACAGCGCGGGGTTTTGGAGGCGTAGGCGAGACTGCGGGCAAAGAACGAATAAATCTTGTGCGTTTCCGGTGAGTAAAATTCGTAAATGGGCATGGATCGAAATCGTGGAGGCGCGAAAAATAAACTCTCTGCGGCGATCCGTCCACCGTCTGCTTGTGGCCCAAGCGCCTACTTCAAAACGCCGCCGTGGGGTGGCCTCAAGAGCGCTTGGAACTCCTCGTTGGACCGGTATTTCTTAAATTCCTCGGCCTTACCCAAACCCTCGCGCATCGGGAGCCCGCCCAGCTCGATCGCCCGGCGGGCGGCTTGCAGACAGAGAGTTTGGTCATCGTTTTCTGCGGCGGCCTTGGCGAGGCGATATTGGTTTTCGGCCACATCGGGTTCAGCCGCTACCAAGGTCCGGGCGGCGGCGAGTTGTTGGGGAACGAGGCGGGCTTCGATGGCGCAATCGACAGCGGCCCGCAGAAATTCGGGGTCTTTGGAAAAGGCCGTGATCGAGCGATCGATAAAAGCCTGAAGCGCCTTCGTGTCTTCCGTGGCGAAGTGGAGTTCGAGCAAGCGGAGGGCGTCCTCGCGCGCGTCGGGCTTTTGGCGCAAGGCCTCCTCGCGCTCGGCGATTTGGCCCTGAAGTTTCTTTCGATTCTCGGCGATGAAGAACATCCGCCAAAGAGGGATGTTGTTTGGGTCCTTTTCGATCGCGGCATTGAACATGTCCAAGACGCCATCGAAGTCCCCGCGATCCCAGAGGATTTGGCTGAGCCCATTCAGGCTTTCCCCATTTCCCGACCAGAGGGCGAGGGACTGACGGTAGGCGCGCTCGGCCTCGGCCTCGAGTTTGCGGTGCCGGTAGAGATTGCCTGCTGTCGCGCGGAGCTTGGAGAACGAACGCTGGGCGTCGTAGTCCTTCGCGTAGTTTGGATTCGACAGGAGCTTTTGGGAATACTGGTTCCAGAATTCAAAATCCGCGCGCACGGATTCGGCGGGGATTTCCTTAAGCGGTTCGCGGTGGATTTTATAGACCAAGCCCTGCGGCTCCGCGTGATCGTAGGACCACTCGAGCGGGAAACTTTCCTCCACGAAAAACTCGTGCGCTTCGCGGTTCTTCTCCCAGATCAACCGCGTGACGACGCTGTGCGGGATAGACGGCTCGGGCGATCCATTCTTTGCCGCCTCGTTCATTTCTTTTTCCACGGCGGTCGTGATTTCGGCCTCGGTGGGAAAAATGAGCGGCTTCTCCGGATAAATCGTTCCCCGGCCCAGCCAGCGCTCAAAAGCATTCGCGGGCTTTGGCCTGTCAGCGCCGTAGTGGTCGGCGAGGTATTTTCGGTAGAGCGGCTCGCCCACGCCGTTTTGGGTGATGATGTAGAGATCGCGCCGGTCGAAGTTCGAATCGCGCTTCACGCCTGCACCTTGGGAACTTTCTCCGAGGATCATGTAGGTCGGGACGAAACGGCCGGGATCCGTGCCGCCCAGCACCACGCTGCCCTTCGGCAGGTCCTTCAACATGTCGTGGCCATATTCCCACCCGAACCAATGTCCACGCTGGTTGCAGAATTCGTAGTTGAAAAATAACGGCCACATCGGCAACGCGAGAAGCCCGTAGCGCACCCACGCCAATCTCGGTGCGCGAGCAAAGAGCCAGAGTGCACCCGCGACAAATCCCAGTCCGGCCAGCAACGCAAAGACGAGATTCGTGTAAGTGTGGTAGGGCATTTGCAGCCACCAACCGGCATTGTCGATCGAGGCCCCGTCAGCCACTGGCTGCAGGATTGCCGCAAGAACGAATGCGATCTCGAGGAGGTAAATCCAAGTCCTCGCGGCCACATCGCGTAGCCTCAACACCACAACCAGCGCCACGAAGTAGGCCAACACGCCGAGTGGCGTAAAACTCACCCCCAGCTTCCACCAAAAAAATCCAACCCACTCTTGAAGTCGCTCGAGAAGGCCCCTTTTAGGCAGGGTGCCGGGTTCCTCGGCGGGCGTTTTGGCATGGCCCGAAGTGCCCAGGAGTTTTCCGAGTGAGCGGAGACTTTGTTCCGAGAGACTCCCGCCGTATTGCGAGCGGTTGAAGGAAAAATAAAAACCCTCGGGAGTCCGTGTGTAGGCCCAATTCATCGGTGGGTTCGTCGAGGAGGCCAAGGGCATGTAAGCGTAGGGAAGAAGGCCGAGAACAACGACAAATGGCAAATAGGCAACCAAGCGCCACTCGACTCGGAATTTTTTCAAAACCACGAGCGCTGCAAATCCCACCGCCACGCAATAGAACAGTCGGATCCCCGTTTTTAGGACCGGCATTTCTTCGGACAGGATTGCGAACCCAAGAAAGACGAGCAACAGCGTGAGGGCCGACGCGACAACGAGATCCCAGAAAATTTCGCGGCGCACCAGCAACACCGCCAAAAGTGGGAGCGGCGCGAGCGCCACGCTGAGTTGGTGGTTACTGAAGGACAGCGCCAACAGAAAAAACGGCAACATTAGCAGAGCCAGACTCTCCGGTCGTCGGAGCCACGTGTAGAGCGAAGCCAAAAACATCCCGATCAGCAGAGCATGCAGCGTGTAAACCTCCGCGATCACCGCTTGCGACCACATCGAGGCGCTGAACGCGAAGAGCAGCGCTATGCTCACCGAGGCCGTGAAATTGAGCCCGCGCCAGCGAGTGATCCGCTCGCCGAGCATCCATCGGATGGAACTCGAAAAAAGCGCCGCCGCGAGGCCCGTGGCAACGGCTCCGCACAGGCCGCTGAAGAGATTGATCTCCCAAGCCGCGTTGCCGACTGGAAGAAGTTGAAAAATCCACGCCAGCAAGGTCCAGAGCGGATATCCCGTGGGGTGGGGCACTCCAAGATGCTGCGCGGCGACGAGGAATTCCCCCGAGTCAAGAAGAGTGACATTGGGCGCAGCAGTCCAAAAATACACTGCACCCGCAAGGACCGCCGAGATCGATGCGGCCCACCCATCCGCTCCCTCCCAAATCCTATCAGGCCTGGATGCTGGTTTTTCCATGGTGATCCGGGGAGGTGACAAACACCCATGCCATACCCGCTGATTTGGCTGCCTCGATGCCCGTCGGGCTATCCTCGAAAACCACGCACTCTCCTGGAGGAACGCCCAGAAGTTTCGCTGCAAGCAGGAATGGATCGGGGTGCGGCTTGCCACGGTCGTAATCCTCCGCGCAAACCACCGCATCGAACCAATCCTCGATCTCAAGAGCACGCAGCGTAGCGACAACGAGGGCCCGGTGACCTCCTGAGGCCACAGCGAGCGGGCTTTTTCCTCGCAGGCTCCGGGCGAATCCTACGACCTCCTCCATCGGCGTGACCTCCGGAATGAGTTGGAAATAGTAATCCTCTTTTCGCCTCACAACCGCCTCGATATCCATCGAAAGACCGAACCGCTCGTTCAATGCCGCGACGATATGGGCCGAGGGCCGACCGCCCCATTCGTAGAAAAGCTCTTCGGGATATTGCCCGCCAAAATCCGCCATCGCCATCGACCAAGCACGAAAGTGCAGCGGCATGTTGTCCGCCAGCGTGCCGTCGCAATCAAAAATATAACCGCCAAATTCGCGGGCCGGGATTTCGAGTTTCAAAAAAAAGGAGGGGTGGGCAGCGGTGGAGTTTGTCCTCAGGTGGAATTGAACCACCATCTGAGCTTTAGGAGAGCCCTGCTCTATCCATTTGAGCTATGAGGACTTTGAAATGGAGTCGGCCGCCGGGTTGGCTGCCGACCCTCGGAAGTATGATCGGCGCGGAGGTCAATCAGGCAACTACAAACACGCGACGCACTCGATCTCGACATCGAAGCCGAGGAGTTGGGTGCCGATCGTGGCGCGCGAGGGCGCGGAGTCGCCGAAGTAGCGGATGTAGACCTCGTTCATCTCCTTGAAATTCTCGGCGGTGAGTTCCGTGAGATACACGCGGGAGCTGACGACATTTTGAAAATCCGCGCCAGCAGCGGCGAGGACCTTCTTCACATTTTCCAGAACGAGTTCGGTCTGGCGAGCGATCGAGCCGCGCTCGATTTTACCGGTAGCGGGATCCCACGGCGTCATGCCGGAGACAAAGACAAATTTTCCCTCGGCAACAACGCCGAGCGAGTAGGGACCGAGGGCGGGCGGGCCGCCGGGGACATCGCGAAGTTTAGTTTTCATCGCGCGCATCTGAACGGATCGACGGCGCAGAGACAAGCGGGTTGTTTGCGTGATCTCCATCAGCCCTTGAACTCACGCCACCTCGGGAACCTGAAAATACCCGGCGAGCTTTTGGTTTGCCTGCTCGTCGTCGAGGAGGCCAAATTCCCTCAGCTCCTGGTGGAATAATCGGAGGCCGGCGACTTCTTGGATCGGTAGCCATTGGCCGACATGGGCGAGAACGGTGCGCAGGTCGGTCTCGGCAGGGCTTTCGTCGCACGAAGGAATCGCCCGGCAGATTGCGGGGTTTTCTTTGAATGATTCGGGCGCTGGATGGATTTCGATCCATGTGTCGGAGCGCATTGAGCGAGTGTCCCCGGCAAGCCAGAGAAGGACGGCACCTTCGCTGAGGCATGACCAGGTGTGGACGTGAACTTGGAGGTCAGATGGTCTGTTCCGCAGAATTTCAAAGAGCATGAGCGCGGTGTCTGGAATGAGCATTCCGGGGCCTACAACAACATCGTCAATGACCGCGCCCGCCTTGGCCGTTTGGCCGGAGCCGACATCCTCCTGGTGGTGAGCATCACAAAAAACCGAATTACCCAGACACGCGAGAGCAACACTGCCTACGGCATCACCGAAAACATCGTCCGCAGCCACAGCGACGCCGCGATCGCCGTGAAAGCCCTCGAAGTGGAAAGCGGACGCATCCTCGCTCAGCGGCAGTTTGCGAAGCGCAACAGCGGAAACCGCCGCGCCCTCGACGAATGCGCCGCCCAAATGGAATCCGCCCTGCCGAATATCTCCTTTAGCGAACTCGCCAAAGACGACGAAGTTCCCCGTCACAAGGTCGTGATCAAGCCCACAGCGGGCGGGAACGACATGAACGGCCTCGACCTTTTCATCGACGGCAACTTCATCGGCAACACTCCGATCACCACCGATGTCGAGGAAGGCGTCCGCGAAGTCGCGCTCCGCAAAGGAACAAACACCCTCTGGAGCAACCGCGTCCAAATCCTCAAAGAAGTCTGGCTAACTCCCGAGTTGGGACATTAGCTCTTACAAGCCGAAGCGAAGTCAAAACCTCGCGGATCGCAGAAACGCACGACATGGATTTGTGGAGAGAAAAACAGGATTGGCTCGTGGAGCGGGGCGCGGCGCTGATGGCGAGTTTTCATCGATGGACGGGGCGGCATTTGATCAAGGCCACTGGCGATGCCGTCCTCGATGCGCGCCTCCTTTTCGAGGCTCCGTTTGTCGTGGTTTCGGTGGGGGCGGAAGCGGACCAGTTGTTGAACTACGCGAATCTCACCGCGCTCGGCTTGTGGGAAATGAATTGGGAGACTTTGGTGAAAACCCCCTCGCGCCACACGGCGGAGCCGATGCACCGCGACGAGCGGGCAGAGTTTTTGCGGTGTGTGCGAGAGAATGGCTTCATCGACGACTACTCGGGCATTCGAATTTCGCGGACGGGGCGGAGGTTTCGCATCCGGCAGGCGATTGTGTGGAATGTGCTCGATGAGGCCGGTGCCTATGCGGGGCAGGCTGCGACCTTTTCCTCTTGGGAATTCCTCGAGTCCGATAAAAGCTGAAGTCCTATGGGTGGAATTGTTGTTCGTCCGCGTTCGCGGATTTTGCATGGTCACGACTGGGTTTATTCCAGCGAGGTTTTAAAAACCTTCGGTGCGCCTGCGGATGGGGATGTTGTTTCGATCAAGGACGGGCGCGACCAACTCCTCGGCGTGGGCATTTTCAATTCCCGTTCGCAGATTGTCGCCCGCAGATTCTCGCGGCACCGGCAGGACTTGGATGCGGATTTTTTCCAGCGCCGGATTTCGCAAGCGGTCGAATATCGGCGCCATGCGGGATGTCGTCTGGATTTGTGCCGTTTGGTTTGGAGTGAGAGTGATGGCCTGCCGGGTGTGATCGCCGACCGCTACGGTCCTGTGGTGGTGCTTCAAACCAACACGGCGGCGATGGACCGTCACCGCCAAATCCTCGCCCAAGTCTTGGCAGAAACCACCGGAGCGGCCTGTGTGATCGAGCGCAACGACGCGCCGGTGCGGGCCTCCGAGGTTTTGGAAATGAGAACGGGTGTTCTTGTCGGAGAAAATCCTGGGGCGATCGAGGTCGAGGCGGCGGGTGTGAAGTTCCTTGTCGATCCACTCGGTGGACACAAAACTGGCCTGTATCTCGACCAACTCGAATCCTACGGGATCGTGGCGGCGATGGCATCCGGCCGCACGGTGCTGGATTGTTTTTCGAATCAGGGAGGATTCGCGCTCGCTTGCGCGAAGGCCGGCGCGGCATCGGTTACAGCGGTGGAGTCGGGAACCGAAAGCATCGCCGCGCTCCGCTCGAATGTGCAACGAAACGGCGTCGCGGTGGAATCTCGGCAGGACGATGTGTTTGATTTTCTCAAGCGTCCCGACCGCCCCGAATACGACCTGATTATTTTGGACCCTCCGTCCTTCACGAAAGCGAGGGGACGCATCGCTGAAGCCTTGCGCGGCTACCGCGACCTCCACGCGCGGGCGGCAAAACTACTTTCCAAGAACGGTGTGCTGGTGAGCTTTTCGTGTTCGCATCATGTGCGAGCGCACGAGTTCGAGGATGCGATTGCCGAGGGGTTGAATGACGCCCGCCGCAATATGCGATTGATCCGGCGAATCGGCCAACCCCTGGATCATCCGGTGGTCATGGGCCAGCCCGAGACGGAATATCTCAAAGGCGTGGTGCTCGAGGCGATGCCCGGGCGCTGAGCGGACGGTTCAGAAATTGTCGAAGCTCATCGCGGCGGCGGCAGGCCGAAACTCGAGGGGCTTTCCAGTATTTTCGAGATACGCTACGCGGCTTTCGCCCTCAGCAAGAAATGGAACTTCGCCTCGCGCTGGCTGGCCGGACAGCGATTCCTTCACTTTGTAGGTGATCATAATGATGTCGCCTTCCTGGGTGCCCGATTGGCTTCGGTGGACCTTCTCCACTTTGCCCTTGGCGCTAACTGAAAAAACGCCCAACTCCTCGGTTGGATTGATCTCCGCAACGAGGACTTGGATTTCCAAATGATCGGAAGCCTTCGCTTGAAGGTTCTCATAGGTCGAAGGCGAAAGGTTTGCGGGAAGCGTTAGGTTTATACCCGCATCATTCAATCCTGTAGAGAGAGTCGGATTTTCGGTTTCCGGGGTTGGCGCGGGTTCGGCGGCTGGCGCGGGTTCGGCGGCTGGCGCGGGTTCGGCGGCTGGCGCGGGTTCGGCGGCTGGCGCGGGTTCGGCGGCTGGCGCGGGCTGGGCGGTTGGTGCGGGCTGGGCGGTTGGTGCGGGCTGGGCGGTTGGTGCGGGCTGGGCGGTTGGTGCGGGCTGGGCGGTTGGTGCGGGCTGGGCGGTTGGTGCGGGCTTGGTGGCTGGCGCAGGCTCGGTGGTTTCCGAGGTTTTGGGTTCGTGATCTTTTGAAACAGCGCGGAGGTTGGAGATGTTGATCGCGCCGTTGTGGGCGACTTTCAAGCCGATGCGGGCGCTGACCAAGGCATCATCTGGAATCTTCCCAGAGGCCAGTGCGACCTTAAAAGGGGTTTGCCAGTCTTCGACATCCACCACCGCGGTGTGCCACCGCCCATCGATTGCGAGATTCTTGAGATCCGGTGAGTTTTTTAAAACCAGGGCCTCCTTCAAAACCCCGCCTACTGGAATAAAAATAGAAAGGGACAGGATTTTTGGAACCCCCTCAGTCCGGTAATCAAAAACTAGATCCTGTGTCGCCCAATCTATCTGCGCCGGAGAGAATTCATTCGCTCCTCGGCCAGCGCCGATAACTATGGAGTGGGGCGATTTCCAAAACTCGATGCGCACGCTCTTGCTGCCATGGGGTGGGGGGAGCGTGCTATCGACCAAGGCATATTTTTTTGTGGTGTAATCCACAACGGAGTCACCGCTGAAAATCACCACATCCATGGAATGGGAATCAGCAGGAGAGGGTGTGTTTCGTGCCGGATTTGTGGATTCGCTGGAATTCTCAGCAAGGAGATTTGCAGCCATAAAGCCGAAAACGGCTATGATGGTAAGGAGGCTGGGTAGTGGAATCATGACTTTGTGGACGCGTTAATAGCGCATTTTTTGGAGAGAAGAGGTAGGTAAAATTCCAGAGCCAGCCACGGTCCAGCAGTAGCAGTCGATGGTGAAGGGGGTCTAGCTATGTAGCCTAGTCGCCGTAGCCGTTCGGATTTTTTACATGCCACGCCCAGGCGCTTTCCACGATGGCGCGGATGTTTTGGTATTGGGGCTGCCAGCCGAGGGCGGTGCGGATTTTTTCGGACGCGGCGATGAGGCGCGGGGGATCGCCGGCGCGGCGGGGTTTTTCGATGGCTTTAATGTCACGGCCGGTGACTTGTTTGCAGGTCTCGATGACTTCTCGAACGGAGGTGCCGCCGCCGGTGCCGAGGTTGTAGAAATCGCTCTGAGGCGAGCTGAGCGCGAGGATGTGGGCCTGTGCGAGGTCGAGAATGTGGATGTAGTCTCGGATGCAGGTGCCATCGGGCGTTTCGTAATCGGTGCCGTAGATTTCGACATGGTCCTTCTGGCCAAGTGCGACCTTGAGGACATTTGGGATGAGGTGAGTCTCGATGCGATGGTCTTCTCCGAATTTCTCCGAGGCGCCGGCTGCATTGAAGTAGCGGAGGGCAACGAACGAGAGGCCGTGGATTTTTTCATACCAGCGGAGGATCGATTCGAACATGAGCTTCGACTCGCCGTAGGGATTGATTGGCCGCTGAGGGAGGCTTTCGTCGAGCGGCATGCGGTCTGGAATGCCGAAGGTCGCGCAGGTGGAGGAGAAGACGAATTTTTTCACGCCCGACTCGACGGCCATGTCGAGGAGGTTGATGCCGGAGGCGACATTGTTGCGGAAATATTTCGAGGGGTTGGTCATCGACTCGCCGACGAGGGCGTTGGCGGCAAAGTGCATGACGGCATCGGGTTTCGCCTGCTCGAAGGCGTGTCGGAGCACGGAGCGGTCGGCGAGATCGCCTTGATAGAAATCCGCGCGGGGGTCGATCGCTTTGCCGTGGCCCTCGCTGAGATTATCGAAAACAGCAACTTCGTAGCCGCGGTTGAGAAGTTCCTCGACGCAAATACTGCCGATGTAGCCGGCGCCGCCGGTGACCAGGATTTTTTTCATATCGGGGCGAAGCCTAGACCAAGCGTGCGGTATCGGGCAATTTCAACCCGCGCGACTCAGCGCAGAGTGCGGCGGTAGATCCAGATGCTTTGCAGAAGCGCGAAACTCAGCATCGTGATCATCACAAACGACCCGCCGTAGCTCACGAGCGGAAGGGGCAGGCCGGTGATGGGCGTTAACGAAATCGTCATGCCGAGATTCATGAAGGTGTGGGTAAAAAGCAGCATGGTGATGCCGGTGGCGAGCAAGCGCCCGAGATCGTCCTCGGCCTGCATCGCGATGCCGAACATCAGTAAAAATAAAATCGCAAACGCGCAGATCAGAATCAGCCCGCCGAGAAAGCCGTGCTGTTCTCCCATCACAGAAAAAATGAAGTCATTGTGGACGATCGTGTGTGGCAGGAAGCCGAGGGCGTTTTGCGAATCCGGTGCCTTGTAGCCCTTGCCCACCCAGCCCCCGGAGCCAATGGCGATGAGGGATTGCGTGATATTCCACCCGTCTCCGAGCGGGTCGGCTTCCGGGTCGAGGAAAGTCGTGATGCGCGCGTATTGGTAGGGTTTGAGCCCGAAATGGACAACGAGCGGGATGAAAATCAAACCGACGACCAACATCAAAATCAGCCAGCGCTTGGGTATGCGGCCGATGAATAGCATCGAAAGAAAAACAGGAATCCAGACGATGCAGGAACCAAGGTCCGGCTGGATCAGGATCATCACCCACGGAGCGCCGACGATGGCTCCGCAACAGAGGATGCGGAAGATCGCAGGCATCGCCCGGGTATTCGAAAGAAAAAGGGCCAGCGTCATGATGCCGGCGATGATCGCGAGTTGGGAGGGCTGGAAGCTCATCGGCCCGAGATCGAGCCAGCTCCGGGCGCCGTAGCGTTTTTCTCCGATGAACATCGTGGCCGCAAGAGCAGCAAGGCTGATAAGATAAAGCGGGATCGAGCCGAAGCGCACCCAGCGGTAGTCCAGCAGGGAGACGAGGAAAAACATCGGCGTGCAAACCAGGATCCAAGTGAGTTGAGATTTTGCAAAGCCCGAGTCGCGCATCCAAGTGGCGCTGTGGATGGCGTAAATGCCGTAGGCCAGCAACGCGACCATCAGGCCGAAGAGCGGCCAGTTGATTCTTAGGAAATTTCGTAGGAGCGGATGCATTCAGCCAATGGACGGCACGGCGGCGAGAAGGGTTTTCGTGTAGTCGTTTTTCGGATCGTGGTAAATCTCCTCCGCGCTGGCGGACTCCACGATTTTCCCATGATGCATCACCAGCACATGATCGCTGATGTGCTCCACCACGGCGAGGTCGTGCGCAATGAAAAGATAGGCGATGCCGAATTGCTCTTGGATGTCCTGAAGGAGATTCACGATCTGAGCCTGAACGCTCACATCCAGCGCGCTGACTGGTTCGTCGCAGACAATGAAGCGTGGCTCGACGGCGAGGGCGCGGGCGATGCCGATGCGCTGGCGCTGACCACCGCTGAATTCATGCGGGTAGCGCCGCATCATATCGGCCCGCAGTCCGACGAGCGCGAGCAACTCCGCCACGCGCGCTGTGCGATCGGAGCGCGACATTTTTGGGAAGTGGATTTCCAATGCCTCAGCGACAATCTCGCCGATGGTGAAGCGGGGGTTCAGCGAACCGAAAGGATCCTGAAAAATCATCTGCATCTCGCGACGCAGGGGGCGGAACTCGCGTTCGGAAAGAGGGAGGATTTCGCGGCCGTCGAATTTCACACAGCCGGAGGTGGGGGGGATCAACTTCAGGATCGTGCGGCCGACCGTGGTCTTGCCGCTCCCGCTTTCGCCGACAAGGCCGACGGTTTTTCCGGCTTCGATGGTGAACGAGACATTGTCCACCGCGCGGATGTCCCCGACCTTGCGGCGCATCACGCCGCCCAGAACGGGAAACCAAGTGCAAAGATTCTCAACCTCCAGCAAAGGCATGGCGGAACATGGCACGGAGGCTGCGGAGTGTCACCTGCGATCCCATCGGTGCGAATCCGCGCCGGCAGGTTGGCTTACTTGACGAGACCGGCGGCGGCGAGTGTCTTGTAGGCTCCGTTTTTCGAGATGGTTTTGAAGGCTCGGGCCGTGGCTTTGACGGTGACGAATTTTTTCAACTCAGGCACCCAGACACGCTTGGTCTTGAGGTTCGGTTGGAAATAGCGAGGGGTGACGGCGGTGACATGCATGCCGATACCGCCTTTCTTTTTGGCGAGACCGCGACGGTGGATTTTCGATCCGCGAACGGGCTTAGCCCCGGTGATGCTGCACTTTCTAGACATAAGATTGACCGGAGAGATTAGGGAAATCCGATCGGGCGTCAACCCTTTCGGCGGAAAAATCTCCGAGTCGCCGCGTGGCGCGCCCGAAACATTCCGGCGAAAAACACCGGCATCGCCCACCGCGACACCAACCCACCGACCCAACCACCTTTCAGCAAAAACTCAACCCGATCGGTCATTTCGCACCCACCGGAGGAGGGATTGAAAATGTGGCTATGCCGCCAAATCGCGAAGGGCGAGTCCAGCGCGATGTCGAGAAGAAGGCCGGGCAACTCGACCGATTCCCACTGTCCCGTCCAGCGGATCGGCAGGCCGAATTGCGAGGCGTGGATTTTAAAAATCCCGCCCACCCGCGCGGTTTCCTCGCACTCAACCAAGGCGACACGGAGCGAAGCGGGGGCGATTTTCGAGATATTGCGCGGGTTTTCGTGGAAGCGGAACAACTCCTCTGCGGATGCGGGAATTTCCACCGAACGCTGGTAGACGACGGGATTCACAGGGAAGTTTGCGCTTGACCTCTGGGATGCTTCGGCAAATTTACCGCCCGCCTCACGGGTTTTTCCCGAGAAATTCCTGGTTGCAAATCGGTGGGGCGCTCGTTAGTCACAAAACCAACCCTAAATCTCATGTCTGAAAAATCCATCGAAGAAAAAGTCAAAGATATCATTGTCGAGCAACTTGGCGTGAACGCCGAACAAGTCACCACCACCGCCTCGTTCATCGAGGACCTCGGTGCCGACTCGTTGGACACCGTCGAGCTCGTTATGGCCTTCGAGGAGGAGTTCGGGGTCGAGGTTCCTGACGAAGACGCCGAGAAGCTCCAAAATGTGGGCGATGTCATCAAATACATCGAGGAGAAGGCCGACAAGTAAGCCGCTTCCCGCGACAAATTTTCACGAAAACCCCGCTTCGGCGGGGTTTTTTCTTTTGGTTCGACTCCCCCGCGCCCCGCTGTTCATGATCCACCCATGAAAATTCTGATCGCCGCGAGCGAATTCGCCCCCTTCGCGCAGACCGGGGATTTCGCCGGATATGTCGAGCGTTTGGCCGCCGCAACCGCCGCCGCCGGGAACGAGACCACGGTCGTTCTACCCCTCTACCGTTGCATTCGTGAGGGTCGCATTGCGGGACTCAAACGCGGAAAACTCCGTCTGAACATCGAACTCGGCGCGAACCGCCTGCAGGCCGAGGTTTGGGAGGCGTCCGGCCCCGGCGGGGTGAGGCTGATCTTCCTCGAGCGCGACGAGCTTTTCGACCGCACGGGGCTCTACGGCATGGACGGCCGCGACTACCAAGACAACGCCGCCCGCTTCATTTTTTTCTCCAAAGCCGTCGTCGAACTCGCCCGCCGCGAGTCGCCGGATGTCGTCCACGCCCTCGGCTGGCAGGCCGCGCTCGTGCCGGTCTTCGCACGCGACCAACGCCTTGAGATTCCAACCGTCCTCTCGCCTGTGAGCCTCGAATACCAAGGGCACTTCTGGAGCCACGATTTCGCGCTTACGAACCTGCCCGGCGAATGGTTCCCGAATGTGCTCGAGTTCTACGGCAGCATGAATTTCCTCAAGGCCGGCATCGCCTGCGCGAACTCGGTCGTGCTCCCCGGCGCGCTGAATCTCGCCGCGATGCAAACGCCCGAGCACGGTTGCGGACTCGAAAATCTCCTGCGCCAAAACGCCGCGAAACTCGAAGGCATCGCGCCAGGGGTCGATTTGCCGGCACCCACAGTGCTTTCGACGAAGGAAAAAACCGCCGCGCGCGAGGCGCTGTTCAAGTCTGCAGGCAAAACTGCGCGTGCCGTTTTTGTGGCCCACGCAAGCTCGACCGGCGAGGACGGCTTGGGCCATTTGTGCGAGGCACTGTCGCGCTTGCCGATGGGCGAGGTTTTGGTCGCGCTCGTTGGCGCCGCCCCCGAGTCGCAGAGGCAAACGATCCAAATCGCCCTACGCCGCCGCGCGGGCGGGATGGTGCATTTTCCCGAACCGACCCCCGCCGAGCAGGAGCGCCTTCTGCAAGCCGCGGACTTCATCGTGGTGCCGGGAGCGCTCGATCCGGGCTGTGCCTTCTTCCGTTTGGCGCTGCGCGCCGAGCTCGTGCCTGTCGTCGAACAATGCGCGGGGCTCCATGAACTCGTGCGGGATTTCGACCCTGTTACGGGCGAGGGGAATGGACTCGTTTACTATCGCCATTCGGTGGAGGCGTTGATCGACGCCATCCTCCGCGCTGGTGAGCTTCCGCCCGCCACAAAAAGCCTGCTGGTGGAGCGCAACCGCTCGCTGGATTTTTCATGGGCATCGACCGCCAAGGCTCTCGACCGCCTTTACTCGCGTTTGCCCGGCCGAGTCGGCCGCCTCGCTGCCTGAGCCCATGCGCCGACGCTGGATTTTTCCCCCAGAGGCGAATCCCGGGGCGGTCTCGAAAATCCGCTCCGAGCTGGGCGTGCCACGGTTCATTGCCGACATGCTCGTGCGGCGAGGTTTTGGCGATCCCGTCAGCGCCGAGGCCCAACTCCACCCGCGCCTACGCTCGCTCTCCGCGCCCGAGGATTTGCCGGAAATGGGTGCTGCGACCGAGAGGATCCTTGCCGCCCTGCGCGGGAAGGAACGCATCGCGCTATACGGCGACTACGATGTGGATGGTATCACCTCGCTCGCGATCCTCGCGCGGGTTTTGAAAGCCTACGGAGCCGAGGCGCCGTGCTTTCTGCCCCTCCGCGCGGAGGAGGGTTACGGCCTCAGTGAGGCAGGGGTGGATCGTTGCCTCGAACTCCACAATCCCAGCCTTCTCATCGCGGTGGATTGCGGCACGACCTCGGTAAAAGAAATCGCGCGCCTGCGCTCGCGCGGTGTCGATGTCGTCGTGCTCGACCACCACGAGCCCGGCCCCGAGCGTCCGGATTGCGCGGCGCTGGTGAATCCCAAGCTCGGCTCCGATTTTCACTACCTCTGCAGCGCGGGGGTCGTCTTCAAACTCGCCCATGCCCTGCTCAAATCCTCGCGCGTGGAGGGCGTGGACCTCCGCGAATACCTCGACCTCGTCGCGCTGGCGACGATCGCCGACATCGTGCCGCTGGTAAATGAGAACCGGATTTTTGTGAGCCACGGCCTGCGGCAGATGGAAAACACACGCTGGCCCGGCCTCGCCGCGCTCAAGCAGGTCTCGGGAGTGGGGGCGCCGATCCGCGTGGGCGATGTCGGCTTCCGCATGGGCCCGCGCATCAATGCCGCCGGTCGCCTTGGACCAGCCTCCGAGGCTTTGGCTCTTTTGCTCGCCGAGGATCTGCGCGAGGCCGACCGCCTTGCCGCGGGACTCGATGCCCACAACCGCGAACGCCAAGGCGTCGAGCGTCATGTCGTCAAGGAGGCGGAGGAGTGGGTGGATAAAAATTTCCAGCCTGGCAGTGATGTCTCGATCGTCGCCGGTAGCCGCGATTGGCACATCGGAGTCCTCGGCGTCGTCGCCTCGCGCCTCATGCGCCGCCACCACCGGCCGACTTTTGTTGTGGGCTTCGATGAAAATGGAGCGGGCAAGGGAAGTGGACGCGGCATCGAGGGATTGTCGCTCGTCGGCCTGCTGCGCGATTGCTCCGAGCATTTGGAAAAATTCGGCGGCCACGAAATGGCGGCCGGAATTTCCATCCACGAAAAATCCTTCCCCGCCTTCCGCGAGGCGTTCGAGTCCGCCGCGCGCGGAGCGGCAACCGAGGAAATGCTCGTCCCCCGGCTGAATCTCGACTGCGAGGTGCCGTTGCGGGAGATCGATTACGCGCTCATGGAGTCACAGGATTTGCTGGAGCCGTTCGGCAACTCGAATCCCCAGCCGGTGTTTTATTCTCGCGCCGTCACGCCCGCCGCTGCTCCGCGCGTGATGAAGGAAAAACACCTGCGCGTGGAGTTTTCCATAGGACGCGAGCGGATGACCGCCGTGTTTTTCAACGCGCCCGTCGAGGACCTTCCGCGCCCGCCGTGGGACATCGCCTACACGCTCGAGTGGAACCACTGGAACGGCCGTTCGGAGCCGCAACTCCGCTTGCTGGAGGTCCGCCACGCCGAATGACGCTCCTCCCGCCGGAGACGCCGCTGGATTCCCTCGAGTGGATTCCGCGCCCGCGCCAGCCCGCGTTGCGCCGCCTCGGGCTCCTCACGCTCGAGGATTTGCTCCGCCACTTTCCGCGCCGTTACGAGGACCGCACGCGGTTTGACCGGTTTCCCGACCAAGCCTCCGACACGCCGGTGTGCCTGTGTGGCGTGGTGGAAAAAACCAGCTACCGCCGTTTCGGGGGACGCACGATTTTCGAGGTGCGGCTCGTAGAGGAAGGCGGTGGGCTGCTCAGCGGGCCGTTGATGTGCCGCTGGTTCAATATGCCTTGGGTAAAAAACATGGTCGGCCAGGGCGACCAGCTCGTGGTTTTCGGAAAACCCCGCGTGCGCTCCAAGCAAATCGCCATGGAGCATCCGGAGTTCGAGGTCATCGAGGAAGGCACCTCGATCCACTTCGAGCGCATCGTTCCGATCCACGCGGCGGGCGACGGGATTCCCGCGCGGGTGCTTCGGGAGTTCATCCACCGCGCCCTCGAATCCACCGATCTCTCCGCGATTCCGGCGCTGTGGCGCGGGGAGGGAAAAATTCTGCCCGATGTCTGGCGCGCGGTGCATTTTCCCGAAACTTTCTCCGAGTGCGAGGAGGCGCGGCGCCAACTCGTGCGCGATGTGTTTCTCGGCATCCAGATCGTCCTCTGCTCGCGCCACACGCTGGCGAAAAACTCGGGCGGCGTGTCGCGTCCCGGCACGGGGAGGGTTTGGGAAAAAATCGAAGCCGCGCTGCCGTTTCAGCTCACGCCCTCGCAGCGCGAAGTGATCACCGAAATCGCCGCCGACATGGCCGCGCCGCATCGGATGAACCGCCTTCTGCAAGGCGATGTCGGCTCGGGCAAAACCCTCGTCGCCCTCCGCGCGATGATCCAGGCCCACGAAAGCGGTTGGCAGGCCGCGCTCATGGCTCCCACTCAAATCCTCGCCGAACAGCACTACCTGAACTTCCGCCGCATCCTCGACCCGCTTGGGATTCCCGTGGTTTTGCGAACCTCCGCCCGCAAGGAGGGCTCTGCTGAGGCCGACCTTTTCAACCCCGCCAAATCCTCGGCGCCGCCGCTTGTCGTCGGCACACATGCCCTCCTCTTCGAAGGAGCCGAATTTGAAAAACTCGGACTCGTCGTGATCGATGAGCAGCACAAATTCGGCGTGCTCCAGCGCTCGCGCCTGATCGGTCGGGCCGACGCTCCCGATGTGCTCGTGATGACCGCCACGCCGATCCCTCGCACGATCACTCAAACCCTCTACGGCGACCTCGATGTTTCCATCATCCGCGAGCGCCCCGCCGGACGCGGAGCGATCGTCACCGCCCTGCGCGATGAATCGAAACTTCCGGCGATCATCGAATTCCTGCGCGGAGAGATCGCGGCGGGACGCCAAGCCTACATCGTCTATCCACTCGTCGAGGAATCCGAGAAATTGGAACTCAAGGCCGCCACGGCGGAGTTCGAGAAATGGGGGCAACTCCTTGCTCCCTCCACCGTGGGCCTCGTCCATGGTCGTCTTGATGCCGAAGAGAAAGAGTCCGTGATGAGGGAGTTTCGCGAGGGCAGGACCAGCGTGCTGGTTTCCACCACCGTCATCGAGGTCGGCGTTGATGTTCCAAACGCCACGATCATGCTGATCGAGGAGGCCGGGCGTTTCGGCCTTTCGCAAATCCACCAACTGCGCGGCCGTATCGGGCGGGGAACCCAAAAATCGTGGTGCGTTCTTTTGCAAAACGACGCCACCGGTGCGGCGTTGGAGAAATTGCAGGTCCTCGAAAAAACGAACGACGGCTTCGAGATTGCCGAAGCCGACCTGCGGCTCCGCGGCCCCGGAGACATTCTCGGCACCGCACAAACCGGCCTGCCGCCCCTCGGCCTGGGCGACCTCGTGCGCGATGCCGACATCATGACCGAGGCCCGCCGCGCCGCGCGCGAAATCCTCGCCGACGACCCCGAGCTGAAAAAACCGGATAACGCCCGCCTCCGCGCCCATGTCGAGCGCCACGCCGCCGCACAAGAATTGGCGGAAGGTTAGGACCGGCGCGCGATGCCGGCGCACCATTTGCCGCGTGTGACGACCTTGGGCTTGGCGAGGCCGAGGTTTTGGAGGGCGGTGCAGACTTCGGCGATCTGGGTTTTCAGAACGCCGGAGAAGATGAACCAGCCGTCGGGGCGGAGTTTTTTGAGCAGGCCCGGCGCGGAGGCGATGAGGAGTTCGCTGTAAAGGTTCGCCAGCACGACATCGGCCTTTTGGAATTTCCCGGCGCGTTGGGCGTCAGCCACTGAGAGAGCGATTTTTTTGCACCGGTTCGCGCGGACATTTTCCTTTGCCACGCGGATACAGACGGGATCGAAATCGAACGCCTCCACGGCAGCAGCGCCGAGTTTTTCGGCCGCGATGGCGAGGATGGCGGTGCCCGTTCCCGCGTCGAGGGCGGTCCATCCCGATGGCAGGCTGGGGACGATGTCGCAGAGGAGGCGCAGGCAGGTCGAGGTCGTTGCGTGGTCGCCGGTGCCGAAGGCCATTCCCGCGGGTAGAAGGATCGCGCGGTCGGGTTGGGGGTCGCTTGCGAACGAGGCGGGGTCGGAGTGGATGCGGAGCCGACCGCGGATCGAAATCGCGGCGCGGGGTTGCTGGGGATTGCCGGTCCAAATTTCTTTCGAGAGTCGTGTGACCTTTCCGCCGAAATCTTTTTTCAGTGCGTCGGTGGTTTTTTGATCCCCGAAAACATGGATCGTGAGGCCCTTTGAGCCGGGGCGGGTCAGCATGACGACGCGCTCGGGATCGATCATGGCGAGTCGGAGGTGCCAAATCTCCTCCATGGCCTCGGTGCTTTGGCGGGTCCAGCGGAACATATTCATGCCCCCATCCAACCCGGAACCGCCCCGCTTGGCGATCCTGCCCTTCTTTTGCTTGTTGTGATTTGTGGAAAACATTAATTCATCGGCAGGTTTAACAGAAACCATAAGCCTATGAACTTTCCTAGAATCTTGCTTGTTATCGCAGCCGCAGTTGCGGGAGTTCTTTTTTTACCAAAATTGGTGCATCTGGCGCGTGAAATTCCCCAAAAAATCGAACACGCAAAAAGCGGTCAGAGTGACATGCTGAACTCCCCTGGAGCCTCAGCGCAGAGCGTTAATCCAACCCAAACCTCATCAATCCAACCAAGTTCCGGATCGATCATCGCAGCTGCTCAGAGGCCATTGGTCTTTGGCGAAGCGGGGCCGGTTACTTTGGATCAAATTCCTCCAGGGCATTTCCGAAAACAGCTTTTGTCGCTCCCGGAGCCCATCCAACAACAAGTTCTTAAGAGACTCGGCGAAGAGCGCGTCCCGATATTTGATCTGCGTTCACTCCATCTGGATAGGGATGGGATGATGTTTTATGCCTGTCCGGCTGTGGATGAAGATGATCAACAAGATATTCCATCAATGGCTTTTGATCCTGATCAAGCTTCCGTGCCCATTTCTTCACCCCCAGCTCGTAGCAGCAAGCCCGGCTCATCGAATGTGATCTATTTGGACTTCAATGGACACAATGTCACTGGAACCTCTTGGAATTCGTCACGAACCACCTTGCAATGCGTGCCCTTTGATTTGGATGGGGATGCCACGACATTCAACGATTACGAGCAGTCCCAAATCATCGAAGTTTGGGAGCGTGTGGCGGAGGATTTCAAGGCCTTTGATATCAATGTCACAACCGTGGAGCCGGGGTCCTTCGGTCCTAAAATAGCGCGGGCTTTGATCACTAAAAATAAAGATGCAACAGGAGCGAGCAACCCAAGTTCCACGGCTGGCGGCGTGGCTTATAAAAATGTATTCGGCCTAAACTCGTTTCATACCAGTTATTCGCCAGCATTCGCCTATTTCAACAATGTCGGAAGCACGGCTCGCAATATTGCCGAGGTCGTATCGCACGAACTGGGGCACAACTTGGGATTGAGCCACGATGGCACCTCCTCGGCAGAATATTACTCAGGTCATGGCACCGGGGAAATTTCATGGGGAGCGATCATGGGGGCATCGTATGGGAAAAATTTCACCCAGTGGTCCAAGGGCGAATATTATCTCGCCAATAATAAGGAAGACGACATCGCTATCATTGCCGCCAAGTCGGGATTTGCTGCCGACGATGTCCCGGCGACCTTGGGCGGGGCGAATGCGGTCTCGATTTCGGCGGGCAATTTTTTAACGGAGGATTTGATCATCGGCGCCGATTCGGATGTGGATTTGCATCGCATCGCGATTGACCAATCCTCGGTAACGATCAACGCCGAGTCTTTCAAGGTGCCTGGTTCGTTCACCTATGGTTCAAACCTTGGCGTAAAATTGGAATTATTGTCCTCGGTAGGCAATCTAGTGGCCGCTGCGACAAACGCAGGGCAATCCCTTGCATCCATCTCCACCACCGTGGCGCCCGGCACCTATTACATTCGAGTGAGTGGGACTGGAAGCGGTTCGCCATTGGCAAGCTCCCCTTCGGGTTTCGCGGCTTACGGAAGCATGGGAGCTTATAAAATCTATGGTTCGGTTGGTTCGGGCGGGTCTAATTTCTCTCCGACGATTTCTACAGGGAACGCCGCTTCCACCACGCTGAATGCCACCACGCTCACCGCAACGGTGAATCCCCGAGGGCTATCGACGAGTGTTTTTTTCCAGTATGGAACCTCTGAAACCTTTGGTTTGAACTCAGCGACCTTGTCGGCGGGTTCGGCATCCTCCAATGCTTCGGTCCAAACCCAAGTCACGGGGCTTTTGCCGTCCACCACTTATTATTTTCGGGCTGTCGCACAAAATTCGGCAGGCACCAGCTACGGCTCGACACAAAGTTTTACGACGATCAGCAACATCACGGCCTTGCAGTCTCTGGGGATTTCCACCGGCACGATTTCCCCTTCGTTTTCCACGGCAACACGAAATTACACCACCACTGTTCCATTTGAAACAACCTCCCTGACGGCCAACTGGACTCCCTTCCATCCTTCTGCCACCGCGCAAGTTCGCTTCAATACAGGTAACTTCAGCTCGACTCCCGGCGGAACAAACTCCGGGAATTTTGCCTTGGCTGTAGGCAACAACACCATCACGATCCGGGTGACCGCACAGGACGGCGCCACATCAGGAAATCATACACTGAAAGTTGTCCGACAGCGTTCAGCGGATACCGCTCTTTCCAAGCTTTCCCTCAGCGCGGGAGCCTTCACTCCATCCTTCAATGTCTCCACATCGAACTACTCCCTAAGTGTCGTGAATTTGGTCTCATCGACAACGGTCAATGCCACGAAATCGACTGCCGGAGGTAAAATTGAAGCACGAATAGGGAGTGGTAAGTTTGTCGCCTGTAAATCCGGCATAGCCAGCTCTGCTCTAGCTCTGTCTCCAGGTTCGAATATTCTGGAAGTGAAAGTCACCGCCGACAACGGAACCAACGCGGCCAGCTACTTTTTCACCATCAACAGAGCCGCCTCCGGCACGCTGCTCTCGAATCTGGTTCCGCGCTGGAACACCGCAAACCTGACCGTCTGGCCAGCGTTCTCTTCCGCCAATGCCAGCTATAACCTCACGGTGGCGAACTCCGTTTCATCGATCACGGTTTTTCCGACCTTGGCCGAAACCAATTCCTCGGCATCGGCGAGGGTGGGCAGTGGGAATTTCACGGCCATCGCGGCCGGCAAGGCGAGTTCTGCGTTGGCGCTCTTGCCGGGTGCGAACACGGTTCAGGTGCGAGTGCTCTCTGATGACAAAACGACCTCCCGCACCTACTCTCTCGCGGTCAGTCGTCTCACGGCTCCGGTAGCGAATTCAGCCGGCGTGGTGACCCTGAATGGCACAACGCTCTCCGGCACAATCGACGCGCGATCGGTCTCAGCCGCCTTCCACATCGGCGCCACCTCCAGCTTCGGCACATCGCTGCCCCTGTCTTTTGTTGGAGGTAACGGCACGGCCTCCGTCTCGACATCCACGGGAGCATTGCAAGCCTCAACGCTCTACTACTTCCGACTTACCAGCCAGTATGGAGGAATCACCGACACTGGAACCACTGGCACTTTCTTGACGCCTGTTAGGACCGAGTTGGCATCGATTTTCCGAACCGGCGGAAATGCAACCGGCATCACGCCAGCAGCAACTTTTGTGTCATTTGGAAACCCTGCGATAAACCTCGACGGCAACACGGCCTTTTATGCCACGGCGGCCTTTACGGGCGCAAATGCCACCAACAATGCGGGGATTTGGACATCAATCAACGGAACCAATAGGCTGGTTGCTAGGATTGGCGGGAATGCCACCGGCGGAGGAGTTTTTTCAGCGCTAGGCGAGCCGATTCTTAACAGCAACAACAGGCTGGCATTTATCGGCACACTCAAGGTCGGAGTTGGAAATGTCACAAAAACTACAGCCACCGGAATCTGGCAAGTTGCGGCCAATGGAACGACTACTCTAGTCGCCAAGGCGGGTAGCGCGGCCCCGGGAGCGGCGGGAACGATATTCTCTTCCTTTAGCAATTTGGTTGTCGGCGATGGCGGGGTCGCCTTCAGGGCCACGCTCGCGTCGGGTTCAGCGAATGTGACGACCTCCAACAATTCTGGAATCTGGGCGCAAAATGCTTCCGGGAATTTGGTTCTCGTTGCCAGACTCGGCGCAAGCCCGACACCGACTCTCACGAGCTTAACGGCCTTCAATCCCGAGGCCGGACAGACAGGGCACTCGCGACACTTCAATAGCGACGGGGATTTGCTGCTGTTTGCGAAATTTGGCACGGGCCAACTCGGGGTTTATAAGGTGAACGCATTCGCCTTCACCTGGAATGGCACGACGCCTGTCGCGACGGTGGGATCCCCGGTTCCTGGAATCACCGGCGGAGTATTCAGCGCCATCTCGAACCCGATCTTGAGCGAATCGGATGAGGTGGCTTTCAAGGCCACATTCACAGGCAATGGAGTGACCTCCGGAAACAACACGGGAATTTTTGTGTATGGATCGGATGGCTCTGGACAGCTGATGGTTCGAACCGGGGTTGCACAATCCGATGGAAGGATTTTCCAGACGATTTCTTCGCCGATACTGAACGGCGCTGGAAATCTGGCGTTCACCGGGGCTCTCAAAACCGGGGTTGGAGGGGTCGCTAGCGCCAACGCCACCGGAGTTTGGGCGATATCCCCTGAGGGCGAACTTGCCACAATCGCCCGCGTCGGGGATGCGGCGCCCGGGCTCAGCGGAGCGCGTTTCGCCTCATTCAGTCAAATCGCCTTCCCGGACGAGGCCGGAATCGCTTTCACCGCCACCTTGGCGACCGGCGCGGGAGGGGTTACAGAGTCGAACAATCTCGGATTTTGGGCAGCCAGTGAGCCCGGTTCCTCGCCCTCGTTGATTATTCGCACAGGCGATAGCTTCGCGGTGGGCGGGGTGACCAAAACGATTTCGAAATTTTTGGTATATTCCGCAAGCACCGCCACCGCTGGTGCCCGCCGGAGCTTCAATGCGTTGGGAGATGTCATCTTCCTGCTGACCTTCACCGACGGAACGAGCGGACTTTTCAAATACGAGTTGCCCTAACGGGCCCTTCTTTTGCTTGTTCGGGGGGTTGGGCTGTCGCTAGATTGCGGCTTCTTAAACCCCTCGGCGGGTTTTTCAACGAATTCCAACATGAGCGAAACGGCAACTCCAGTGGCGATGGTCAATGTGCAGGTGGACGGGGAATGGAAACAGTTCCCGAAAGGCACGCGCTTGATCGAGGCTTGCATGAAGAGCGGAAAATTCATCCCGCACTACTGCTACCATCCAAAACTCAGCACGCCGGGAAATTGCCGCATGTGCCTCGTCGAAACCGGCCGCCCGAAGATGACGCCCGACCGCCAGCCCGTGCTGGGAGCCGATGGACGCCCCGAGATCGCTTGGGGACCGAAGCCTGAAATCTCCTGCGCCGCGGAGGTCGCCGAGGGCATGGGCGTTCGCACCTCGTCGCCACTCGTGGAGGAATGCCGCAAGGGCGTGATGGAATTTTTGCTCATCAACCACCCTCTCGACTGCCCGATCTGCGACCAGGCGGGCGAGTGCCGCTTGCAGGAATTCTCTGTCGAGTTCGGCAAGGGCGAGTCCCGCTTCCGCGAGGAGAAGGTGAAAAAACCGAAGCGCGTGGACATCGGCGAGCGGATCGTGCTCGATGACGAGCGTTGCATCATGTGCTCCCGTTGCATCCGCTTCATGCAGGAGATCGCGCACGACGATGTGCTGGGCTTCTTGAACCGGGGCAGCCACACGACGCTCTCGGTCTATCCCGGCAAGCGGCTCGATAATAATTATTCTCTGAACACGGTGGACATCTGCCCGGTGGGCGCGCTCACGAGCAAAGATTTTCGCTTCAAGATGCGCGTCTGGTTTTTGAAGGAAACCCAAACCATCGATGTCTCCTGTGGCACGGGTTGCAATATCGTGATCGGCAGCCGCGAGAACATTGTCTACCGCATCACGCCTCGCGAAAACGAGGAGGTGAACTCCTGCTGGATGCCTGACAGCCATCGCATGAATTTCCACTATCTCCACAGCGACGAACGCCTCGTCTCGCCGCTAGTGAAGGGAGAGGAATCCCCGTCGAAGTGGACGCGTGCCCTCGCCGCCGCTGCCGAAAAACTGCAGGGTTGCGATCCTGCCAAGACGGCTTTGATCGCCTCCGCGCGGATGACGAACGAGGAGCTCTTCCTCGCCCGCCGCCTCGCCTCAGCTCTTAAAATCGAGGCCTTCGATGTGCTGCCCCGCCCGCAGAAGGGTGATGGATTTTTGATTTCTGAAGATGGAAACTCGAACACGAGCGGCGCGAAGTTGCTCGGCCTCGCCACTGGCAAGCTCCCCGAGATCTCGCGTCGCGTGGAGTCGGGCGAAATCACGGGGTTGATCGTGCTCGGCGAGGACGCCGTGGATTGCGGAATTTCCGAGGGAGCGCTGAAGAAACTCGAGTTGTTGGTTTTTGCCGGAATCCTCGCGAATAAGACCTCCCCTCACGCATCAGTTGTCCTGCCGACGAGTGCCTGGGCCGAGAAGCGCGGCACGATGATCAATATCAAGGGCCGCATTCAGCGCCTCAATCAAGCCATCCAACCGCCCGGGCAGGCTCGGGACGACTGGGAGGTTTTGCGCGATCTCGTGCAGGCCGTCGGCGGCTCGAATGGCGTCTACTCGATCGAGGAGGTTTTCAAGGTCATGGCCTCGGAGACTCCCGCGTTACAGGGCCTGACCATCAGCCGCGTGGGCGATCTTGGAGTTCAGTTGAGCCTTCCCGCCTGATCATGCGCCGACTTGTTTTCGGGTTGGCCTGCATCCTGGCTTTGGCCGGATGCGGAGGGGGAGAGCCCACGCCCAAATCCTCCCCGCGCTACACGCGCATCGATTGGCTCGGCAACCAGTGCTACCGCATCACCTCGCCGATAGGCACTTCGATCCTTACGAATCCCTATGCTTCGAAAACCGGTGGGCGCACTTTGCCAAGCCCGCTGAAGATCGACATTGTCCTGATCACGACCGAGCGTCCGGATTCGAATAACATCAACGCGATCGAGAACCAGCCCGCCATCCTGCGTGGTGGGGTGGGCATGGGTTTGAGCACGATCACGGGCATTCCAATCCGAGGAATTCCGACCTACCGCAACCCGCAGATCCTTTCCGTGGATGGGATGAATCTCACCTACACTTGGGTAATGGATGGGATGCGGTTTTGTTTCCTCGGTCGGCAATCCAAGCCGTTCGATGCCGATCAACTCGCGCAGATGGGATCGGTGGATATTTTGTTTATGCCGATGGATTCGCTCGGCGGGGAGTCGCGTCAAGCGGTGCTCTCGCAGTTGCAGCCGAAGGTCGTGATTCCGATGGGATCGGCGGGAAATTGGTTGCACGGCGATGTGCGTGGAGTGCAGGGCACCACGGTGACTTTCTCCCGGCAAATGCTCCCTGCGCGGCCTGTGACACTGGCTTTCAATCGATGAAGAAACGAGTTCTCGTCACGGGCTCCGGCGGACGCGAGCACGCGCTCGCATGGAAGCTCGCGCAATCACCGCAGATCGAAAAACTCTACGCTGCTCCAGGAAACTCCGGCACCGCGCAACTCGGGGAGAATGTCGTGATCGCGGCGGAGGATGTCGAAAAACTTGTCGAGTTTGCGAAAACGAATCGGATCGATTTCACCATTGTCGGCCCGGATGACGCCCTCGCGGCGGGAGTCGTGGATGCGTTTCAAAAGGCGGGGCTGAAAATTTTCGGTCCACCCGCCGCGGCTGCACGCCTCGAATCCTCGAAGGCATTCGCAAAGGAATTCATGCGACGCCATGGAATCCCGACAGCGGATTACCGGGAGTTCACCGACTGCGCCGAGGCGCTGGATTTTTGCCGCTCCGCGAAATACCCGCTGGTCGTGAAGGCCGACGGGCTCGCGCTTGGCAAGGGCGTGATCATTGCCCAAAACCTCGACGAGGCCGAGGGCGCGGTGCGGATGTGTCTCGAGGACGGCGCGTTCGGGGCGGCCGGGAAGCGCATCGTGGTGGAGGAATTTTTGGAAGGTGTCGAGTGCTCGATCCACGCGTTGGTGGATGGCTCATCGTATTTGCTCTTGCCTGACTGCCGGGACCACAAGAAGGCTTTTGACGGAAACCTCGGCCCGAACACCGGCGGCATGGGGACGATTTCGCCATCGGGTTCGGTGGACGAGGCCCTGCGAGCGAGGATTTGCCGGGAGATTTTGGATCCGTTTTTGGCGGGGATTCAAAAGGACGGGATCGCTTTTCGCGGGATGCTGTTTCCTGGGCTGATGCTCACGGCCGAGGGGCCGAAGGTGCTCGAGTTCAACTGCCGCTGGGGTGATCCCGAGACGCAGGTGCTGGTGCGGAGGTTGAGTTCGGACTTGTTGCCGCTGCTCGAAGCCACAGCCGACGGAACGCTGGCTGAGATGAGTCCCGAGTGGGATGCCCGCGCGGCGGTCTGCGTGATTCTGGCTTCCGGCGGCTATCCTGGTTCTTACGAGAAAGGCAAAGTGATTTCGGGCCTCGATGCGGCTGGGGAGTTGGAGGAAGTGAAGGTTTTTCACGCGGGGGCGAAGGAGGTCGATGGCCAAATCGTCACGAGTGGCGGGCGCGTGCTGGGAGTCACCGCCTTGGGGGCGAATCTCGACGAGGCCAGGCGACAAGGCTACCTCGCCGCCGATCGAATTTTCTTCGACGGCATCCAGCGTCGGAATGATATTGGCGCGTGATGAGGTTTTCCGAGGAATTGACCACAGAGGACACAGAGAGCACGGAGTTCTTTCAGAAGAGGGTTTTGAAAGCCTGTCATTCTCGCAAAGCTTTCGTTCTGGGTATGGCGGGTCTTTTTTTGATATCCATGGCGCAGGCTTTGGAGTCGCATCACTCGGTCGATTCGCTCGATGACTCGCAGGTGCAAAAAGCCTTGGAGGCCGCGCGCGCGAATTTCCTTTCTTCCGAACAACTCGAAAAAGCCAGCCAGCGGGCTCTTTTGCAGGGTTTGACGGAGCAGCTGGGGCCGGGGATTTCGATCGTGGAAACCGACGCTGCGCCGGAAACGGCGGCGGGTTTTCCATTTCTCGCGGAAATCCTCGATGGACGAGCCGGCTACATTCGGCCCGGGAAATTGGACTCCTCCGCACTCACGCAATTCGACACGACGCTGAAAAATTTTGGGGAGAAATCCCTGGGCGCGGTGATTCTGGATTTGCGGGGAATTCCGGTGGAGCCGGGGTTTGATGGCAGCGCGGAGTTTGCGAAGAGATTTTGCCCGAAGGGCGGGGTTCTTTTCACGGTTCAAAAACCGAATGCCAAACAGGAGCGGATTGTCACGAACGACAGCGCTCCAGTCTTTGAGGGCGTGCTCGTGGTGTTGATCGATTCCGACACGCAAGGGCCGGCCGAGGTTTTGGCGGCCACGCTTCGCGACAATGCGAAGGCGATGTTGGTCGGAGCTCCAACCGCTGGCGCGGCGGTGGAATTCGCGGACTTCCCGCTCGGCGGGGGGCGTTCCGTGCGCGTGGCGGTATCGCAAGCGTCGACGCCGAAAAGCGGGGGGCTTTTTCCCAAAGGCGTGTCGCCTGATATTGCGGTGCGGCTCGATCGCGAAACCCGCGACAAAATTTTTGACCAGGCGGGAAAAGAGGGCGTGGGGAGATTTGCTTTTGATGTCGATCCGCCGCGGCTGAACGAAGCGGCGCTCGTGGCCAATACGAACCCTGAAATCGGCGAGGAGGCCCGCGAGAAGGCAGTGCCAACACTGCGCGACACGGTGCTTCAGCGCGCGCTGGATCTCGTCACCGCGATTGGGTTTTTTAAAAAGTAGCGGCTTAGCGTTTGCGTCCGCGCGCTTCGTGCGTGGCTTCGACCGTGAGTGACAGACCGCCGCGTGAGGCGAAGGCTCCGCGAACAGTCATGCGTTTCGGGGAGCAGGTGGCGATGAGGTCTTCGAGGATGCGGTTCACGATCTGCTCGTTGAAGGCCGGGGTGTTTCGGAACGAGGCGAGGTAGTATTTGAGGGACTTCGTCTCGATGCAACGCGCGGCGGGGACATACTCGATCGAGATTTCCGCATAGTCCGGCTGGCTGGTCACGGGGCACACGGACGAGAAATCCTCTGTCTCCAAAAAAATCGTGTAGTCGCGGCCGGGGTGGCTATTCGGGAACGAATCGAGGATTTGGCGCGAGGGTTCGGTTGGTAGCGCGGAGGCTTTGCCCAAGAGGCGCAGAGGGGCTTTGGCGGAGGACTTGGCGGTTTGTTTTTTCATGATCGCGCCGGAGAGTGGCATGAATCAGGACTCGCATCCAGCGCAAGGGGAGGGGGCGAAAATCAGGACGCAGGTTGGTTTTCGAGGAACCAAGCATAGGCGTGGGCGATGCCTTGGCGGAGGGAGATTTTGGGTTTCCAGCCGAGGCTGAAAAGTTTCGAGCTGTCCATCAGCTTGCGCGGGGTGCCGTCGGGCTTGGTGGGATCGAAGACGAGAGTGCCGTTGTAACCGAGGACTTCGCAGACGAGTTCGGCGAGGGAGCGGATGGTGGTGTCTTCGCCGGAGCCGATGTTGATCAGGTCGGGGGATTCGTTGTTTTTTAAAAGGAAAACACAGGCGTCGGCGAGGTCGTCGGCGTGGAGGAATTCGCGGCGGGGCGTGCCGCTGCCCCAGACCAAAACCTCGGGCGTGCCGGTTTTTTTGGCCTCATGGACTTTGCGGATGAGGGCGGGGAGGACATGGGAGGTGTGGAGGTCGAAGTTGTCATGCGGCCCGTAGAGATTCGTGGGCATGGCGGAGAGGAAATTCTTTCCGTATTCCCGGGCGTAGGCCTGGCAGAGCTTGATGCCGGCGATCTTGGCGATGGCGTAGGCTTCGTTGGTGGACTCGAGCGGGCCGGTGAGGAGGGCGTCTTCCGGGATGGGTTGGGGGGCGTGCTTGGGGTAGATGCAGGAACTGCCGAGGAAGAGAAACTTGGTGGTGCCGAAGTCGGCGGCGGCCTCGATGAGGTTGTTTTGAAGGGTGAGGTTCTCGAGGAGGAATTCGACGGGTTTTTCGAAATTCGCGACGATGCCTCCGACGCGCGCGGCGGCATCGATGACAAATTCGGGGCGTTCCTTTGCGAAAAAGGCGCGGACGGCGGAGCGGTCGAGGAGGTCGAGTTCGGCGCGGGGGCGAGTAAGGATTTGGGTGAACCCTTGGCTGGCGAGGGCGCGGACGATGGCGCTGCCAACCATGCCGCGATGGCCGGCGACGAAAATTTTCGAGTCGGGTGTCACGCCATGGAATTGACCACAGAGGACACAGAGGGCACAGAGGAAATTCTACTTACTGCCGGGCGAGGCGTTTTTGTTTTCTCTCGAGGAGGATCATGGAGAGTCCGCCGCAGAGGGCGAAGGCGATCATGACGGGATACCAGCCGGTCCAGCCGAATTCGGCGAGGACGAGGCCGGTGATGAAGAGGCAGATGGCGGAGCCGTAATATTGGAACGAGTCGATGACGCCTGCCGCGAAGCCCGCCATTTTTTTCCCGCCGATATCCATCGGGGCGGCGGCTCCGACGATCGAGTGGGTGGAGTTGACGGTGAGGGAGGTCATGACGAGGAAAAGCCCGCCGAGCGTGACGCCGAGAAGTCCGGGTCGGATCAAGCCGGAGAACATGACGACGGCGGCGGAGGCGAGGACGATGGCCTCCAGAAAATAGAGGAACTTGGCGACGGGTGCGCGCTGGCCTTTGAAGAAGCGGTCCGAGACCCAACCGGAGGCGATCGAGCCGAAAATCGCGGCGGCGGTCATGAGGTTGAGCGTGATGATCACGGAGAGTGGTTTGGATTTGAGATCGATGCCGAGTTGCTCGGTGAAAAACATCACGGAGAGCTGGTCGGAGCTGTGGCGAACGGCTCCTGTGCAGGCGTAGGCGGCGGCGTAGAACCAAACGAGCGGATGGCAAAAGATGGTGGTGAAGGTTTCCTTGAGGGTGACTTTCGTGCCGGCGGAATTGTCGATTTCATCATGAACGCAATCCGGATAGCCGGCGGCGGCGGGTTCTTCCTTCACGGCGAAAAACAGGAAGAGAGCGGCGGCGGCGGTGATGACGGGCGGGATGATAAAGAGAATCCGCCAAGTGCCCGGCTCGACGACCCAGGTGGCGGTGGACCACAGAGCGATGGCGAAGCCCGCGAGGAGGAAGGGGGCGAGGGTGTTGATCGTGAATTGCCCGATCTGGATCATGATCCCGAAGATGCCGGCGAAGGTGCCGCGCTCGGTGCGATTGAACCAGGCGGCGTTGATTTTGACCATGCCGGGCGCGCCGAACGATTGGAACCATCCGTTGAGGAGGGCGATCAGGGCGAAAGTCGAGAGCGTGCCGATGAAGGAGGAGAAGCCGAAAATGAAATTGCACGCGATCGTGCCGATGGCGCCGATGAGCATGGACCACTTGCCGCCGATGCGATCGGTGAAAAGGCCGTTGACGAGTTGGCCGGTGCCGTAGGCGAGGGACCAGATCACCCAGATATTGGCGAGGTCGGTTTTGTCGAAACCAAATTCCTCGTTCATGCCGGGGCCGGCGAAGCGGAAGTTGTATCGGCACATGTAATACGAGGCATACATGAAGCCGATCGCGCCCCAGTTCAGGCCGCGTCGGGCGCGGAAGCCAGGCGGGTAGGAGATTTGGTTCATAGTGGGAGGAGAGGGGTCACTTTTAGCAGGCGCACCGGATCGTCAAGCCTGCTTTTCCGAGAGGAGGCCGTCCTCGAGGGTGGGATGGCGGTAGCGGTATCCGAGAGCGAGGGCTTTGGCAGGGCGCACGCGGACGCTGTCGAGGAGGAGGTGGGAAAGCTCGCCGAGCGCGAGGCGGAGGGCGATGGCGGGCGTGGGAAAAATCGCGGGGCGGCGGAGGACGCGTGCGAGGATTTGGGTGAAGTCGGAGTTGCGAACGGGGTCGGGATTCACGGCATTGAGTGGGCCGCGAACGGCGTTGTTTTCGAGGGCCCACAGGATCATGCCCGCGACATCATCCACATGGATGCAACTCATCCACTGGCGGCCGTTCCCGAGCTTTCCGCCGAGGCCGAGTTTGAAAATCGGAGCGATCAAACGCATGGCGCCGCCGGGGCCTGTGACAAAGCCGATGCGCAAGAGCACGGTGCGGACTCCGAGGTTTTCGGCGGGCTGGGCGGCGGCTTCCCAAGCTTGGCAGACGCTGGCTAGAAACCCAGTGCCGGTGGGCGAGGATTCCTCGACCGCATTCTCGCCGGTGTCGCCGTAGAAGCCGATCGCGGAGGCGTTGACGAGCACGCGCGGGCCGCCGGGTCGGAGGCTTTCGACAACGCGACGGGTTGCGTCCACGCGGCTGCGGAGGATTTCGTTTTTCTTGGATTTCGTCCAAAGCCCGACAATCGGCTCGCCGGCGAGATTCACCACCGCATCGAGTCCTGAAAAATCCAGTGGCCCATCGGCGAGGATTTGGCGGAAGCCCGCTGTGCCGCCGCGCGAGAACGGAATGATCGTGTGGCCAGCAGCGGCCCCCATTCGGCAAAGCCGGGTGCCGACATAACCGCGCGCGCCGAGGATACCGATGTTCATGGATTGGGTGCTGTGGGCTTTGGCAGGCCTTCGAGGCGCTCGCCGGGCCAGATGTTGTTTTTTGTGAACCAGCCCTGTGGCATTTCGAGGGCGTAGGCGATATTCGGAAAGCGGCTGGGCACGGGAGTTTGGTTGTGGGGTTCCAGATCGTGGAGTTCTTTGATGACGCCTGCAGGGTCGATGTAGGCGATGGTGAGAGGCACTTGGGTATTTTTCATCCAGAAGCCAACGGGAGCAATTCGATCCATTACGAAAAGCATGCCGGAGTCGGATGCGAGGGATTTTCGAAACATCAAACCCGCGCTGCGCTCATGGGCCTCGTCGGCGATTTCGGCGGTGATTTTTTTGGTTCCGATGCGGAGCTCGGTGGTCGGCAACGGAGGCTGTGGGCCGTTCTGCGCGGGGCACAGAGGTGGGTGAAGAAAGAATAGCGCGACCCACACAAGCGCTGGGATAATCAAACAATTTTTTCCGATATTGTTGACAGTTGGCTCAGAATTTGGAGACATACGGCACCTTTTTCCGAAAAACATGTATTCGACTAATCGCTGGCACGCAATTTCCCCGTCTCTTTTCTCGCGAGCTGGACAAGGAACACTCTGACGGCTCCGCACTGACCCATGGCGAACTTTTTTCCAAAATGGACCAACTGGCTTCCCCTGAAGCTGGTGATTTGCGTGGGGGCGATCGTGACTTTTATCGTCGGGGGTCTCTGGTATTACTTTACCCCGAAATACACCCGCGTCGGCTACGAACCCACCCAGCCGGTGCCGTTCTCGCATGTGATCCATGTGCAGCAACTGGGAATGGACTGCCGGTATTGCCACAGCTTCGTCGAGGTCGCCTCGCACTCGAATGTGCCGACCACCCAGACCTGCATGGCCTGCCACACGCAAATCAAAGCCGATAGTCCAAAACTCGCCGCCGTGCGCGAAAGCTGGAAAACCGGCCAACCTGTGAACTGGGTCCGCATTCACAAGGTTCCCGACTATACTTATTTCAACCATGCGGCGCATGTGAACCGCGGCGTGAGCTGCTACAGCTGTCACGGCGCGATCAATGAAATGAAGGTCGTCTACCAGCATGAGCCGCAAAGCATGAGCTGGTGCTTGGATTGCCACCGTGCCCCGGAAAACCACCTCCGCCCGCCGTCGGAAGTCTACAATATGGCCTGGAAACCGGCCAGCTCGGAGGCCCAGCACGAGATCGGCATGAAGTTCAAGGAAGAGTGGGAAGTGAACCCGCCCGTCACCTGCGGAGGCTGCCATCGATGAAGAGAAATTTCAATCACCCGAAACCGGAAAAAAACCCGCGCATCTGGCGTAGCCTGCGCGAGTTGGAGAATGACCCGCAGTTCGAGAAACATCTCCAACAGGAATTTCCGCGTGGCGCGGATCTTTACGAAGACAGCGGACTTTCGAAGCGGGATTTCATTAAACTCATGGGCGCCTCGATCGCGCTCGCAGGCGTCGGCCTCACGGGTTGCCGCCGCCCCGATTCGTTCCTCGTTCCTTTCACCAAAGGTGTGGAATACACGATTCCCGGCAAGTTTCTCTACTACGCGACCTCCATGCCTGCCCGCTACGGCGCGGTGCCATTGATCGCCACGACGAGTGATGGACGCCCGACCAAGCTTGAGGGCAACCCGCTCCATCCTTTCTCTAATGGCGGAACGGATACCTTTGCCCAGGCGGAAATCCTGAATCTCTACGATCCACACCGCTCCAAAGAAATCACAGAAAAAGGCCAAACCTCGAGCGCCGAAGCATTCGACGCCTTCGTGAAATCCGTGGCTTCCGGCAGTGGTCAAGGCCTCGCCATTTTGGCCGAGTCGGTTAGCTCGCCCACCCGCAACCGCCTCCGCGCGGACTTGCAGGAAAAATTTCCTGATCTGCTTTGGGCGGAATACGATCCCCTTGCCGCAACTCCCGCCGAAGCCGCCGCTACGGCGTCTTTTGGCCCCAATGTTCGCCTCGTTCCCAATTTCAGCCGCGCCGACATTATCTTGGCCATCGATAGTGATTTCCTGAATCCGATCGAAACCGGCATCGGCTACGCACAGGGCTTTGCCGCTCGCCGCAATCCGGACCAAAAAGGCGCTCCGATGAACCGCCTGTATGTGGTCGAGAATCACTACTCGGTCACGGGCGGCATGGCCGACCATCGTCTGCGTTTGAAGGTCTCCGACATGGGCGAATTTGCTCGTCAGCTCGGATTGGTGCTCGCCAAGTCCACTGGCAACGCCAACTTGGCCGCCGTCGCCAACGCCGTTCCCGCTTCGTCGGCATCGTTCGATCCCAAGTGGGTCGAGGAATGTGCCGCCGACCTCGCGAAGAACAGCGGACGCTCGATTGTCGTCGCTGGTCCGCTCACACCCGCCCCGGTCCAGGTTTTGGTCAATGCGATCAATAGCGCCCTCGGCAACATCGGCACCACCATCGCAGCCGTCAAAACCGATACGCCTGCCGCTGCCAGCATCGGGGATCTCGCCAAAGCGATCGAGGCCGGCAAGGTGAAATCTCTCTTCATCCTCGGCGGCAACCCCGCCCACAACGCCCCGGCCGAACTGGGCTTCGCCAAACTTCTCGAGAAGGTCGCTGATACCGTTCATCTCGGACTCTTCGTAGACGAAACCGCCAAAGTCTGCCGCTGGCATGTCCCAGCTGCCCATTTCCTCGAGACTTGGGGCGATGTTCGCACATTTGACGGCACCTACACTTCGGTGCAACCAATGATCCTCCCGCTCTGGGGTGGTCGTTCGGAACTCGAGATTCTCAACGCGCTCAACGGCGCGCCTGCTCCGGTTGGTCCGGCCTTGGTTCAAGCCACTTTCACGCAAGTTGCCCAAACCACCGACCCCGCTGCATGGAATGCTTTCCTGCGCGACGGATTTCAACCAAAGACGGCCTTCACGCCAGTCCAGGCTACTTTCAACGCTGCCGCCGCCGCCAACCTTGCGAAGTCCACGACTACCAAGTCGGATGGCTTGGAGTTGGTTTTCCTGCAAAGCCCCAGCGTGGATGACGGCCGCTACGCGAACAATTCCTGGCTCCTCGAGACTCCGGATTTCGTCACCAAGGTCACTTGGGACAACGCAATCCTCGTTAGCCCCGCCACCGCCCAAAAGCTCGGAATCAAAGCAAACAACTTCAACATCCTCGGCGACATCGCCGAGAAGATGGGCAACGATGTCAACTACGACTTGGTCGCCGATATCGTGGAAATTTCCGATGGCACGACGACCATCGAAGCCGCAGCGATCGTCGCCCCGGGCCATGCCGATAATTCGCTTTCCATCGCCTTGGGGTATGGACGCAAGGAAGTCTCCGCGTTGATGGATGGCGTGGGTTTCAATGCCTACCCGCTCCGCCGCTCGAACTGTATGCGCACCCTCGGGGGTGTGACCTGCAAAGTCACCGACCGCGACTATCCCATAGCTCAAACGCAGGAGCACAAGAGCATGGAAGGCCGTGATCTCGTGCGTGAGGGCACCATCGAGCGCTACGAAAAAGATCACACCTTTGCCCAAACGATGGGCATGGATAGCCACATCCCGCCAAATATTTCGCTCTACACCCACCCCGAGTTGACCTCGAAGGAGCAGTGGGGAATGACAGTGGATCTCAACACCTGCACCGGTTGCAATGCCTGCGTCGTCGCGTGCCAAGCCGAAAACAATGTGCCGGTCGTCGGCAAGGACCAAGTCCGCAAAAACCGCGACATGGCCTGGATCCGACTCGATCGTTACTTTGCCGGCGAGGCCGAGGATCCCGAAATGCTCACGCAGGCTGTCATGTGCCAGCATTGCGAGAATGCTCCTTGCGAGACAGTTTGCCCGGTCAATGCCACGGTCCACAGCGAGGATGGCCTGAACCTCATGGCCTACAATCGTTGCATCGGCACTCGCTATTGCGCGAATAACTGCCCTTGGAAAGTTCGCCGCTTCAACTATTTCGATTACAATCAGCGGCCAATCGACGAACTCTATTGGGGTCCGCTCGCCAAAAAAGGCATGGCCGACAGCCTCAAGATGGCGAAAAATCCGAATGTCACCGTGCGCATGCGCGGCGTCATGGAAAAATGCACCTTCTGCATTCAGCGCATCGAGGAAGCCAAAATCTCCCGCCTTGTCGAAGCCGGCCCAACTCCAGCCAGCGAGACACCGATCGCCAAGTTCAAGGTGGCTTGTCAACAGGCTTGCCCGAACGACTCGATTGTCTTTGGCAATGTCGCCGACCCGAACAGCTCGGTCAGCCGACTCCGCAAAGACGACCGCGCCTATGTGATGTTCAAGTATTTGAATGTCGCGCCCCGCGTTTCCTACCTCGCTCGCATTCGCAACCCGAATCCTCAAATGCCCGGCGCCGATCAAGTCGGTATGGCCAACGGGGCCGGTCACCACGGCGCCCACGGCGAGGGGCATGACACCCACGATTCCCACAACGCCCACCCGCCCCATGGCGACGCCCACGCCGCTCCGGCCGCCCACTAAGGTTTAAGAAATGTCCAACGCCACCGCCGAACATCCCGAGCACCTTACGGAAGACGACAAACAACTCGTCCGCAAACCGCTTGTGCTTAACAACCGCACGATGGGCTGGATCAGCGATTACATCAGCTCCATCGTCGAGGGCAAGACGCCGACTTGGTGGTATATCTCGATGGCGATCACGGTGCCGCTCACACTCATGTGCTTGGCGCTCTTGGCTTACCTCATCTCGACCGGTGTCGGCGTATGGGGAAATAATCACCCCGTCGGCTGGGCATGGGACATCACCAACTTCGTGTTCTGGATCGGTATCGGCCACGCGGGAACGCTCATTTCGGCGATTCTTTTCCTGACCCGCCAAAAGTGGCGCACCTCGATCAACCGCGCCGCGGAAGCCATGACGCTCTTCGCCGTCGTCTGTGCCGGCATTTATCCCGCCCTGCATGTCGGCCGCGTGTGGATGGCTTGGTTCCTTGCCCCGGTGCCAAATGCCAATGCGATCTGGCAAAACTTCCGCTCGCCGCTCTTGTGGGATGTGTTCGCGGTCTCGACCTACTTCACCGTGTCGGTGCTCTTCTGGTATACCGGTCTGATCCCCGACCTCGCCACCCTGCGCGATCGTTGCACCACGAAAATCCGCAAATTCATCTATGGCGTCCTTGCACTCGGCTGGCGCGGTGGCAATCGCCAATGGCGCCACTACGAAATGGCCTACCTGATCCTCGCCGGTCTCTCGACACCTCTCGTGCTCTCCGTGCACTCGGTCGTGTCCTTCGACTTTGCGACATCGGTCGTTCCGGGCTGGCACACCACCATCTTCCCGCCTTACTTTGTCGCCGGTGCCATTTTCGGTGGTTTCGCGATGGTGCTCACCATCATGATTCCGGCTTGCGCGATCTACAAGCCACTCCATGACCTAGTCACGATCGACCATGTGAACAAGATGTGCAAAGTCATCCTGCTCACAGGATCCATCGTCGGTTACGCCTACTTGATGGAGCTGTTCGTTGCGTGGTATAGCGCGAACCCCTACGAGCGTGCGGCCTTCTGGTATCGCGCCTTCGGTCCTTATTGGTGGGCTTACTGGTCGATGATGTTCTGCAATGTCGTCGCACCGCAGATTTTCTGGTTCAAATACTTCCGCACCCATCTCATTTGGGTCTGGGTCATTGTCCAATTCCCGAATGCCGGTATGTGGTTCGAGCGCTTCGTGATCATCGCGACCACCCTCGCCCGGGATTTCACCCCATCGGCTTGGGGAATGTTCCACCCGACCTGGGTCGATATTTGCACTTTTGTCGGCACCTTTGGGTTGTTCGGAACACTCTTCCTGCTCTTTATTCGATTCCTTCCAATGATTTGTATGTTCGAAGTTAAAGCCGTCCTTCCCGAAGCGGACCCACACCACGGGGAGGCGCATCATTAATATGGAAGCCGTTGGAAATCCCACAGCACCTGTTTACGGAGTCGCCGCTGAGTTTCAGTGCGCCCGCGATCTCTACCACGCCGCCGAAAAAATCCGCGATGCCGGATTTTCGAAATGGGATGTCTTCTCGCCATTTCCGATTCACGGAATGGACGAGGCGATGGGTCTCAAGCGCTCGATCCTTGGAAAAGTGGTCTTCTTTGGCGGTCTTACCGGATTTTTGACCGCCGTAACCTTGGAGTTCGGCACCTCGTCGTTCCTTTACCCGTTGATTGTCGCCGGCAAGCCCACCAATCTCTACACCGTCCCGGCTTTTTTCCCGGTAATGTTTGAATTAACGATTCTTATCTCAGCCTTCACGGCGGTCTTTGGAATGTTGATCATGAATGGCCTGCCGCGCCTCAACCACCAACTCTTCAACTGGGATCGTTTCAAAAAAGTCACTGAAGACAAATTCTTCGTCGCCATCGAGTCCGAAGATCCCAAGTTCTCCACCCGCTCCATCAAGGATTTCCTCGAGTCCCTTGGCGGCACCAACATCACCACCATCCACGGAGACTAATCGGGCATGCTCAAATACTTCTTCTCCATTTTCGCTCTTGTGGTCGTCCTCGTGGTGACGGTCGCAGGGTTTCGCGGACAAAAATTCCAGAAACCACCCATCGAGCTTTTCCCGGACATGGACCACCAACCCAAGGTCAAAGCCCAAGTCCCTAGCGAATTTTACGCCGACGGGCGCGGTAACCGTGAGCCGATCGCTGGCACCGTTCCGCTCGGATACGCCATGCCCATGCACAAGCCTGTGGATGGCTCGACCGGCGAATCCGCCAGCCCTTACAAGCAGGTGAAATTCTCGAACGGGGTATCGTATTTTGATACGGGCCGATTCGACAACCAGTGGGGAACTGGAATTCCCGTCAGCGAAATCACTCCGGAATTCATCGCCCGCGGCCAAGAGCGCTACGCCATCTCCTGCCAAGTTTGCCACGGAGCGACCGGGGCAGGGAACGGCATCGCCGGAAAATATGGCCTCGTCGCCATCGCCAATCTCCACCAACCCCGCATCCGCGACATGGCGGACGGTGAAATCTTCAACACCATCACTCATGGAAAAAACACCATGATGGGCTACGGCGACCGCATCCAAGTGCAGGACCGCTGGGCCATCGTCGCTTACATCCGCGCCCTTCAACTCTCACAGGGGGCCGCCAAGATCAATGATGTTCCGCCCGCTGAACGGGCCCAACTCGAAGCGCAGAAACAATGAGCAGCAGCCACGAACCATCCCAACCCGGCAGCCACATGTTTGATTACAAGCATGTTGGCGGTCGTTTCCTCGGCCTCGTCGCACTGGCCATTGTCGCGTTCGCCGCTGTTGGCTTCGGCGCCTTCAGCGACAGCAAGCAATTCGCCTTCTCCTACCTCTTCGCGTTCACCTTCTTCCTCACGATCTGCATGGGTGGGCTTTTCTGGACGCTTGTCCATCACGCCGTCGATGCCGAGTGGAGCGTTGTTGTTCGTCGTCAGACGGAAAACATGGCCAGCCTCTTGATCGTGATGGGTGTCCTTTTCATTCCTCTGATTTTCGTCGCTCCGACGCTCTGGTATTGGATGACCAAACTCCCCGGCCAAGACATCCTCCTTGATGAAAAGTGGCCCTACCTCACCAAGGAATTCTTCTGGATTCGCGCCGCCTTCTATTTCCTCTTCTTCGGAATCGCCGCGACATGGCTCCGGGCAAACTCCATCCATCAAGACACTTGTGGGTCGGCTCGTTACACCTTGCTTAACCGCAAAATCACCTTCGCGAGTCTCCCTCTATTTGCCGTGTCCCTGACCTTCGCCGCTGTGGATTGGCTCATGGGCCTAGACTATCATTGGTTCTCCACCATGTGGGGCGTCTATATTTTCGCCGGCACCGCCTTGAGCAGCCTTTGCGTTCTCGTCCTTATCATTACCGCTTTGCGAAACGCCGGTTATCTTCAAAATATCGTTTCTCTTGAGCATTACCACATCATGGGCAAGCTCATGCTCGCCTTCACGATTTTCTGGGCCTACATCGGCTTCAGCCAATACATGCTCATCTGGTATGCCAACATCCCAGAGGAAACGATCTACTTCCTGCGACGCAACACCGAGACTTGGCAAATCCTCAGCACGGCCCTTGTCGTGGGACACTTCTTCGTGCCCTTCCTTCTCTTGTTGTTCAATTTCGGAAAGAAAAGCCCGGCCTTCCTTTGCGGAATGGCGCTCTGGATTTTGTCCATGCACCTCCTCGATATCTATGTCGTCGTGCTCCCGGCTCTCCACAAATCCGGCGTGGTCGTGAGCTGGCTGGATATCGCCTGCTTGATCGCGATCGGAAGCACCCTCGCCGCCGTTTTCCTGAAACGCCTCGGAGACGCCCCTCTCTGGCCACTCCGTGACCCGCGCCTTAAGAAATCGATTGCTTTGAAGAACTGATGGATACCGCATCCCACAACGAAAAGAAAAAATCCGGAGCCTGGTTTTTTATTCTAGGCATCGGCCTCATCGCCCTGTTCTTGCTGGCGACCAATCTCTTCCGTGGCGGATACTCAGCCACCACCGACCCTGAGGACCCTGCTCGCGATGCGGAACGCGTGAAGAATCTTGCCGAGCTCCAAGCCGAAAACGAGAAAAAACTCCATTCCTACGCCTGGCTCGATCAAGCAAAGGGAAGTGTTCAAATTCCTATCAATCAAGCCATGACGCTCGTCTTGGCCAAGCTGAATTCCACAAAACCCGCTCCTGCTTATCCGGTGGTGGATAATACGGGTCAACCCGTGCCCGCCACCCGTCTTGCCACCCCTTCCGATGCCGCCGATCCCCTTCCTGAGGGGGAACCCACCGCTGCTGGCGCCAATGCCCTAGCCGCACCGGTTGAGAAAACCGACGACAAAACCGGCAACCCCAAAAAATCGAAAAACAAACAATGAGCAACGATTTGTCCAATCACCCGGATGACTTGACTGCCCCCGAGCGCGCGCAGATCGACGCCTCGACGAGCGGTGCGGTCCTGCTCTTCTTCGGCTCCGCCGCATTCTGGCTTATCTTCGGCTCCCTCTTTGAAGTCGTGGGCGCCATTCAACTCGTCTTCCCCGGGTTTCTGGATGGAATCAGCTTTTTCAGCTACGGACGAGTCGTCCAGACAGCGGCCACGGTTTTAGCCTATGGATTTTCGACCCCTGTCGCAATCGGTATTGCGGTATGGCTCACGGCTCGCCTTTGCAAGGTCCCACTTTCTCACCACCGTATGTTGATCAGCGCCGGGATCGTATGGAACCTCGGCATTCTTGTTGGAGCCTGTTCGATCCTGGCTGGAAATAGCACATCCTTTGCGCTCCTCGCCCTACCTGCCTTCGCTACACCGATTCTTTTCATCTCCTACGCGCTGATCGCGATCTGGGTTCTCTTCACCTTCAATGAGAGAAAATCCGGCCCTCTCTTCGTCTCGGCATGGTTTGTTTTCACAGCGGTCTTGGCCTTTCCTTGGCTCTTCGGAACGGCGAACGCTCTCCTTGTCTGGAGCCCAGTTGCCGCCCCAGCCCAAACGCCCATCGCCCTCTGGTATGCCAGCGGATTCATGAATCTCTGGCTTGTTCCTGTCGGAGTCGCGGCCGCTTACTACATCATTCCGAAGTCCACCGGACTCCCAGTCGCTAGCAATAACCTCAGCCTCCTGGGTTTTTGGACGCTCCTTCTCTTCGGCGCATGGACCGGTGGGGCACAAATTATTGGTGGCCCAGTCCCCGCTTGGATCACCAGCGCCGGCGTGGCCGCC
>JBDKIG010000001.1:0-73319 GCA_039797215.1 Verrucomicrobiota bacterium | reverse complement strand
CTGATATTGCGCGGCTGAATTCGGACGGGCACAAACCCATCCGGTGTTGTTTTGCCGATGGCGATAGAGGTGGGTTCTCTGGCCTCCTCACTGAAAATTCGGATTTCGGAAACTTGATCAAAGGGCACGGGGGAGGTTTCGGTTTTTTTAGTGGATTGATCGAATGAGGCGAGGCGAAGGGTGCCGCAATTTTTCAGGAGGGTTGCGACGGCTTCGTTGTCGGCCGGGGCGGCGAGAGGTTTGGTGATTTGCCAGCCGCGGCCTTTGTTTTCGAGTTCGAGAGTGGTTGAACCTCGGAGAATTTCGATGCGTCGAACGCGTTCGGGCTCAAAGACGGCTAGGCGCCGGTCGCGGAAATTGTCGAAGGGGAGGGAGATTAATTTAACGAGGTCGTTTGGGATGAGATAGACCGCATTGGATTTTTCAAAGGCCACATAGGTGCGGTCGCCATCGATGCCGGATTTTCCAAAGAGAAGCGAAAGGGGGCGGTCGCCCTTGAAATCGAGTTGTAGGCTGCTTTTTAAGACGCCGTAGGTGGCGAGGTTTTGCTGATCGTGAATCTCGGAGGGGTCGATCCGGTCGAGCACCGGAGTGGCGAGGGCAGTTTTAAAAATGGCGGCGACGGCTTCGGGATTGGCGGTGTCGGGGTTCGATGTCTCGAGGATCCAACCTTCCTCGCTGCGCTTCATGAGAAAAGATTGGTCGCCGTTTTTGATGCTGATGTGCCGGATATCATCAGGATCGAAGTCAAACAGCGCCGAGCCGGGCTGAATGGTTCGTTCAGGAGAAGATCGCCAGCGTTCGGTGGTTCCCACAAATACCGCCAATCCGATGGCGAGCAGGAGAAGAAGAATGGTCGCGGTGCGGCTCATGCGCGGCGTTTGAACCACATCAGGATCCCTGCGAAGGCGGCAAGGCCCGGTGCCCCGAACATCACGGCAAGAGCCAGGCGGGATAACTGCGAATCGGTGAGGTGAAGGTTGAAGCGGGTGATATTTTTCGGAGTGATGCCGCTGAGGGTTCCGCGATCGATGAGGGAATTCACCGAGCCAACGAGGAAATCGAGTCCGGGCGGAGTGAGCGTTTGGTCGAGTGCGAACTGGAATGAGCCGACCACGATAAGGCGGGAACTTTGGACATCCACGCGATCATCCTCCACCCCGTCGCGATCGGCGGAGGCGGCGATGACGAGAGGTTGGCCAAAGTCGGTGCCATCCTCGTAGGCGACACCTTGCGGCTGGTTGGGCGCGTAGGCTGTTTCGCCCCAAAATTCCTCGGCGGCCTGGATGAGCGGGCGGATGCGAATTTTTTCCGACTCGGCGAGTTGGAGATCGAAGCCTAGAGATTGCGTTGCTCCGGAAAAAAGCAGGTTCATTCCTTCGAGGCGGCGGGTTACCTCGGCATTTGGCAAAACTTCGGCGGTGACATCGCGGAGGATTCCGGTGGCGAAGGGGAGTTGGATCAACCGAAGAACTCGGTCATCGCGGGGAACGAGGCCTGAGTTTGCTAAGAGACTATGCAGGCGTGGTGTCGATGCATTTGGGTCGAGAAGCACGAGCATCTTGCCGCCATTTCTCAGCCAGGATCCCAGGACGGCTGATTCGCGCTCCTCGAGATCGGATTGCGCACCCGCGATCACAATCGCGGAGGCATCGGGAGGAACGATATCGGAGCCCGCGAGTGAGAGAGGTTTGATGGCGGCATTCTGGATGGAAATGGCCTCGGCGAATTTTGTGGCATCCCCGATGGGCGAGGCTTCTCCGTGTCCTTGGAGGAAGTAAACCGTCTCCGCATCGGGTTTCAAAATCGACATCAGCGCGCTGGTTAAAACCTGCTCGCCGCGAAATGCCAGCAACACCGGAGCGCCGCCTTGTGCGACGGGCGAGATATCGAATTGCCCCATTTCTGCGATATTCACGATCCGGTGACGGCCATCGCATTCGAGGATCAGGATATTGTCCAGATTGGGGAGTTGGAAGCGGGTCTTGAGTTCTTGAACGCGTTGGAGGTTTCGCGTGGGGTCGACATACTCCACGCGCAACCCGGTTCGTTTATTGAAAAGCACCTCGTTCATAAGCGAGCGGAGGTCTGCCAGCACAGGGGCGACCGGCGAATAAAGTGTCGGCGAGGCGACGATGATGATCTCGAGAGGTTTCTTGAATTCCTTCAAGACCGCGCGCGTTTGGCCGGCTAGGGAAAATTCTTGTGACCTCGAAAAATCGCGCCGTTCGTAATGGATCGATCCGAGGTAGTTCAAGAGCCCGTAGATGACGAGAACGGCGAGGATTTGCAGGCCGATGCCAATTTTGATGCCGGTCCGTGGGGGCTTCATGCCTTCCACCTCCGGTATTGGAAAATGTGAAAAGTGGCGAAAAGCACCACTGCCGTGGAGGTCAGGTAAAAAACCACTGGGCGCGTGTCGAAAATGCCGCGCGAAAAATCCATCATGTGCTCAATCGGCGAGAAATAGTAGATCAACTCCCGAAATGCGGTGCCGCTCGATGGCATGAAGAACGCCAGCAGGCCGATAAAAAAAAGGCTCAGGATCGCGCTGAAACAAACGATGGCCGCGACGATTTGATTATCCGTGAGAGCGGAGGCGAGGCAGCCGATCGCCGTAAAAAAACAGCCCATCAGAAACAACATCAAATACGCGCCGACATAGCTTCCTGCGGCGCCGGCGGCATTGTGGCCGGTCACTGCCTCGAACGCGGTGAAATACAGAAGGCTGGGGGCCCATAGGATGGAGTAGAAAAACAAACAGCCCGCGTATTTGGCGAAGACGACTTGGGAGTCCCGCACCGGGGCGGTCATCAGCGTCTCGAGCGTTCCCATTTTAGACTCTTCTGCAAAGACACGCATCGTGATCAGTGGGAAAACGAGCACGAGCGGAATCCAGAAATACACGGTGTTGAAAAACGCCTCGACCATCGTAGTCGTGCCAGGGCTGTGGTTGAGCAAGGAAACGCCCGCATGGAAGTTGAATCCGGTGACGACCAGGAAAAAGCACTGCACCACATAGGCGAGGGGTTGGTGGAAGGCCGAAGAAACTTCGCGACCGAAGAGGATGAAAAAGCGTCGCATGGGCTAGAAGTTCTCCTCCCCGCCGGTGACTTCCGCAAAGACGCGCTCGAGCGTCACGGGCGGGCGGCTGATTTCGCGGACGCGCCATTTGTTTTCCGTGGCGTGGTTGTAAAGAGCCTCCCGAGGGTCGCGGTCTGGAGCCGCCTCGATCGTAAAAACCGTCCAGTCTCCATCCCGGCGGTGGGACACGGCCAGCACGCCTTCGAGTGTGCGCAGTGCCGTCGCCGCAGCGCGGGGGTCGGAGACCACGGCGTCGAAAAGAATGTGCCCGGCTTGGCCGAGGCGGGCGCGGAGATTTTGTGGAGTATCCATCGCCTCGATCCGGCCCTTGTTAATAATGATGACCCGCGAGCAAAGCATCTCCACTTCGGGGAGGATGTGTGTGGAGAGCAGGATCGTGTGGTGGCGACGGAGGTTGCGGATGAGGTCGCGGACGAGGCGGATTTGGTTTGGGTCCAGCCCGATCGTCGGCTCATCCAGTATGAGGAGGTCGGGTTCGTGGATCATCGCATCGGCGAGGCCTACGCGTTGCCGATATCCTTTCGAGAGCCGCCCGATGATTTTTTTTCCGACATCATCGAGGCCGCACATCTCGAGAACATCGCCGACGCGTTCCGTTAGTCGACGATTCGGCACGCCCTTCAGCCCGGCTCGGTAGCGGAGGAATTCCCCCACGCGCATGTCGAGGTAGAGAGGGACATTTTCCGGCAGGTAGCCGATGTGTTCGCGAGCTTTGAGGGATTGGGAAAAAACATCGAACCCCGCCACGCTGGCTCGGCCGGAGGTCGGTGGCAAGTAGCCCGCGAGCATCCGCATCGTGGTGGATTTGCCGGCTCCGTTCGGCCCTAGGAATCCGACGATCTCGCCCTTCTCCACAGTGAAGTCGATCCCATCCACCGCGGCGACGGCACCGAAGCGTTTTGTGAGTTGTTCGACCTTGACCATGAAGCGTTGAATCCTAACTCCTGGCACAACCGGGTTGGAAGAAAAACACTCCCCCTTCGAAGTCGGGGGAGTTTTTTTATTTCACGCGATGGCCATTTGGCCTTTTGATAAGAAAGTGAGTGCAGCCATTTCGGCTCGGCATTCGTATTGAAAATTCCAATTCTTATAAACCATGTCCACTGAATCCAAATGCCCCTTCAACCACGGTCAACTCACCGGCACCGGCCTATCGAATCGCGATTGGTGGCCGAACCAACTCGATCTCCGCATCCTTCACCAGCACTCCAACGAGTCTAACCCCATGGGGGAGGATTTCGATTATGCGAAGGAGTTCAAGACGCTCGACCTCGCGGCGGTGAAGAAGGACCTCGCCGCGCTCATGACCGATTCGCAGGATTGGTGGCCCGCCGACTTCGGCCACTACGGCCCTCTCTTCATTCGCATGGCCTGGCACAGCGCCGGCACCTACCGCACCGGTGACGGTCGTGGCGGGGGAGGAAATGGCAGTCAGCGTTTCGCCCCGCTCAATAGCTGGCCCGACAATGGCAATCTCGACAAAGCCCGCCGCCTTCTCTGGCCGATTAAACAAAAATATGGCCGCAAACTTTCCTGGGCCGACCTCATGATTCTCGCTGGAAATGTCTCGCTTGAGACGATGGGCTTCAAGACCTTCGGTTTCGCCGGTGGCCGCGCCGACATCTGGGAACCCGAGGAGGACATCTACTGGGGCTCCGAGGGCAAGTGGCTCGAAGACAAGCGCTATTCCGGCGACCGGGATCTCGAAAACCCACTCGCCGCCGTGCAGATGGGCCTCATTTATGTAAACCCCGAGGGTCCAAATGGAAACCCTGACCCCATCGCCGCGGCTCGAGATATCCGCGAGACTTTCGCCCGCATGGCGATGAATGATGAGGAAACCGTCGCGCTCATCGCCGGTGGCCACACTTTCGGCAAATGCCACGGCGCGGGTGATGCGAAAAATGTCGGCCCCGAGCCCGAAGCCGCCCCACTGGAGGAGCAGGGCTTTGGTTGGAAGAGTGCCTACAAATCCGGCAAAGGCGGTGACGCCATCACCAGCGGACTCGAGGTTACTTGGACCCAGACTCCGACCCAGTGGAGCAATTACTATTTCGAGAACCTTTTCAATTATGAATGGGAACTCACCAAAAGCCCCGCCGGCGCTCACCAGTGGGTCGCCAAGGGAGCCGAGGCCGTCATACCCGACGCTGCCGATTCCTCCAAGCGCCACCTCCCCACGATGCTCACGACCGACCTCTCGCTGCGCTTCGATCCCGCCTACGAGAAAATCTCTCGCCGGTTTCTGGAAAATCCCGCTGAGTTCGCCGATGCCTTCGCCCGTGCGTGGTTCAAGCTCACCCACCGCGACATGGGTCCGCGTTCCCGTTACCTCGGGGCGGATGTTCCCGCCGAGGAATTGATCTGGCAGGACCCCATCCCAGCCGTCGACCACCCGCTCGTGAACGAAGCTGATATTGCCGCCCTCAAGGCGAAAATCCTCGCATCCGGCCTTACGGTTTCCGAACTCGTCTCGACAGCCTGGGCTTCGGCCTCGACCTTCCGTGGATCCGATAAACGCGGTGGAGCGAATGGTGGCCGCATCCGGCTCGCCCCGCAAAAATTCTGGGCTGCCAACCAACCCGCCCAACTCGCCAAGGTCCTTGGGGCTCTTGAAACGATCCAAGTCGACTTCAACAAGTCCCAATCCAACGGCAAAAAAATCTCCCTCGCCGACCTGATCGTCCTCGCCGGAGGTGTCGGAGTCGAACAAGCCGCCAAGAAGGCTGGTTATGAAGTCACCGTGCCATTTACACCCGGCCGCATGGACGCCACGCAGGAGCAAACGGATGTGGAATCCTTCTCGGTCCTCGAGCCCGTCGCCGACGGTTTTCGAAATTTCCAGAAAACGAAATTCTCCGTCCCCGCCGAAAAAATGCTCGTGGACAAGGCCCAGCTCCTCACTCTCACGGCGCCCGAGATGACCGTCCTTCTCGGCGGTCTGCGCGTGCTGGACTCCAATGTCGGCCAGGCCAAGCACGGTGTCTTCACCAAGACCCCTGGTGCGCTCACGAATGATTTCTTTGTCAACCTGCTCGACATGGGCACCGAGTGGAAATCCGTTTCCCAAGAGCAAGACCTCTTCGAAGGCCGTGATCGCCAGACCGGTGAGGTCAAATGGACAGGCACCCGTTGCGATCTCGTCTTTGGCTCGAACTCGATCCTGCGCAGCCTCGCCGAGGTCTATGCGAGTTCCGATTCGGTCAAAAAATTCCACCAAGACTTCGTCGCCGCCTGGACGAAAGTCATGAATCTCGACCGATTCGACCTCGCGTAAAAAAAGCGCCGCGCTAGGCCCAATTGGGGAGAGTTGACTCTGGCCCATATGAGACTATTCATAGTCTCATATGGGAACTATCGTATCGAAACGCAAGGTAGCCAATCGGGCTGAAGCTGGAACAATCGGCGCGGGAGTTGTCAGGTTTTGTGTCCAAGGATCCGCTCCTGCCACCAAGTCTGGCCGGTTTACCCCCGCCAAACTTGTCGAGGCGCTTCAAGTCGGGCTTCCTTTTCGGGAGTTGCTTGAACTTCAAACCCGCCTCGCCGTGCCGACGGACAAATTGGCTCCCATGTTGGGGATTTCGAAGGCCACATTTCACCGGCGCAAGGGCGGAGCCGCAAAACTTCCCCCGGCCGTTTCCGATCGCGTGGTTCGTTATGCCAAGCTTCTCGGGCAGGCCCTTCAGGTCTTCGGCAATCTGGACTCTGCCAAGCAATGGTTGGGCGCTCCCCAGTTCGGGCTCGGTGGTGCTGTTCCGTTGGACTATGCGCGAACCGAGGTTGGAGCCCGCGAGGTCGAAACCCTGCTCGGTCGTATCGAATACGGTGTCTATTCGTGAAGAGGCGTGCTTGGCGGATTGTGAGGGACCGGCATGCGACCTCTGCCTTTGATGGCGAGGGAGCTAAACTTTTTGGGGGGCGATGGAACTCGCCCGGAACCCCCGTAGTTTATGCCAGCGGCACGATGGCTCTGGCGGCGCTCGAGATACTGGTCCATCTCAATCCTCCCTTGCGATTACGGTGTGTCTCCATCGAGGTGGCATTCGATGACTCGTTGGTTGAATCGGTGATCCCATCAACACTGCCTTCCGATTGGTGCGAGGAACCGCCCCCGCCATCCTCTCAAGCCATTGGCGATCTCTGGGTGAGGAAAGCTCGCTCAGCCGTGCTGGAACTCCCGAGCGTCATCATCCCCTCCGAGACAAACTATCTGATCAACCCGAAGCATCCCGACTTCCACAAAATCTACATCGGCAAGCCGGTTCCTTTTGCCTTCGATTCAAGGTTGATTTGAGGGAATTGATTCTTCCCGAGACAAAATCGCGAGGATCGGGGTAGGCTTTGGCCATGGTTGAAATCTCGATCAAATATCTGGGCGACCTCCGGTGTGAGGCGCGGCATGAGGCTTCGGGGACGGTCATCACGACCGATGCGCCGGTGGATAATGAGGGGCGGGGTGAGTCGTTTTCGCCGACTGATCTGGCGGCGACTTCGCTCGGGGCCTGCATGCTCACGATCATGGGAATCGCTGCGCGCAAGCAGGGGGTGGATCTCGGCGACACGAAGGTGAAGGTGCTCAAAGAAATGACGCCGCAGCCTCCCCGTCGGATCGCGAAGTTGACGGTGGTTTTCACCATTCCGCTACCGGCTTCGCACGAAAAGCGGGCGATGCTCGAGGCGGCGGCGAAAAGTTGTCCAGTTCACCTGAGCCTGCATCCTGAGGTGGTGCAGGATATGCGGTTTGACTGGGTCGGCTGAGCCCGCTCAGGCGGCGGATTTTTGCTCGCGTTTCTCGGGGGTGGGGGCTTCGTGGTTGTCTCGTTTGGGGTAGGCGACCCGGGCGTGGAGCATGTTGACGAGGGAAAAACGGAAGCTGTCGGCGATGCGCCAGATTTCGGCGATGGTTAAGGGGGCTTCGTCGAGTTGGCCGGAGTTGAGGCGATCGCGCAGGATCGAGCGAACGAGGTCGTCGATGCGTTGAGGGGTCGGGCGTTCCAGGCTTCGTGAGGCGCTTTCGATCGAGTCGGCGAGGGAAACGATGGCGGCTTCTCGGGTTTGCGGGCGCGGGCCGGGGTAGCGGAAACTGTCCTCACTCACCTCGGGAATATCATCCTCGCGGAGGTTCATGATTTTTCCACCAAGGCGGGCGTCTTCCTGTTGCTGAAGAGCCCGATGGTGGAAATACGAAACGGTCGAGGTGCCGTGGTGCTGGCGAATAATATCAATGATTTCGTCGTTGAGTTTGTGCTTGAGGGCGAGGTCCACGCCTTCCTTTACATGAGCGATGATGATGAGGGCGCTCATGGTCGGGGTGAGGTCGTCGTGGGGGTTTTCCCCTTGGTGCATATTTTCAGTGAAGTATTCGGGTTTAAGGAGTTTTCCGATGTCGTGGAAATACGAGGCCACACGGCAGATGGTAGGATTCGCGCCGATGGATTCGGCGGCGGCTTCGGCGAGATTGGCGACAGCAAGGCTGTGGTGGTAGGTCCCGGGGGCCTCCATGCTGAGTCGCTTGAGCACGGGGTGGTTGAGGTCGGTCATTTCCAGCCAGGAAATGTCGGTCGTGATTTTGAAAAGATGCTCAATCATCGGCAGGATGCCGCTGACGACGACGGCCGTGGCGATGCCTGTTGCAAAAGCAGCGAGACTTTGCCAGCCGACCATGGCCCAATCCGTTTGCGCGGGGAGCTCCCAAATGATCGGGCCGATCTGGCCGAAGGTGGCGGCAAGGACCCAAGTGGCGAGTCCGACGGAAACTCCGGCTCGGACGAGGCGGCTCCGGCGCCGAACCTGCAGAGTCACAAACACGGCAATGAATCCGGTGATCAACGAGATGACGAGAAAAACGGGATCGATCCCTCCGATCAAAAGCGATCCCCAGAGGCTCGAGAAAACCGCCGCGTAGAGGCCGTGATTTCGCCCAAGTAGCACGGAAAGAACGAGGGGCGCGAAGGCGTAGGGAATGAGAAGCGGGGCGAGTTGCAGGTCGAGCGCACCGCTGGCGGCTTGCGACAAAATAATTTTGATGACAGCGAGTTGGGTCAGGAGAATTCCGAAAACCACGCCGAGGCGCGAGTTCGTGAGCATCGTTTGCGGGTGGTTGATCCACAATTGCGCCACGGCGGTGACGAAGATCAGGAGGCACAGGAGGAATTTCTTGGCGGGCTCCTCTTGGATGCCGGTAAAAATCAACCCGGCGAGTCCCGCCACGAAGGCGGTGAGGATGATGGCACGCATCGCCCAACCCGTTTCCAAGGCATCGAAAAACTCACTTTCCTCGATCGTGCGGCGTCGCTTGCCGCAATCACGACCCTGGCCGATCAGGCGCCAGCGCTTAAAAAATCCGAACATTTTGTTTATAATTCAAATGGCCAAAGGCGGGAGGTTCAAGCAGGATTTTAAATCCGACTCTCCCGGGATCCTCTGTGGTCCTTGTAGGCCAAGACGATAGACTGAACCAATGGATGCCTGACGACATCTTTTTCTGAGAAGAAATGCATGCCGATTCCCTTCACATCACGAAGGGCGGAGGCGGCTTCGACGAGGCCACTGAGTTTGTTGCGCGGCAGGTCGATCTGGGTGACATCGCCGGTGACGACGCATTTTGATCCGATGCCAAGGCGGGTGAGGAACATGAGCATTTGCTCGGCGGTCGTATTCTGCGCCTCGTCCAGAATCACAAATGAATTTCCGAGCGTGCGGCCGCGCATGTAGGCTAGGGGAGCGATCTCGATAATATTGCGGTCCATGAGCTTCTGAAGTTCTTCGGCTTCAAGTAGGTCGTGCAGAGCGTCGTAGAGTGGTCGCAGGTAGGGCAGAATTTTTTCCTCTAACGCGCCGGGCAGGAAACCCAAAGCCTCGCCGGCCTCGACGGCTGGACGAGTCAGAACGATGCGTTTAATTTTTTCCTGCTTGAGCGCGGAAACAGCGCAGGCGACAGCGAGGTAGGTTTTCCCAGTTCCGGCGGGGCCGACTCCGAAGGTGATGTCGTGGCTTTGGATCGATTGAAGGTAGGCTTTTTGCCCAGCGGTGCGGGGAACAACCGGAGGTTTGCGGGGGGAGCAGTGGATTTTCGTCTCGATCAGGCTCGAGAGAGGTTCTGCCGCAGCACCGGGGGATACGGAATCGAGGGCTTGTTGAAATTCTTGGCGTTGAATGGTGACGCCTTGTTTGGTGGCCTTCTCGAGTTGATCAAAAACGCTTCGTGCTAGATCGAGGGCGGATTTTTCGCCTTCAAAGCGAATCCATCCATCGCGGGCAGTGGTGCGGACGCCGAATCGAGCCTCGAGATCTTTGAGGAGCTTGGGATCGCCGGCGTAGAGGGACTGGGCGATCCGGGCGTTTTCGAATTCGAGGGTGAGGGTTTCCATCAAAATCTCGGCGAACTACTTGTAAGCATAAACCAAGGCCCATCCGGTGCGCTCCACGGGGGATTTGTGCACGGTGACGATGGCATAGTAGGTGCCGGTCTTTTTGGGGGCAACTTTCGTGGTGACGAGGTATCCGGGGCGGGAGGTCTCTTCACTGACGAGTTGGCCGTCGGAATCATAAATCGCAAGGGAGAGAACGGCTTTTTTCACATCCGTGCCAAGGCAGAAGATGTAGTTGTTGCCTTTGAAAAGTTGAGCTTGGATCGCCTGCTTGTCTTTGACTCCGAGGTCGCCGCCCCAAGCGTCCTCGCGGACATTGAAGCCCTGCTTCACGAACGGCGTGGCGGCTTCGTAGGCGAACGACAGCGCGTCGTCCACATAGGCAAAAACCGGGGCGAGGGCGAGGAGGGGGAGGAAAATGAGCAGGGATTTTCTCACGAGAATCAGGCTCCCTTACCGGTGATTGAGATGACGGTTTCGCGTGTCATTTCATTGATCTTCTGCACATTGTCCAAGGAAATGTTATCGCCGTCTTTCGCGCCGATGAGGGGACGGATGTCCTCGAGCATCTTGCGGACGCGAACAACAAATCGGTCGTTTGAGAGGCGCTTGCTCGAGAGGGAACCGAGTTGTTTGGAAAAATAATCCAGCAGGAGAGGTTGGTGGAGGAGTTCCGCGCTGTCGGGCGTGTAGGTTTTTCGGACGATGGAGGTTAATACCTCGGTGCCGCGAATCCAGCCGCCCATGCTGACGAGTTGGGCGAGTTCGTTATCGCCGAGTTCCTCCATGGCGCCTTTTACATCCTGGAGGGCGCCGTCGAATTCCTTGCGCACGGCTTGCCAATCCTTCACCTCGGCCTTGTCGGTGATGCTTTTGGCGCGCTCGAGCACGGCTTTTTCCACATTGATCGCTTTTGAGAGCGAGAGGACACGCCGGCCGATTTCCTTCACGCGCTCGGGATCCTCGGCTTCCACGGCCACAAACCCCTCCGCGATCACGGTGCCAAGAAGCAGGGCGACTTGGGCGCGGTTGCCTGTTTGTTTTCCCAAATTCTCCCGCTGCTCGCCGCGCCAGTTCGGGTTGCCGAGTTTGTCGAGCACGCCGAAAACCTCGCTGGGCACGGGCACGACGACATCGTCGATAGATTGGGCGGGAAATTCTTTGAGGTCGATGGAGTCGGCGGGCTTCTGTGCCACGCAAACGCCGGTGAGGGCCGCCGCGCAGAGCAGGGAAGTCACCGTTTTCGGTAAAGTCGGCATTTTCAAAATTGAGCGTTGTTGTGCCACCGGGCTCGGGTTAGAACTCGGTCGCAGAATCTGGAATGAATCCCGAAAGATTACAACATCTTCTTCAGGCCGCAAAAGGCCGCCGACTCCTTGTTATCGGGGATGTGATGCTCGATGAGTTCGTGTGGGGCAAAGTCTCCCGCATCTCTCCCGAGGCCCCCGTGCCGGTTGTCGAGGTCCACGAGGAAACTTGCTACCCCGGCGGTGCGGCGAATGTTGCCCGCAACCTCAGCCCTTTCTGCGCGGAGGTTCATCTGTGCGGCCTTGTTGGTAGCGACTCGCACGCCGAAAAACTCCGCAGCCTGCTCGCCGCCGAGAGGATTTCCACCGGCGCCCTCGTCGCCGATCCCACGCGCTCGACGATCGTGAAAACCCGCATCGTCGCCCGCCAGCAACAAGTCGTGCGCGTGGACCGCGAGCGCCGCAGCCCGGTGGGCGTCGAGGCTTTGGAGAGAGCCTGCGCGGCGATCGAGGAGCTTTTGCCGCAGGTGGACGCCGTGATTTTCGAGGATTATGGGAAGGGTTTTCTCGGCCAGGAACTCAAAGACCGCGCGACCCAAATGGCCCTCCAAGCCGGCAAATACCTCTCCGCCGACCCGAACCCCACCAACCCACTCGACTGGCGCGGCGTCGATCTTTTGAAGCCCAACCGCTCCGAGGCTTTCGCCATGGCCGGCCTTCAAGATCCCGGCGCCGCCGAGAACCCTCTCAACGACCTGCCGCTGCTCGAAACCGGTTCGATTCTTTTGAAAAAATGGGACCTCGCCTCGTTGCTGGTCACGCTCGGCGAGCACGGCATGATCCTCTTTCGTCGCGGCGCGGAGCCGTATCACACACCCACTCGGGCGAGGGAGGTTTTCGATGTCTCGGGCGCGGGCGACACGGCGATCGCGCTTTACACTCTGGCGATTTGCGCTGGGGCGACGCCTGCCGAAGCGGCGGAAATTTCCAACTACGCCAGCGGCGTCGTCGTCGCCAAACTCGGCACCGCCACGCTCACCGCGCAGGAGTTGACCGAGGCGTTCCACAACCATGGGTGATCGGCGCGCGGTATTCCTCGATCGCGACGGCACGCTGATGGAGGAGGTGAACTACTGCAACGACCCCAAGACCGTTCGAGTATTTCCGGGAACCCTCGAGGCGCTCCAGCGTCTCCGCCAAGCCGACTGGCTGACGATTGTCATCACCAATCAAAGCGGCCTCTCGAAAGGCAAAATCACCCCCGAGCAATACGAGGCGGTGAATGCCGAATTCCTCCGTCAACTCCCCGGCGCCATCGATGCGGTGTATTTCGCGCCCGACCATCCCGAAAACCCCACTCCCCGCCGCAAGCCCGGCACCGGAATGCTCGACGAGGCCGCGCGGGAATTTGGAATCGACCTCTCGCGGAGTTGGATGATCGGCGACAAGGTGATCGATGTGGAATGCGGCCGCCGCGCGGGTTGCCAAACGATCCTCGTCCGAACCGGCTACGGCGCGAATCTCGAAAACACCGGTGCCGACTTTGTGCACGAGGGAATCGTCGCAGCTCTCGAAATGATTCACACGCTGAGCTAAAGGCACGGATCGTCTGCGCTCCCTCTTGACGGAAGAGGCAATCCGAGTTTCATAGCGTGTTATGTCTTCCACGACATTGCTAGCTGAGATCGAGAGCGCTCCGGAGGAAATTCGATGCGAGGTCATGGCTTTTCTTACATTCTTAAAAAGTCGCTATTCCGCTGATTTGCCAACGGGAGAATCCATGTTGCCTCTGGCCGAGTCCGCTTGGGCGGCTGATTGGTCTTCACCTGAGGAGGATGAGGCGTGGAAGGACTTGTAGGTGGCGATGTGGTGGTTGTGCCATTCCCCTTCACGAACTTGAGCAGTCAAAAAGTCCGGCCGGCCCTTGTTTTGGCCTCTTTAGACCGTGGCGATATCCTATTATGCCAGATTACCAGCAAACCTTCGACTCACAGGGCCGCATTGCCTTTGGTTGCGGCTGATTTTCTTCAAGGGCGACTACCGATGGAAAGTTTTGTTTTGTCACAGCGTTTGGTTACGGCAAGCAGCGCGGTTGTCCGCCGTGTGGCAGGAAAAATCAGTGCCCAAAAACTCGGAGAAATACGGCTGGCAGTCTGCGAGGTGGTTCAAGGCAGGCCCTGAAAAACTCCCCCTAAGAGAAGTCCCCGCCCTACGAAATCAGGATCAGTTTGTTTACGGCTTCGGTGCGAGGAAGCCTGAGATCAAAAATAAAAACGCCGCCACGCAGATGCAGGAGTCCGCGACATTGAAGGCCGGCCAGTGGCCATACCACGGCAGGATCACATCGAGAAAATCTACGACATAGCCGTGGAGGAGGCGGTCGGTGAGGTTGCCAACAATCCCACTCGCAAGCAGAGCTGCGCCGATGCGGCTCGGGGCGTCTAAAAAGCATCCGCGCCGTGCCATCACGGCGACCGCCACGAGCGCGACCGAGGCGAGGCCGATGAAAAACCAGTTGTTGTCCTTCATCATTCCAAACGCCGCACCGGTATTGTGAACCTGCACCAGATTAAAAAATCCAGGAATGACCTCGATGGTCACATGGGTCGGAATGTTGGCGAGGACCAGAAACTTCGTGATCTGGTCGAGCACATAAAGCGGCAGCGCCAAAAAAAGAACCAACCTCATAAAAAATTCCCTACTCCGTGTTCTCTGTGTCCTCTGTGGTCAATCATCCGAGAGCCCCTTCGCAGCGACTGCATAGCGTCGGGTGCGCGGCGCTTTGGCCGACTTCGGGGCGGTGGCGCCAGCAACGCTCGCAGCGGGCATTCGAGGTTTTCGCCACCTCACAGCTCGGGGTGGGGGACTCGGAGATTTCGAGGTCGCTCAGGATGAAGACTTCTTCGGCTTCGGCTTGGACGGGAGCGAGGGATTTCAATTCCTCGGGTGTCGCGCCGAGTTGGATTCGAGCTTCGAGCGCGCTGCCGATCTCGCCGGCTTTTTGGGGTTTCTCCACCGCCTGAGAAATGCGGCTGCGGATTTGTAGGAGCGCATCCATCTGCGCGATGGCGTCGGGGTTTTGCCACGCGGTATCGGGCTTCGGAAAATCCTGCGCGTGGACCGAGCTTCCTGGCTGGAAGTGGCCCCAGGCCTCCTCGGCGGTGTAGGCGAGGATCGGCGCGAGCAGGCGAACGAGCGTGTCGAAGACGCGGTGCATCGCGAACTGCGTGGCGCGGCGGCGAGGGGAGGATTTGGCGTCGCAGTAGAGGCGGTCTTTCGTGATGTCCACATACAGGCTGCTCAGATCGACGGCGCAGAATTGGTTGATCGTGTGGTGGACGCGGTGGAACTCGAGCTTTTCGTAGGCGTCGAGGCAGGTGGCCACGACCTCCTGAAGGCGCGCGAGGATCCAGCGGTCGACGAAGGTGAGCGACTCTGGCGCGGGGGGATTTGCCGCGTCGTAGTCGTGGAGGTTCGCAAGAAGAATGCGGAGTGTGTTGCGAACGCGGCGGTAGGCATCCGAGAGGCGCGTGAAGATTTCCTCGGAGAAGTGCACATCGTCGGTGAAGTTCACGCTGCTGACCCACAGGCGGAGCAAGTCGGCGCCGTATTTGTTCACATAGTGGTCGGCGTCGGTGGGCTTCTGGTAGCCGCCCGCGGCGGACTTGGAGATTTTCTTGCGGGTGTCGACATCCATCACGAAGCCATGGGTGAGCACGGTGCGGTAGGGGGCTTTTTCGTTCAGCGCGACGGAGGTCATGAGCGAACTCTGGAACCAGCCGCGGTGCTGGTCGGTGGCCTCGAGATATAAGTCGGCAGGGAATGCGAGTTCGGGGCGCTGGCGCAGGACGGTTTCGTGGCTCAGGCCGGAATCGATCCAGACATCGAGCGTGTCATTGCGGCGCGTGGAGCCGGCAGGGAGGCCGACGAGTGCGGCCCAGGCTGAATCGTCGAGTTCGAACCAGGAGTTCGTTCCCTTTTCGGAGAAAACTTCAGCAACCTTGTTGATGACGGCGGGGTCGAGGATCGGTTCGTTCTTGTCGTTGTAGAAAACTGGAAGCGGCACGCCCCAGGTGCGCTGGCGCGAGATGCACCAGTCAGGACGCGATTCCACCGTGCCGCGAATGCGGTTGCGGCCCCAGTGCGGAATCCATTGCGTGGCGTCGATCTCGCGCAGGGCGGTTTCGCGGATCCCGTCGATGCGGATGAAAAATTGCTCGACCGCGCGGAACAGGATCGGCGTTTTGGAACGCCAGCAGTGCGGGTAGTCGTGGAGATAATCGGACTGCCCGAGGAGCGCGCCGCGCGCGGCGAGGATTTGGAGGACCTCCTTGTTGCCCTGATCGAGGACATGGAGGCTAACGAGTTCGGGAACGCCGCATTCGTCGGTGAATTTTCCGTAGTCATCAACCGGTGAGAGGACATCGAGTCCGTTCGCTTGGCCGGCAAGGTAGTCGTCCGCGCCATGGCCGGGGGCGATGTGGACTTGGCCCGTGCCTTTTTCCATGGTGACGAAATCGGCGGTGATGACGGGAACCTCGCGGTTGAGGAAGGGATGGCGGGCCTTGGAGCCAGCGAGTTCCGCGCCGGTGAATTCGCGTTCGGCGGGAGCGGCCGAGGATTTGGTTTCGGCGAGGAAGGCCTCCCAGAGTGCATTCGCGATGACGAGCGACTTGGTCGAACCATCGGCTAGAGTGACCTTGCGGAGGTTGTATTTTTCTAGCGGGTGGACGGCGATGGCGAGGTTCGCGGGGAGCGTCCACGGCGTGGTCGTCCAAATGACGAACGAGGCGTCCCCGATCGGGCCGCTGGCAGCTGCGAAGGCAACATGGATGGCAGGGTCGGTGCGCTCGGCGTATTCGACCTCGGCCTCGGCGAGCGCGGTGTGCGCGCCGGTGCTCCAGAGGACGGGCTTTTTCTTGCGATAGACGAGCCCCTTTTCGACGAACTTCGCGAAGGCGCGGATCATGCCGGCCTCATAGCCGGGATCGAGAGTGAGGTAGGGATTTTCCCAATCACCGAGAACGCCGAGGCGTTTGAACTGGCGGCGCTGGATGTCGATGAATTTGCGGGCGTATTCCTCCGAACGGCGGCGGACCTCGGCGGGCGCGAGACCGGCGGAGGATTTGACCACGCGGAATTCGATCGGGAGGCCGTGGCAGTCCCAGCCTGGAACGAACGGCGCGCGGAAGCCGGCCATCGTTTTGGATTTCACCACGAAGTCCTTGAGGATTTTGTTCAGCGCGGTGCCCATGTGGACATCGCCGTTGGCGAAGGGCGGGCCGTCGTGGAGCAGGTAGAGCGGGGCGTCCTTCCGGCGCTCTTGGATTTTGGCGTAGAGGCCGCTGGATTCCCATTTGGCGAGGATTTCGGGTTCGCGCTGGGCGAGGCCCGCCTTCATCGGGAAATCGGTTTTCGGAAGGTTGATGGTGTCTTTGTAGCCGCTCATGAAAGTCGCGCAGGATAATCAGTGCTGCATGGCAGGGTCAACGCCACCGCTCGCCGATATCATGGCGGCAAATGTTTCGTTAGGAGGATCGGGGAGCTTACATTTTTTTTCTTGAACGAGGGGCGCGCGGGAAGAATTCTTTGAAGCAGTTCAACCCCCCTATGAAAAACGATCATCAAATCGACCTTTGTCGTGCCTTCGTGCAATCAACCTCCTTTTGGAGCGAGGATATCCCGGAACAAAAAACAGACGGTCCCGTCATCACGATTTCCCAAGCTGCTGGAGCAAGGGGAAATCCGATCGCGGCCGAACTCGTCAGTCAGCTGCTTGAAAATTCCGCCATCCCTCAGCATCGCCCTTGGACGGTCTTCAACCAGCGGCTCGTCCACCAAGTCGTCGAGGAGCACGGCCTGCCAAATAGCACGGTGGGATTTTTTCCCGAGGACCGGACGGGACATTTGATGGATATGCTCGGCGAGGCGCTGGGCTTGCATCCCGGGGTTTTTACTGCTGTCGCCAAAACGGCAGAGACCGTCCTGCGGCTCGGCCAGTCCGGCAATGCGGTGATCGTCGGACGCGGCGGGAATTTTATTACAAAAAACATCCCGATGGCCTTGCATGTGCGATTGGTTGGAACGCTGGAAATCCGCATCCGGAGTTTCGCGAGCATCTACAAAGTCTCCCAAGACGAGGCGGTGAAGGAAGTCGCCCGTCGTGATCGGGCTAGAAAGAACTACATTCTCGAAAATTTCCGTCAGGACATCAACGATGTCACCCACTACGACCTCGTTTTAAACACGGACGATTTGAGTGACAGCGATGCGGCTCGGATCATTTCCACCGCGCTGGAGGCGAAGGTGCGACAAGCCCGAGCGATTGCTCAAAACGGTTCGCAAGCCCGTCACTAAACGGGATCGGGTTAAAAAGCCTTCCGCAGGTGGCTCGGTAGGATGCCGAGTTGTTCGCGGTATTTTGCCACGGTGCGCCGGGCGACGGGCAGGCCGCGGTCGGCGAGGAGCTTCACGAGATCCTGGTCGCTGTAGGGGCGAGTTTGGCTTTCCTCCTTAACGATTTGCGCGATGGCTTGGCGGACGCTTTCGTTACTTACCGTCTCCCCGTCAGCATTCGTGTAGCCGTGGGTGAAGAAATATTTCATCTCAAAAACCCCATGCGGCGTGGCGATGAACTTCCCTGCAGAAGCCCGGCTCACGGTCGTTTCATGAACACCGACGGCTTCGGCGACCTGCACCATTCGCATGGGCTTGAGGTGGGCGGGGCCGAGGTCCATGAAATCCCGCTGCTGGGCGACAATCTCGCGGGCGATGTTGAAAATTGTTTGTTGGCGTTGCTGGATGCTGCGGATGAAAAAATTTCCGCCTCGGATTTTGTCGCGCAGGTAGTCGCGGACTTCTTTAGAGTCCGTAGCGAGCATGTCTTTGTAGGAATCCGAAATTCTGAGACGGGGAATCTCGTCGCTATTCAGGGAAACGACATAGTCGTCCCCCTCGCGCTCCACAATGACTTCGGGCGTGACGACTTGATTCGTATCCTCGGCAAAAGCCCGGCCGGGAGCGGGATCGAGGCGGGCAATCACCTCGGCCGCGCGTTGGATTTCAGTAATTTCCAGGTGGAGCGCCTTGGCGATGTCGTTGAGTTTTTTTCGACCCAACTCGTCCAAGTGGTGGCGGACAATGCGGGATTCGACGGAGTGCTGCCGGCCTTGGGCTTTAAGTTGGTGGAGGAGGCATTCCGAGAGAGTGCGGGCGGCAATGCCGGGAGGATCAAATTGTTGGATTTTTTCTAAAACCCGTTCGACATCGAGCGACATGACATCCATCGAAGCGCCAATCTCCTCGCAAGTCGCCCGGAGGTAACCTCCCTCATCGAGATTTCCGATGATTTCGACAGCAATCTCGGCGTCTTCCCTTGGCCAGTTGGCTGTTTGGACTTGCTCCAAAAGATGCTCAGTGAGGTTTTGGGGGCGGATTTGGGAATCGAGAAAATGCTGACGCTTTTCGAGGGCTTCTTTGGACCAGGATTCTCCTGGGGAACGCTGGCAGTAGTATTCGTTCCACTCATCCTCGATGCGGGAAGTTTTTTCGGTTTCGGAAGAGCTGGGCTTATCGGAGGGCATTTCCTCCAAGGCGGGATTCGAGCGCAGTTCGGTATCCACCAACTCGAGCAATTCGTTCAGGGGAGCTTGCAGAACATGCAGACTTTGTTGCATCTGCGGCGAAAGCGATTGTTGCATCGCCATGCCGCCCACTTGTTGCATTCCTGCCATACTTCAACCGCGAGACTAGGCATGAAATCTGCTTCTGCAAGCATGATTCGCGCCATCTTTGGAAAAGGCGCGGGTTGCATTGAGTGGGGCGAGGAGATAATGGGGAGCCCTTTCTGAAATGGGCCCCTTGATTTATTTGGACAACAACGCGACGACTCCCGTCGTGCCGGAGGTTTTGGGGGCGATGGAGCCCTGGCTTCGGGGGGGCTTCGGCAATCCCTCGAGTGGCTGCCGACTCGGCCGTGCGGCGTCGGCGGCCATCGACACGGCGCGGAGTCAAGTGGCCGCGCTGGCGGGTTGCCAAAGCGAGGAATTGGTTTTCACCAGCTGTGGAACCGAGTCGATCACCACGGCGATCCAGTCTGCCGTTGCTTCCCAAAAACGCCACATCGTCACCAGCGCGGTCGAGCACAGCGCCACGCTTCGACTTTGCGAGGATTTGGCCGGGAAGGGGTTTGAAATCACCCGCCTGCCCGTGGATGCCCTGGGCCAGCTGGACTTGGACGAGTTGAAAGCGGCCATCCGACCGGAGACTGCATTGGTTTCCCTCCTCTGGGCCAACAACGAAACCGGCGTCCTCTGGCCTCTTGAAAAAATCGCCGGCCTTGTTCAAAAAACCAACGCCATCCTCCACATCGACGCCGTGCAGGCTTTCGGAAAAATTCCGCTCCGTCTCGAAGGCCTCGGGGTCCATTTCATGAGTTTCTCGGGACACAAGCTTCATGCGCCGAAAGGTGTTGGTGCCCTCTATATCAACCGCCGCGTTCCGTTCACCCCGTTCCTGCGCGGCACTCAGGAAAACGGCCGCCGCGGCGGCACGCAGAATGTCGCTTCAATCGTCGCCTTCGGAAATGCCGCCGAACTCGCCGCCGCCCATCCGCTCGAGCCCACGCTCCGCGACCGCCTCGAAAGCTCCCTCCTCGCCTCCATTCCTGGTTGCTCCTTCAACGGCGACCGCGCCCACCGCCTTCCAAACACCACCAATCTTTCCTTCGAAGGAGTCGAGAGCGAAGCCGCCCTCATCCTCCTGGACGAGCGCGGCGTCTGTTGCTCCGCCGGTTCCTCCTGCGCCACTGGATCTGGAAAACCCTCCCATGTCCTGAAAGCGATGGGCCTCACCGACGCCCGCGCCAAATCCTCCCTCCGCCTCTCCCTCAGCCGCTTCACCACCCCCGAGGAAATCACCCGCGCCGCCGAAATCCTTCCAGCCGTCATCCAAAAACTCCGCGCTGTTTCTCTCGCTGACAGCCCAGTTGCTTTCTCATAAAAACCTCCTCTATGCGCTCTGTGTCCTCTGTGGTTAATCCAATTTAATTTTCACCAAATCATGCTCGAAAAACACCTCATTCAAATCGTCCAGGAACTCTCCCTGCAACCCCGCCAAGTCGCCGCCACCGCCGTCCTCCTCGAGGAAGGCGCCACCGTGCCGTTCATCGCCCGCTACCGCAAAGAGCGCACCGGCGAACTCGATGAAGTTCAGATCACCAACATCCGCGACCGCATGCAGGAACTCGAGGAATTGGACAAACGCCGCGAATCGATCCTCTCCTCGCTCGAGGAACGCAAGCTCCTCACCGAGGAGTTGAAGGTGAAAATCGAATCCGCCAAAAACATCTCTACCCTCGAGGACCTCTACCTTCCGTTCCGCCCGAAGAAGCGCACTCGCGCGACAATGGCTAAGGAAAAAGGCCTCGAGCCCCTCGCCGACATTCTCTGGGAGCAAAACTCAAATGCCGATCCCGAGGCCGAAGCCGCGCCGTTCGTCAGCGCCGAAAAAGAAGTCCCCGACACCGCCGCCGCGCTCGCCGGAGCCCGCGACATCCTCGCTGAGCGCATCAATGATTCCGCCGAGGCCCGCGCCGCTTTGCGCGATCTCTACATCAACAAAGGCGTCCTCAAATCCAAAGTCGTCTTCGAAAAAGAAAAGGACGCCGCGAAATTCAAAGACTACTTCGATTGGAGCGAGCCCGTCGCGCAGTGCCCGTCCCACCGGTTCCTCGCGATACGCCGCGGCGAGACCGAAGGGCTGCTTTTCTCCCGCATCACCCCGCAGGAGGAGGAAGCCCTCGCGGCGCTCGACCATCTTTTCGTCAAAGGCTCCCACGCCTCCGCTCAGCAGGTGCGCCTCGCCGCGCATGATTGCTACAAGCGCCTCCTCGGTTTCGCCATGGAGGGCGAGGCTCGCGTTTTCTATAAAAAGAAAGCCGACGAGGAAGCCATCCGCGTCTTTGCCGAAAACATCCGCGAACTCCTCCTTGCCTCGCCGCTCGGCCAAAAAACAACCCTCGCGCTCGACCCCGGTTTCCGCACCGGTTGCAAACTCGTCGTCCTCGATCCCCAGGGAAAACTCCTGATGAACGAAGTCGTCTATCCCGAAAAAGGAGCCCGCGACCGAGCCGAAGCCGCCGAAGTCATCAAGTCGGTCGTCAGCCGTTTCAAAATCGAAGCCATCGCCATCGGTAACGGCACCGCTTCGCGCGAAACCGAAACTTTCGTCCGCGCCCTCGGCTTGCCACCTGCCATCACGATTGTTGTCGTGAGCGAATCCGGCGCGTCGATCTACTCCGCCTCCGAAGTCGCCCGCGAGGAATTCCCCAACCTCGACCTCACCGTGCGCGGCGCGATTTCCATCGGCCGCCGCCTCATGGATCCCCTCGCCGAACTTGTGAAGATCGACCCCAAATCGATCGGCGTCGGCCAATACCAGCACGATGTGGACCAATCCGCGCTCAAGCGCTCGCTCGATGACGCCGTCGTCTCGTGCGTGAACCATGTCGGCGTGGAACTCAACACCGCCAGCGCGCACCTCCTCGGCTATGTCTCCGGCCTCAACTCCCGCACCGCCCAGGGCATCGTGGAATTCCGAAACCAAAACGGCCCCTTCAAATCCCGCAATGAACTCCTGAAAGTCCCCGGCCTCGGTCCCAAGGCCTTTGAGCAAGCCGCCGGCTTCCTCCGCATTCGCAACGGCGCGCATCCGCTCGATGCCAGCGCCGTCCATCCCGAACGCTATGATCTCGTGGATAAAATGGCCGCCGACCTCGGTTGCTCCGTCAGCGAACTTCTCCAAAACCCTGCCCGCCGAGCTGCCATTAAGGCAGAAAAATACACCACGCCCGAAGTCGGCCTGCCCACTTTGCAGGACATCCTGAAAGAAATCGCCAAGCCCGGCCGCGACCCACGCAAGCAGTTCGAGGCGTTTTCGTTCTCCGACGAGGCGATGAAAATCGAGGATCTCAAGCCCGGCATGAAGCTCCCCGGCATCGTCACGAATGTTGCCGCGTTCGGCGCGTTCATCGATGTCGGCGTCCACCAGGACGGCCTCGCGCACATCAGCCAGCTCAGCGACCAGTTCGTTAAAAACCCCTCCGATGTCGTGAAGGTCGGCCAAAAAGTGAACGCCACCGTGATGGAGGTCGATTTCGAGCGCAAACGCATCAGTCTCTCTTTGAAAACCAATCCCGAAATCGGCGCCCAATCCCGAGGCCCGCGGGACAGCGGCGGCGGATCACGAAATTTCCAGCCCCGGCCCCAGCAAAAAAATCAAGCCCCGCAAGTCGATTGGTTCACCGCTGCGATGAACAAAAAAAACTGAGTTTACTCCAAGTCGGCCCCTCTGTGGTTCGTTCTGAGGGATCCGGGGTTATCGGGCTTTGGTCGGATTTTTGGTGGAGAGTTCGAGTTCGCGGAGGGCCATGTCGAGGAGGCTGCCGCGTTCAGGTCTGAGTTGCTGGCGCATCGTGTCGATGGCGCGGCGGGCTCGGGTATTTTGGCCGTTTTTCATGAGGGCCTCGAAAAAGGGGACGCCGACTTGTTTTACGAAATCCCCGCCACCATTTTTTCCGAGCGAGTAGAGTTGGCGGTGGAACTCGGATGCGGCGGCGTCGAGGTCGCCAGAGGCGATCGCGGCATTCACTTTTTGCGCGGCGATCCCGACGCTTAGGTCGGTTCGGTCGCGGCGGTTTTGGGTAACGATCGCACGCTCGACTTTGTTCGCGGAGGATTGGTCGCCGGATTCGCGGTGGAGGTTGGCGAGGGCCGTTTGGTGGCGGACTTTCAAGTCGGGGCTGGAGCCGAGTTGGCGAATGGCCTCTTCGTGGAACTGGCGCCTCTGCTCCGGCGGGGCGCTCGTGCGGGCGAGGAATTCACCGCGTTGTTCCCAGGCGTCGGGATTTTTCGGACAGGTTTGCACCGCGCTCACGAAAGCGGCATCGGCGCGGACGGCGTCGCCATTTTTTTCAAAGATTGCCGCCATCGCGAGGTCGTTCATCGAGGCGCTGAATTCAGGTTTGTCCCGGAATCGCGCGGCAAGGAGTTGGAGTTGGTGGTCGCTGATCGGTTGCCAAGTTTGAGGGTCGAGGGCCTGGCCGACGGCGTAGTTCTGCTGGGAGTAGCGGCCGACATCGAGTTCCCATTTGTCTTCGCGTTTGAGGTAGCCAAACCAGGCGTGGCCGCCGTCCTTGCCTTGGCCGGTGAAAAAGAGGGTCGGGAGTCCGTGGGCCTTCCCCGCGATCATGGCGTAGTAGGCTTGGTCGACACAAATACCACCCATGTGACGGATGTTTTCGAGCGTGTAGGGCGAGGCTTTCCAGAAGAAGTTTTTGCTTTTGATGCGGTCGGGCTGGTAGGCGACCTCGGAAAAGGCGCGGTCGAACTTCGAACGGGGGTGGCGCACATTTTTCCGCGCCCAGTCGATCTCGGATTCGGAAACAAACGCATCGACAACGAATTTCAGTTGGTCGGGCGGGAGATTGCGGAGGTCGTGATCGAGATTGTTGGACTCGTTGGCCTCGACCCAGCGCGAGAATTGGGCGCTTACGGAGGGGATTTCCTTCGGGACGAGGGAAGGGGTGACCTGGATGTGCGGCCAGAACTCGGGCAAAGGCGAGTCGTTCACCACCGCGATGGCGATGGCGAGGTTTTGGTATTCCCGCCACTTGCCTGGCTGGGCCTCGAGGATTTCGCGCAGATTTTTCAGAACGAGCGGGGTGTAGTCGCGGTCCGAGAGCGTGGAAAAGAATGCCGCGAGGAAGGAGGGATTCGAAAGAAACTCAGCGGCCAATTTCTCCCCGGCGATTTCGCCCAGTGTGCCGGTGGGGAGTTTGAAGTCGGCGGGGAGGGCAGCTGATTCGAGCTGGGCGCGGATTTGAGGGTGATCAGCCATGGCGGCTAATTCCGACTCTGGCAGGCTCTCCAAAGCCTCTGGCCGAACCACTCCGGTTTGGAGAAAGAAGATTTTTCCGGTGGCCCGTTCGCGGAAAAAGTGGCGTCGAACCAGCGGAATCGTCTCCGCGCTGCATGGGCGGGCTAACAACTCGCACCCTCGGTAAAAATCCAGCCATGTAGAGAATGCAGGGTTTCCGGAAATACCCGGCCGACCCCGGGCGCCGGGGACATAGGCCGCCATCAGGGTTTCGGAAATTTTGTGTGCGATGGTGGGGTAGGAGTCGGCATTCAGCGAGCGGATTTCCTTTGGATCAGGAGGCCTGGTAAGATCGAGAGCACAAAGCGGACCTGTCCCAACAAAAGCGAGAAGTAGAAGGAGGGCGAGTCGTGTCACGGGAGAAGTCGGGATGCGATCCGGGCGTATCTAGTAGACAATGGATTAGACATCGCTCTTTATGGCTCTCTTTCGCAAATATCTGCCGAGAAATGCTCCAAATGCCGCACACAAGCTGATCAAGCCATAGAGAGCGAATTCAAGGGGCCACAAGGTGTGTGAGGTCGGCGATGCAAGCATCTCTGCAATCGCCAGACAGGGAAGCAAGATCATGGTCGCAAAACCAAGGAGAAGCGGATGCCCTGCCCCCACAAATCCCAACAACAACCCGCTGACAAAGAGAAAAAGAATCGTGAGATAGGAAATGCCTTCTACACCTGTGCGAAGGAGTGGAAATAACGGAGCGGTGTAAGGCTGCAGCGAAAGGATCCAGACCGGCAGAATCACCGAGGCGAGTCCAAGGAGGGCCGCGCACCCAAGACTAATCAGAACCGATGATCTCCAATGCCACATGGTAGAAGGCCGAAAAGCGGAAGGCTGGGGGAAAGTCGGAACGACTCGATTCCAGATAGCTTTAGAGTGCTTCCAGAAGGGTAGAGAGGTGATTCGGAATGGCGTGGAGTCCGCCGGCGTAGCGGTTTTCTTGGATGGAGCCCAAATGCTCGATGGCTTCCGAGATTTTGGTTCGAGCGATGCGCTTGGAATTTTCCAGCACGCCGGTGCGGTCGACCATCGAGGTAAGTTCGGAAATGGCGGCGGGGTCGTCCTTGAGGAGGAGGTCGCGGATCGAGCCGAGGTCTTTGCCCGATTGGAGAAGGAGCAAGATCGGGAGGGTGAATTTTCCTTTCTGTAAATCCGTGCCCAGCGTTTTCCCGGTTTCCTCCTCGCTGCCGGCGATATCGAGGATGTCGTCGTAGATCTGATAGGCGACGCCGAGTTTGGTGCCGTAGGCCTTGAGGCCGCTGATGATCGTCGGGCTGGCTTCGCTGATGAACGCGCCGAGCTCGCAGGCGGCGGAGAAAAGCGCCGCCGTCTTCATCTCGATGATCCGGTAGTAGTCGGTGGTCGTGAGTTTGAGGTCGAATCGGCGTTGGGTCTGGATGATCTCGCCCGAGCAAACCTCGGCGGCGGCGTCGGCGATGCGGCGGCTGATGTCCGAGTTGCTGAAATTCGTGGAGAGCTTGAGCGCGTGGGCGAAGAGGACATCGCCGAGGAGGACGCTGATCGAGTTTCCCCACTTCGCGTTGGCGGAGGGCTGGTCGCGGCGGAGTTCCGCTCCGTCGATGATGTCGTCGTGAACCAGCGTGGCGATGTGGATGAGTTCGAGAATTACTGCGAGATCGACATGCGCGGGCGTGATTTTTCCGGTTGCTCCGGCGGCGAGGAGGGCAAGGGCAGGGCGGAGGCGTTTGCCGCCGGCGCCGCAGATATAGGAGATGTAGCCCTCGACGGCGGGGTCGAATGCCTTGGCTTGGGCGCGAATCCGTTCTTCGACCGTGTAGAGGTGGGGGTTGATCAAATCGAACGCCTCGGCGAACGAGATACCCTCGTTTGTGGCGGACCGGTTGGGGCTGGTTTCAGCTGGCATGGTTGGGAAATTTTAGTGGTTGGAGGCGCGGGCTGCGAGAATCCTTCGAACGATAAAAAACGGAATTGCGAGCCCGATGGCCACGGTGGCAGCGAGGAGCGGATTAGGGATCACCCGTGCGCGGTCGCGGGACACGGCCTCCAGACTGGCCCGAACCACTTCAAAGGGAGAGGCCTCGAGGGCGGTGCAGGTTTTGAAGTTGTTGGCGCGATCCTCGTCGCCGGGACGGGTTGCGACCTCGAAAAACTCGGTTGGCACCGGACCGGGGCAGAGCGCGGTGACGGTTATGCCGAGTGGGCGGAGTTCCATGGCGAGGGATTCCGAGAAACTCGTCACATAGGCCTTGGTCGCGGAGTAGACCGACATCGTGGGCAGAGGGAAAAATCCGGCCACGCTGCTCACATTCAGGATCGCTGCGCGGCCTTGGACGAGCATGCGGTTCACGAGCAGATGGGTGAGGTGGGTCAGGGCGGTGATATTGAGGTCAAGCATCGCCTGCACACGCGACCACTCACTCGTGTGAAATTCCCCGTGGTCCCCGAGGCCGGCATTATTGATGAGAAAATTGATGTCGATTTTCTTTGTGGCAAGCCAGTCGGCGAGGGCGAGGCGGCGGTCGGAGGAGGTGAGGTCGGCTGCGAAGATCCGAACTTCGAGATGCGGATGGAACCGGCGAAGGTCAGAGGCAAGTTCCTCGAGGCGGTCATTGCGGCGGGCGACGAGAACCAGGCGGGAGGCGAGGGGGGCGAGTTGGCGGGCAAACTCGGCTCCGAGACCGGAAGAGGCTCCGGTGACGAGCGCGGTGCAACCTTGAAAGAATCTCATCATGATACAGTGAAAATCTTACGAGCCCGGTGCAAAAAGGGATTCCCGACTTTTATGAAAACTCACGCTGATTTTTCGACACTGACTTGAGTTGTCAGCTCATGCCCTACGGGTTTGGAGGAGTAGAAAACGCCGGAGATCGGTGAAACATCCTCGTGGTCGCGGCCGACGGCTGTCGTGATGAAGTGGTGGTCGGTCAGGACGCCATTCGTGGGATCCATTCCGATCCAGCCAGCTCCAGGCAGGCAGGCTTCCACCCAGAGGTGCATCGAGCTGGAGGCGCGTTTGTCCTCCTCGGCCTTGTCCCCCTCCCACACGAACCCGCTGGCGAGTCGTGCGGCAACACCATTTTGGCGAAGCGCTTCGACGAGCAAAGCAGCGAAATCCCGGCAAGACCCGGAGCCTTTTTTCAAAATTTCCTCTGGCGTGTAAGGTTTTCCGTGGAGGCGGGCCTCGTAGGCGATGTTTTCGTAGATCCAGTGGTTGAAATTTACGAGCGTTTCGACGGTCGGCCGAGCCACGGTGGGGGCCAGGGGCTCGGGAAGTTTGCAAGATCCCTCGGGGCGGAGGTAGGGAGCGAGAATTTCGGCGCGATCGGGTTTGTATTCCGGCGGGATTTTAAAGCCCGTGGATTCAAGAAGGAAGTGGAAAGGGTTTTTCTCCCGCACTTCGAGTTCCAGCTCGATGTCGAAGGAAAGAGTCGAGCCTGGCTTCGGGTAGAAACAATAGGCGATCTGGTTATCGAAAATGTCCTGTCGGTATTGGACATCGGCATCGGGCAATGTGGAAAAAACGACTTTCTCGACCTTCACCGACAAATCCATGCGTGGGAAAATCCGGACATGGTGGGGCGAGAATGAAACGGGCTCCGCGTAGGTGTAGAGCGATTCCTTTTTGATTTTGAGTTTCATGGTTTTTCAGGAATTCGGCGCATGGTCACACGCACCTTCATTTTTTGCGAGGATGATCCTTTGAATGTTCCCTTCACCGGAGTGGCGTCAAGGTAGTCGCGACCCACCGCCACGACGATGTGTTGTTCGCCCTGCCATTTGTTGTTGGTCGGGTCGAGGGCGACCCACTCCATGCCTGGAACCAAAACCTCTACCCAGGCGTGTGTGGCGACAGCGCCGATCAACGGGCCGCCCTCTGACGGCTCGGTCTCGATGTAGCCGCAGACATAACGGCAGGGGATTCCAGCCGTCCGCAGGACCGAAAGCATCACATGGGCGAAATCCTGGCAGACTCCTTCGCGGCGCTCCCAGACTTGGTCGAGAGGGGTATCCACATCGGTGGAGCCGGTTTGGTATTGGAATTCGGAAAAAATCGCGGTGTTGAGGCGTTCGAGGCAATCGCCGAGCGGGAGGTTGGGGCGAATGAATTCGCGGCTCCAATTCGATGCATGGCCTCCGAGAGGCACAGTGGGGGTGGATTGGAGGTAGTCAAAAATCCGAGGCCCGGCCGAGCCGAGGATTTGGCGGGCTTCCGCGACGGAAGGCGCCAGGCCGCCGGCAGGGAGTCGGTAAGTCGAGGTGCGGACGTTCAGGCGGTTGATGACTTTGAGTCGAGGATGCCGAAGCGTCATCGAGTAGAAGGTCGTGAGGTTTCCAAAATAATCCGTGTAGCCAGTGGCTTCGGCGCTCGGCAGGAAATCGATCCTGTGGGAGAGGATTTGCTGGGTCGGTCGCTCCGGCGGGGTGAGTCGTGCCTCCAGATAGGCCTCCATGGCTGTGGCGGCGTAGCGATAGGAGGTGGAGTGGACGACATCGAACAGCATGAGATTTTACAGAAGCGTTTCCGTTTCGCCGTGGATGAGCACTTGATGGTTCAAGAAGCTGTCGCAAATCGTCGTGTGGAGGGCAAGGAGGCGAGCCAGCAAATCCTCGGAGTGGGCCTGGAGCCTGGGCTTCGCGGAGCCGATTGTCGGGGAGTCCAAGAGTGACTCCCAATCGGTGCAGCGGATGGATTGGAGGAGGGCCTCGATCTCTCCGATGGCGCGGCTGGTGGATTGGGAAAGATTGCTTTCACTCTCGCGGATTCGGGAGACGCACCCGTTGAGGCATCGTAGAACGGATCGGGGCGCGACGGGATTTTTCCACAGCAGTTCGAGCATCGGGAGTGGCTCGATGCGCATTTGGTAAACGCGGCGGTAGATGTCACGGCTGCCGAGCATTCGGAGAAACGCCGAGAGGCGAATTTCACGCGCGTGAGGAGCGTGAGGATTCCCAGCGGGATCGATCAGGGAAGCGGAGAGCGAGGTCGTGGCGTTGGCTGTGATATTTGCGCGCTCGATCAACTGTCCGATCTCGCAAAAGCTCCATCCGTCATCAGCGAGCATCGTGACTTTGGAGGTTCCAAAAAACTGGGGTATCGCTTGCCTCGCGAAAAGGCACATCTCGCGACTGGTTCCGGCGAGAGTTTCGATCGGCGCGGTGGGATCGAACACAACGGCATCGAACCTCTCGCGCAGTTGGCTCATTACGCCCCACGCTTCGAGGCTTAGGGTTTCGAGCACCGACTCGGCATTGGCAAAGGCGCGGTGGATCGTGCTCAGCACCGAGCCGGGCTCGGCTGGATCGAAGGTCAGGCGATAGCGTCCCTCGGGGTTTGAGATGGTGCGGCGAGACGCAGAGCCGGTGACCTCCAGCATCGGCAGGATGCGGTTCCAGACCGGGCGGTAGTTCATGCGCTCGACGGGATTCAACTCCTCCAGCTCGAGAGACTCGATGGCACCAATCATTCCCGCGAGGTCGTAGGCACGCTCGAGGTAGCGTCCGATCCAGTAGTAGGCCTCGGCTACGCGGCTAGTCACAGCATGGGAAGGGATCTGAGCATCGGCCTGATGAGAGGCATCCCACTCGTCGTGTTGCGAGTCCTCGCCGGCCTGAACCCAGGTATCCTTGGAGCCGCCGCCGAGTTCCGAAGAGGTAAATTCGGATTCGGTGGTGGAAACTCGGGTGAGCGCTCCCGGAAAAACCCGGAGGTCCCCGTCGGCCTGGCGCAGAGAGAAAATGATGTGGTCCTGTCGCCGGCGTCGTCGTTCACCGTCTTGGAATGAAATCGTCTCCGCGTCGCAAGTTTGGGGTTGGGCGACGAACTGAGAGGGGTTTTGGAGAATTTCCCGGCGGGCGGTTTCGAGTTTTTCCTGACTTGGTAAATTGCCGTCGCCGCCCAGGACGATTCGTTCGCCGTAGAGGATGCGAATCGTGAAATTCTCCAAATCGTCGAGCACCATCAGGCGCTGGTCGACATCGCCCAACCAGTAGGTCGGAACGGTTGGCAGAAGCGGGCGCTCGGCGAGGTAATAGCGGATGATTTGTGTGGAGAAGGGGAGAATCGCGCGGTCGTCCGCGAGTTGCGCGCCGATGGCATTCACGACCGAGACGCTCTTTTTTCGGATGCAATGAACCAGGCCCGGCACGCCGATCATCGAGTCGCGCCGGAATGTCATGGGGTCCAGCCAGTGGTCGGAGAGGCGGGTGTAAATGACATCCACCTTGCTCAAACCGGATACGGTTTTCATGTAAACCTTGTCGTTCAAAACGAGGAGGTCTCCGCCTTGCACGAGCGGAATGCCCATGCGGCGTCCAAGGAAGCAGTGCTCGGAGTAAGCGGGGCTGAGCGGCCCGGGCGTGAGGAGCACGACCATCGGATCGGCATCATCCGAGTGCGCACGGAGCATTTCGACGATTCCGGTTGGCACATCCGAGATCGAGTGGATGCCGGTGTCCTGAAACGATTGCGGAATCACGCGGGTGAGCGCGCGACGGTTTTGCATCATGTAGGAAATACCCGAGGCGTTGCTGAAGTAATGGTGCTTCACGGCGAGTTGGCCGCTGGGTAACCGACAAACAGCGACACCGCTGAGGTGCAAAAAGGCGCCGCCAGGCGAGGGAACGCCGCACGCGGCTCGCTGGAAATACTCGCTGCCGAGGACCGGGCCCTCGGGGATGATGCCATCGAGGAGGATTTGTTTTTGCGAGTGGATGTCCTGCAGGAACATCTCAAAAGCGCGAAGGCGCTGGCGGATTCCGGCGGCGAGAGGCTCCCATTCGGCAGGGGTGAAAATCTGTGGAAGCAGGTCGCAAAACCAACCGCGTTTGCACCAAGGGAGTTCGCGGTGGATGTCGAAGGTCACACCCATCTCGCGCATGGTCGCTTCGAGTCGGCCATCCAGAGCATGCACCTCATGGCGAGGGATGCGGTTCAGGCGTTCAAATAAGTCGCGATAAACCTCGCGGGGCTGGCCGTCCGGACCAAAGTTTTCGTCAAAGGTGCGGAAGTGCCAGAGCGCGCTCATGCGGCGGCGGATTGTTGGGCGAGGAATTCGCGTGCGGTCTCGGCGTCGCGGGCGATCTGGCTGCGGAGCAGGTCGACCGATTCGAAGCGCTGCTCGGGCCGGAGAAAATGTTTCAGCCGCACCTCAACCTCGCGGTCGTAGAGGTCGCCTGCGTAATCAAAAAGATGGATTTCCAAAAGCCGGGTTCGGGTTTGATCGACCGTTGGCCGCACGCCGAGGTTGGCCACGCCGGGATGGGTTTTTCCTTCGACCAAAACCTCGACGGCATACACTCCGTCGGGCGGGAGTTGGAGGTGATCGGTGGCGAGATTCGCAGTGGGGAATCCGATTTGGCGACCCAAGCCCGCGCCGCGAAGGACGGGGCCGGAGATGGCATGGTCTCGCCCGAGAAGTTGAGCAGCGTCGGCGAGGCGTCCTTCGGAAAGGGCGAGCCGGATCATCGTGCTACTAATCACCATGCCGTTGATACGAACGGGCGGGACCTCGCAGGTGAAGAAATTTTTTTCGAGGCCGATTTGACGGAGGAGGGCGATGTTGCCCTGGCGCTGGTTTCCAAAGGTCCAGCCCTCTCCGATGCAAATGCCGACGAGGGGATTCGCAGCGGCGCAGAGTCCCTCGACGAAATCCACGGCCTGCAGGGCGGCGAATTCCTTGTCGAAGGTCAGCACCAATGCGTGAGTGAATCCCATTCGCTCCATGAGGCGCAGCTTGAACGGCGTCGGCGTGAGCAGGCCCGGCACAGCATCCGGGCGGAGAACCGTCGCGGGGTGGGGATCAAAGGTCAGCGCCACGGCGGTGGCAGCGAGCTTTTGGGATTCGCGCTGGGCAGTTTCGAAAACCATCCGGTGGCCGAGGTGCATCCCGTCGAAAACCCCGGCAGCGATGACTACGGGACCCGATATTTCCGCCAATCCCTCGATGGAGCGGAGAACGCGCATCACGCGCCTCGGAGTCGGGAGACGGCAGGCAGGCTGAGAACGCGCTGAAGGATCGCCTCGCGCGGGCCGTTCTTGAGTTCATCCACTGTGGCCGCGCCATCCACCGAGAAACGGCCGGATTTCGTGCGGCGGAGGGATTTCAGATGCGCGCCGCAACCAAGCTCCTGCCCGATGTCGTGGGCGTAGGTGCGGACATAGAAACCCTTGCTGCAAACGACGCGGAAATCGATTTCCGGCAAGCGGAGCGTCTGAATCTCATGGGCGTAGACATGCACGAAGCGCGGTTCGCGTTCCACGGTCTTGCCTTGGCGGGCGAGCTTGTAGAGCGGCACGCCGTCTTTCTTGATCGCGCTGACCATGGGCGGAGTCTGGTAGAAATCGCCATGGAATTTTAAGAAGGCGGCTTCGATTTGATCCTGGGAAAAATCCGGCACGGGCTTGGTTTCCGAGATCTGGCCGTCGGAGTCTTGGCTGTCGGTCGTCTCGCCGAGTCGGAGGGTGCCGACATACTCCTTGTCCTCGCTCATGAGGAGGTCCTGGATTTTTGTGCCCCGGCCGAGGGTGAGGATCAGGAGCCCGGTCGCGAGGGGATCGAGCGTGCCGCAGTGGCCGACTTTTTTGGTGTCGAGGGCGCGGCGGGTGATGGCGACGACATCATGCGAGGTCATCCCTGGCGCCTTGTCCACAAGGAGAACGCCGTCAATTTCGGTTCCGGATTTCATGATCGAGAGCTTTAAGAAAATCGTGTTTTACCTGCTGGAGGGAGCCGGAGACGCGGGCGCCGGAGGCCATCGGATGGCCGCCGCCCTGGAATTGCTTGCAGACCTTGCAGACATCGATAGCCGGGATTTTCGAGCGGGCGCTGACGCGGACCTTGTTTTCGGGAAGTTCCTCGAAAAACACGGCCGCCTCGACGCCTTCGATCGAGCGGAGGTGGTCGATGATGCCTTCGTTGTCTTCGGGGAGGACTTGGAGTTCCTCGACGACATCCAACGGCAGGGAGAAAGTGGCGATCCGGTCCTCGGAATGAAACTCGGCGGTGTTCAGCGCGTGGCGCAGGAGGTTGAAACGGCGGCGCGGCTGGCTGTCATACATCGCCCGGGAGAGGCCGGGGACATCGACGCCGCACGCGATGAGATGCGAGGCGGCGGCGAAGGTCCGCTCGTTCGTTCCGGCGTATTGGAACGAGCCGGTGTCGGTGGAAATCGCAGCAAAAAGGTTGGTCGCCATGTCGCGGGTGATCGGGGCACCGATCTTCTGGAAAAACTCCACGAGGATTTGGCCGGTGGCTGGCGCGGTGGGGTCGATGAAATTCTGGTCGCCGTAGTTCTCGTTGCTCACATGGTGATCGATATTGATGAGCGGCGTGCCGGGGGCAATGGCCTCGAGCACGGTGCCGAGGCGGTTTTTCACCGAGGTGTCGAGGGCGACGAAGACATCGAACTTCTGCGGCGTGGCTGGTGGAAGGGTGACGAGTTCGTGGCCGGGGAGGTAATGGAATTTCGAGGTCGAGCCCTCCTCGTTCAAGGCGTGGACGGTTTTGCCGAGGGATTGAAGCCAGAGGGTGAAGGCGATGGTCGAGCCGAGCGCGTCGGCGTCCGGGCGGAGGTGGCTGGCAACGCCAATTGTTTGGGCGGCGCGGATAGTATCAGCGATGGATTCGAAGGTTGTCATTTCTTGGGTTCGTCGAGGAGGCCGAGTTCTTCCATGATGCCGATCACGCGGGTGCCGCGCTCGATCGACTCGTCCATGTGGAAATGGAGATGGGGTGTGTGTTTGATCTGCACCCGGCGGGAGAGTTCGGTCTGCAGGTGGGTGCGGTTTTTCTCAAACATTTCCAGCGCGCGGCGACTCGCTCCGGGGGAGCCGAGTGCGGAGATGTAAACATGGGCCTGCTTGAGGTCCGGCGTGATATCCACTGAGGAAATCGTGATGAGGTCGCCGTGAAAATCGAAGTCTCGCGTGGCGAGGACTCCGATTTCGCGTTTGAGGACTTCACACACCCTGGCGAGGCGGTTTTTCATAAAGCTGGGTGGCGCGGGTCGGGCCGCGCCGGTTGGATCAGAGTTGCTGAGGGACTTTCTCGAGTGTGTAGCACTCGATGATGTCCTCGGGCAGATATTCGGAAAAGTCGCCCAGCTTGATGCCGCACTCGAGACCGGAGCGAACCTCTTTCACATCGTCGGTGAAACGGCGAAGCGTAGCGAGGCCGCCGTCGTAGATCGGCTGCTTGCGGCGCAACACACGGGCACGGGCGGTGCGGGCGATGCGGCCGTCGAGCACCACGCAACCCGCAACCTTGCCTTTGGTGAGGTCGAAAACCTGCTTCACCTCGGCGTGGCCGATGACGGTTTCGCGGTGTTCCGGAGCGAGCAATCCGCTCATGGCTTCGCGCACTTGGTCGATCAATTCGTAGATGATGCTGTAGAGTTTGATCTGGATGCCTTCGCGCTTGGCGGCCTGCGCAGCGGTGTTTTCTGTCTTCGTGCCGAAGCCGATGATGATGGCGTTCGACGCGCTGGCGAGGAGGACATCCGACTCCGTGATCGGACCCACGGCGGAGTGGATGATCTCGAGGGAGATTTTCTTTTGAGGGATATCCTTGAGGGAGTTGACAACGGCTTCGAGGGAGCCTTGGACATCGCATTTGATGATCGCGTTGAGGGAGGGTTTGGCCTCCGAGGCGATGCTGGCAAAGAGGTTCTCGAGAGTGGCGCGTTGCGGGGTCGAGAGCTTTGAATCGCGGAGATCGGAAAGGCGTTCCTCGCTGTGAATGCGGGCGGATTTTTCCGATTCCATCACGACGAGTTCGTCGCCGGCGTTGGGCAGTCCGCTGAGGCCAAGAATCTTCACCGGAGTGGAGGGACCGGCCTCTTTCACGGGCTTGCCGAGGTCGTCGATGAGTTGTTTTACCTTGCCCCAGTGGTTGCCGCAAATGAACACATCGCCGTAGCGAAGGGTGCCCATGCGGACGATGACTGTAGCGGTCGGGCCGCGGCCCTGCTCGACCTGTGCCTCAATGACAGTGGCGCGGGCGTCCACGGAGGCGCTGGCTTTGAGTTCGAGCATTTCGGCTTCGAGAAGCATGAGGTCGAGAAGTTCTTCGATGCCGGTGCCTTTGGTGGCGCTGACAGGAATACAAATCGTATCGCCACCCCAGTCCTCGGGAGTGAGACCCTGCTCTTGGAGTTGTTTTTTGACGCGATCGGGATTTGCGGAGGCGAGGTCGATTTTGTTGATGGCGACCATGATTTTCACCTTCGCGGCCTTGGCGTGGGAAATGGCCTCGAGTGTTTGCGGCATGAGGCCGTCGTCGGCAGCGACGACGATGATCACGATGTCGGTGACATTGGCGCCTCGGGCACGCATGGCGGTGAAGGCAGCGTGGCCCGGGGTGTCTAGGAAAGTAATTTTGTGGCCCTTGCGGTTCACGCTGTAGGCACCGATGTGCTGGGTGATTCCACCCGCTTCACCGGCGGCCACACGGGCTTTGCGAATGGCATCGAGGAGCGAGGTTTTGCCATGGTCGACATGGCCCATGAAAGTAATGATCGGGGCGCGGGATTGAAGCTTGTCGACGAGTTTCTCGGGCTCGGGAGCTTTTGGGATTTCGACCTTCTGCTCGACTTTGTGGTGGCCTTTGGAGGTGTCTTTTTTCTCTCGCTCGAAAATGAAGCCGTGAATGTCGCAAACCTTGGCAACGACATCGGCCTCTACGGTTTGGTTGAGATTCGCGAAAATCTGCAAGGACATGAGGTCCTTGATGAGCTGGAATGGCTTGAGGCCGAGAAGTTCGGCGAGGACTTTGACGCTGACCGGTGGCTTGACTTGGAGGATTTTTTTGCCGGATGCGTCCTCGGTGACTGTTGGCACCTCGGGCTCCTGAGGCTCGATGGAGACGACAGGCTCGGGCTCGGGAGCGGATTCGACGACAGGCTCGGGCTCGGGAGCGGGTGGGGGAGGAGTTGGCGGGGTTTTCGAGCCAAGTGGCTTGATGAACGGCTTGATGCCCGCGCGGGTGGAGACTTTTTTGACCTTTTTCTCCGGATTTAGAAGATCGACGGTCGGGCCTTGGACTTTGGGTTCCTTTTCTTTGGCAGGGGTAGGAGCCGGTGATTCAGCGGCCGGACGGGTGGAACGCGTGGAAGCGCCCGAACGCCGGGCGGTCGCCGTCGGCTTGCTTTCGGTAGTTTTTTTCTTGGTTTTCTCTGCCATGATAATTTTTCGGAAGGGAGCAGGTTTTCATACTCCCTAGGCTTTTTGGAGCGCTTGGGCGGCTGCGAGGATGCGTTGTCCGAGGGCGAGATCGGCGCCGAGGGCTTCAGCGATATCCTCCGCGCCGGCGAGTTGGATCACCTCGATGGAGGTCATGCCGGCATTAGCCAGGATATTGGCTTCGTCTTCGCTAATACCAAGAGATCCGGCGAGCGAGTGAGCTGCTTCGGCGGCTTGGTTTTGCATGGCCTCTTCCTTGCGTTTGTCCTCTTGAATATCGACATCCCAACCGCACATTTTCGAAGTGAGTCGGGCATTTTGACCGCGTCGGCCGATGGCGACGGAGAGGTCTTCTTTCGGCACGAGCACATGAATGGTCTTCTTGGCCTCGTTGGCGGTGATCGATCGGATATTCGCGGGCTTGAGGGCTGCGGTGATGAATTTCATCGGATCCGGATCCCAGCGGATGATGTCCACTTTTTCGTTGTTGAGTTCGCGGACGATGTTTTTGACGCGGGCACCGCGCATGCCGACGCAGGCACCAACGGGGTCGACCTTCGGATCGGCGCTGTGGACGGCGACCTTGGTCCGGAAGCCGGCCTCGCGGGCGATGACTTTGAGTTCCACGGTGCGGTCGGCGATTTCGCTGACCTCGAGTTCAAAAAGGCGACGGACAAAATTTGGGTGGCTTCGGGAGAGGATGATTTCGGGGCCACGGTTGCCGCTTTCGACGGCCACAACATAAGCGCGGAGACGATCGCCAACATTGTAATCCTCAGTCATGACGCGTTCGCGGGAGGGCATGACGCCTTCGAACTTGCCGAGGTCGATGATCACATCGGATTTCTCGAAACGGCGGACGGTGCCCGTGACGATCTCCCCGGCGCGGTCTTTGAACTCCTCATAAATCATCTCGCGCTCGATCTGGCGGAGGCGTTGATTGATTGCCTGGCGGGCGGCTTGGGCGGCGATGCGGCCGAAATCGCGTGGCGTTACCTCGATTTCAACCTCTTCGCCATCTACCACATCGGGCTTGATGGTGCGGGCCTTGGCGATCGCGATTTCATCATGGGGATTATCCAGTTTCTCGCGGGCGATAAGCTTCGCAATGGCGCGAATTCCACCATTTTTCGGGTCGATATCGATCCGAAGATCCCGAGTGCCGGCAGTAAAATTTTTCTTCGAGGCCGCGAGGATGGCGGTGGAAATGGCGTCGATCAGAACATCGCGTTTGATGCCCTTTTCACGCTCCAACAGGTCCAGCATTGTGATGAGTTCGGAATTCATAAATCTCTCGGTTCCGGAATGTGTTGGCGGATGGATTTCCCGACCGCCTCACTTTTTCGGAATCGGAAACTATGGGGGGTGCGTCAACATCGGTCAAGCGGCAAGGGCCTTTAATTTCCGTGCGGGGAAATCACCCGCCTTGATCGCCGCCGGGATCGCTGAAATGCTCTCCGGCATGGATGACTCGCCGCATCAAGAAACGCCGCCCCCGCCCGTGGACTCCCCGAATTCCCGTCAATGGATCACGATTTTGCACATCAGCGCGCTGGCGGGATTTTTGCTGGTGGGATTCGGCCAAATCCTCGGTCCGCTGATCGTGTGGTTGATGAAAAAAAACGATGTTCCCGGCCTCGATGCCGCTGGCCGGAATGTTCTGAATTTCCAAATTTCCTGGTCGCTGTGGTGGGCGCTGTCCTGGATTTTCGTGGCGCTCTTCGGCTGCTTGATTATTCCGCTCGTATTCCCGCTGATTATTCTGGTCGCTTGGGTTATCTATGGAGTCCTTGGAGCGATCAAGGCAAGCGACGGAGTCCTCTACCGTTTTCCGATGACGATCCGTTTTTTCAATTAACGGCCGAGTCGTGGTGGAAACGCTGAACGCGTTGTCCGATGCCCGTGAAAATATCCCACGCAATCGTGCCGGCGCGTGCGGCGAGTTCTGTGGCGGTGATTTCCTCGTCGCCATCATTTCCCACGAGAGTGGCTGCATCGCCTGGTTGGGCATCAGGCATTGCGGAAATATCGACGACGATCTGATCCATCGTCACCCGGCCGAGAATCGGGCAGTGCTTCCCATGGAGAAGAACCGACGCGCCGTTCCCTGAAGCTTGGCGGGGAAACCCATCGGCGTAGCCCAGGGCGAGAACGGCCACACGCATTCGCTCCGGAGTGATAAAGGTGCGTCCGTAGCTGATCGAGGACCCCTTCGCGACCTCGCGCACCATGGCCACGCGGGCTTTCCAGGTCAGCGCCGGGCGGAGTTCCTTTTGCATCGAGAGGATTGGTGACGCTCCGTAGAGCATCAGGCCGGGACGCACAATCTCCCCAGGTTCGACATGGTGGTTCAAAATTCCCGCGCTGTTGAGGGCATGGTTTTTAGCGGTGGGAAAAATCCCGCGAATTTGTTTTTTCAACGCGGCGAATTCCTCGAGCTGCGATCCGGTGAAAACCAAATCCTCATCCGCGCTCGGCAGGTGGGTGGAAATACTATGCACCTCGAGATTTCGCATTTCCCGGACTGCCCGCAGAGCCTCCAGGGTGGAGTCCGCCGAGCAGCCGATGCGGCCCATGCCGGTATCGATTTTGAAATTGATCCGAGCCGCTCCGCAGTCCGCGAATGCCGCCGCTTCTTCGGCTCCCGAGACGGTGACAATAAATTTCTCCGCGACCGCACAGCGCCGCTCGGCGGGAAGGCATGCGCTGAGGAGCATGATGTCGCGACCGATCCCCAGTGCCGCGACATCCCGCGCCTCTTTGAGATTCGCCACGCCGAAAATGGACGCTTCGGCTGCGAGAGTTCGGGCCACGGGAGCCACGCCGTGCCCGTAGGCGTCGGCTTTTACCACGGCGAGGATTTCCGCCGAGGGACCGATTCGCCGTCGGACCACGCCAACATTTTGGCGAATCGCATCGAGATCGATCTCCGCCCAAGTCCGGACATCGTCGGCGGCTGGAATCATGCCGCGTTTAGGAAAGTGGAGGTAAGGGGATTCGAACCCCTGGCCTTCTCATTGCGAACGAGACGCTCTACCAACTGAGCTATACCCCCGAGGAAAGTGGGCAAAAATCTAGCGGGAAACCCGGGCGCTTCAAGCGGCAAAAAAAACGGCGCGGTCATTCGGTGATGAGGTGTTTTTCGATCTGGGCGTAGGCGTTGTGGTTGTGGATCGACTCGAAATTTTCCGCCTCCACGCGATACCAAAGAATGTTCGCGTCCTCCTCGCAGCGGACCGCGACATTCCGAACAAGATCTTCGACGAACACCGGGTTGTTGTAGGCGAGTTCGGTGACATGTTTTTCATCTGGTCGCTTCAAGAGACTATAAAGGCCGGCGCTCGCGGACTCCTCGGCGAGCACGATCATGTCCTCGACCCACATGGGTTTTTTGCAGCGCACGGAGAGGGTCACATGGCCGCGCTGGTTGTGCGCGCCGGCGGCGCTGATGGCTTTCGAGCACGGGCAGAGCGTGGTCACTGGCACGACGGTCGTGACAATAAAATCGATCTTGCCCGCAGCGAGCGTGGCATTGAATCGCACGGTGTAGTCCATCAATCCCGGCGAGCCGGTTGCGGGCGCTTTTTTTTCCAGAAAAAAGGGAAACTCGATATCGAAATGCGCGCAGTCGCTCTCGAGGCGCTTGGCCATTTTTTCAAGGATGTCGCGGATGTTTGCCACATGGATCACCGGGCCGTGCTCGGCGAGGACCTCAATGAAGCGGCTCATGTGCGTGCCCTTGAAATGGTGCGGCAGGTCGACTGTCATTTGCAGGGTCGCCACGGTGCTCTGGACGGCGTGGTGCTTGTCGCGGACCTGCATGGGATAGCGGAGCGACTTGACCCCCACGCGGTCGATCGGAATCCGCCGGTGGTCGCGTTCGCTTTGGGTGTCTTTCAACATGGAACGTCCGACTTTGCTTCCCGCCGATCGACATCGGAAGCCAAAAAAAACCGTGCGGGAGGGAGGTGATTGGTTTTTAGTCTGCGCCCCTATGGCTACGAACCTGTTCGACCTCTCTGAAGAAGTGGCTGTTGTCATCGGCGGCACCGGTGTTCTCGGTGGAAGCATGGCTCTTGCTCTCGCCTCCTCCGGCGCCAAGGTTGTGGTGGCCGGACGCAGCGCCGAGCGTGGCAAAGCCCGCGTGGCCGAGATCGCGAAAGCCGGCGGAAAGTCTTTTTTTGTCGAGACCGATGCCACCGACCGCGAGAGCGTAGAGAACCTCCTCTCCGCCGCCACGCAGGCTTTCGGCATCCCCTCCGTGTTGGTGAATGCCGCTGGCGGAAACGATCCCCGCGTGACGGTGACCCCTGAGAGCCCTTTTTCGGAAATTGCCGCGGATGACTGGATGGAAAATTACGAGCTGAACCTGCTCGGCGGCGCGCTGATTCCCTGCCAAGTCATCGGCCAAGCGATGGCCGATGCCGGGCGCGGCAGTGTGATCAATATCGCCAGCACCTCCGGCCACCTGCCCCTCTCCCGCGTGGTGGCCTACTCCGCCGCGAAGGCTTCCGTGCTCAATCTCACCCAATTCCTCGCCCGCGAATGGGCCTCCACCGGCGTGCGTGTGAATTCTATCTCGCCCGGATTTTTCCCCGCCGAGCAAAACCTCCGCCTCCTCTTCAATCCCGACGGATCCACCACGCCGCGCGCCAAGGCCATTCTCGACCACACCCCGATGGCCCGTTTCGGCGAAGCCGAGGAACTCGCTGGCGTCGTTGTTTTCCTCGCCAGCCCGCAAGCCAGTTCATTCGTCACCGGCAGTGACATTCGAGTAGACGGAGGATTCCTCTCGCAAACGATCTGACCCGCTTGCTGTTGAAACCTTCCGCGACTATCGTGCCCCTCCCTTTTGCATGGCTGTAAAAACCGAAAAAGACCTTCCCGAGTTCCACCGGGCGAATTGGCTGAAGTCCATGAGCGCAATGCAGCTCAAGAATTACGGCTACGCCATCCAACTCCTCCAGACGATCCTGAAGAGCCATCCCGAGTTCCTCGCCGCGCGACAACTCCTGCGAAAGTCCGCCATCGCCAAGACCGCCGGGAAAAAAAGCCTCCTCTCCGGACTTTCCGTCGCCTCCTTCAGTTCGATCAAAATCCAGTCCCAGCTGAAAAAAGACCCGATCGCCGCGCTCGACGCCATCGAGAAAAGTCTCGAGTCCGAGCCGCTCAACCCCCAGCTCAACCTGCTTCTCAAGGACGCCGCCCTTGCTGCAAACTTGCCCAATATTGCCGCCTTTGCCCTCGAAACCATCCTCGAGGGAACCCCCAAAGACACAAAGGTCATGCACAGCCTTGCTGATCTCTACATGGGGAACCCAAACAAGCATTTTTCTGAACCCTCCAAGGCTGCCGATATTTACCAACGTATTCTCGCCATCGCGCCGAACGACCTCGCGGCCATTAAAGGGTCCAAGGATGCCGCCGCCGCCTCTTCGATGAAATCCGGCGGTTGGGACAAGGCGGAATCCACCTACCGCGACCTCATCAAGGACAAGGATCAAGCCGTCGCGCTCGAGCAGCAATCGCGCGTCGTTCGCAGCGAGGAGATGATCGATAACCTCCTTGCCGAACTCCACGCGAAGGCGGAAGCCGAGGGCGAAAATTGCACCGTCGATACCGCCCGCCGAATCGCTGAACTCCACGAGCAAAGAGAGGATTGGGAGAACGCCACAAACTGGTTCAATTACGCCGCCTCGCTCTCGAACAATTCCGACATGGCGCTCGTTCGCAAAGCATCCGATTTGCAAATCCGCCAGTTCGACCTAGCCATCGAGGCCCGCGAGCAATTCATCGAAGCGAATCCCGGCACGCCCGAGTCCGAAGGCTACGCCGCCGAGTTGGTATCTTTGAAAAAACAGCGCGCCGACCTGGCCCTCGAGGCCGCCCGTTCCCGCGTGGAGCAAAACCCCACCGACCTCCAACTCCGCTTCGAACTCGGCGAAATCCTCGTTGATCTCGAAAACTGGCAGGAGGCGATTCCCGAACTCCAAAAAGCCCGCCAAAACCCGAATGTCCGCATGCGCGCGATGAGCCTGCTCGGCCAATGCTTCACCGCCCGTGGCATGCTCGACCTCGCCGCCAAGACCCTCTCCGACGCCGTCTCCGAGCTTCTGGTCATGGATGCCGTCAAAAAAGATGTCATCTACAACCTCGGTCTTGTTTACGAAAAAATGGGCGACGCCCAAAAGACCGTCGATTGCATGAAGCAAATCTACGAAGTCGACTATGGCTACCGCGATGTCGCCAAGCGGGTCGAGAGTTCCTACTGAGGCGGACTGGTTTCGAGGACATCGTAAAATAGTCCAAAGATGGGGGCACGGCCGTCTCGGCCGTGTATAGGATCGGTTCCGAGGTCCAAGAGTGATCCCAATATTTTCCAGGTTGTGGATTTTCGAAGGTGCTTGTGTAGGTCAGGCGTCTCGCCTGACATCGAACGGCTTACGCTCGCAGGCGAGACGCCCGCGCTACATTCAGAAAGTCCAAAAGCAAGCTGCTTTTGGTATAAACGGCCGGGCCGGCCGTTCTACAATCTTGTTACTCAGGCCGAAAGGCGTTCGGCGGCGGTGACGCAGTTGGACATCAACATCGCGATCGTCATGGGGCCGACCCCTCCGGGAACGGGTGTGATCGCGGCGCAGCGTTCGGCTACGGCGTCGTAGTCCACATCACCGACGAGGCGGTAGCCTTTAGGATTCGAGGGATCGTCGATGCGGTTGATGCCGACATCGATCACCACTGCGCCTTCGCGGATGTGGTCGGAACCGAGGAAATGGGGACGCCCGATTGCGGCGACCACGATATCCGCCGCGCGGGTGACGGCGGCGAGGTTTTTCGTGCGCGAGTGGGCGACTGTCACGGTGGCATCGCCGCCCGGGCCGCGTTTCATGAGCAGGAGCGCCATGGGTTTTCCCACAATCATGCTCCGGCCCACGACGACCGCGTTTTTGCCAGCGGTTTCGATGCCGGCTTCTTGAAGGAGGCGGATGCAACCGAGCGGGGTGCAGGGAACAAATCCGGTCGGATCCTCGAGCGCGAGCTTGGCGACATTCACGGGGTGGAAACCATCGACATCCTTGCGGGGATCGATGGCGCGGACGATCGCGGCCTCGTCGATCTGCGGCGGGGGTGGGGATTGGACGAGGATGCCATGGACGGCCGGATCGGCGTTGAGTTTTTCGACGAGGGCGAGGAGTTGCTCCTGTGTGGTGTCGGCGGGGAGTTCCTCCTTCACCGAGTGGAGGCCGAGTTCCGCGGCTTTACGGTCCTTCGAGCGCACATACGCGCGGGAGGCGGGATCGTCGCCCACGAGCACCACGGCAAGGCCGGGTTGGATGCCGCGTTGGCGCAGGGCGTCCACGCGTTGTTTGGTTTCCACGAGCACCTTGGCGGCCACCGCCGCTCCATCAATCCGCACCATTTTTTAGAAGTTCCTCCAGTTGATTTCTTGCTGCCTCAAATTCGTCGTCGGAGAGGTTCTCCGGAATTTCCAGCGGCTCCGCGATAGTGACCGACACCTTGGAAAACGGCAATGGGATGATGAAGCCGTCCCAGGTTTTCATCCGGATGCAGCGGCTGAATGTCGCGTGCATGGGGATGATGCGGGTGCCGGTGTTTTGGGCGAGGAGGATGACGCCGGGACCGAGGGAGTATTTGGGGCCTCGGGGACCGTCGGGGGTGATCGCAATGTCGCGCCCGAGTCGGACGAGTCGGACGAGCTCCAGAAGTGCTCGGGAACCACGGCGTGAACTCGAGCCGCGAACTGAGCCCATGCCAAATGCAGCCACGAGTTGGGAGAGGATTTCGCCATCCCGGCTGGGGCTGGTGAGCACGGTGACGCCGAGGCGGTTCTTCGGGTAGAGACGGTCGAAAGCGAAAGTGATTCCGAGCATTCGGTTGTGCCAAAAACAGAAGAGGGAGGGCTTGGGTGTCGCTTCGGTGAGAAGACCGAAGCGGTCCTCAAATCGAAGGCGCAGGGTGGCGAAGAGCCCGCGGAGGATCGCTGCGCCGAGGAAGGCTAGGAGGCGTTCGCGGGTCATGGCAGAAACTCCCGGAGGATTTTTTGGAGGACCGGGCGGGCCTTGGCGGCGAGGGTTTCGTTGGCGTAGGCGATCCAGGCGACTCCTGATTCGGTGTCGAGCGGGGCGTCGGGAAAACCTCCCAGTGGATGCTCGAAAACGACGCCCGATTTTTTCAAAAGAAGCCAAGCGCAGGCGTCGTAGGGATGGCAAACGAGGGAGGAATCCAGGTCGAGCGCGTGGAAGACGAGTGGGCGAATGTCACCGACCAGGCGGTCGCGGCCGGTGATCAGTTCGTGGAACTGCCCGGCGGTGGAGAGGTATTGGTCGTCGAAAACCACGGGCGACCGGGAGCGGTTCGGCCCGAGGATTTGGTCCCAGAGGCGCTCCTCGATTTGAGCAGTGAGCGTGCGGCCTTCGGGAAAAAATTTCGCGAGCGAGGCGAATCCATGGTCGAAGGAATGCGCGGTCGATGGCTCGGGGTGCAGCGGCTGGGGATCGGATCCGGCGCGCCAATCGCACCAAGTCGCAACGAGCGGACCGTCGAGGCTGGCGCTGAATTGGTCGGCGCGCCATTGCTTGGTGATCGGAATCTCAGTCATCGCTGTGGCGAGGATTTGGGAGAGGCGGGTTTCCTCGCCGCGCTGGGGCGCGATGGCCGCGAGTGCCCAGGCGCTTCGCTTGTCATACATCAACCCGCGAGTGCCATCGATGGGGTCGATGATGCATTTCAATTTCGTCTCGGCGGCGGATTTTCCCTCGGGAAAACAGAGTTCGGACTCGAGGCCCTCCATGACGATCTGGACCGGTTCGTCGGCCGGCCAACGGGAGCGGAACCACTCGAGGATCGCGTCCTCGCCGAAGCGGTCGATGGCGAAGATCGTGTCGCCTCCCGCATCGCCCGTAACGGCGGCGAGCTTTTCTGCCGAAAGGCCTTGGCGCGCCGACACGACTTTCGAGCGGATCGCGGTGCCGAGTTCGCAGAGAAGTTGGCGGAGTTTTTCTTGGTCCATCGAATCCGGGGAATGCTAGCGGGGCGTTTCGGGATGTGCCGAGCATTTTGCCAGCAGGCGCGTGGCGAGGGCGACGGCGGCGACGGCGAGTCCCACGACAAATCCGATCCAGATTCCGGAGGCTCCCAAGCCAAAATGAAAGGCGGCGAGGTGCGATACCGGCAATGCAACGACCCAGTAGGCGAGGATGCCAAAGAGGAAAGGAATCTTCGTGTCGCCAAATCCTCGCAACGCTCCGGAGGAGGCGATTTGGATTCCATCAAAAACCTGAAAGACTCCCGCGAGGACGAGTAGTTGCGCGGTCAATGCCCTCGCCGCTGGATCGTCCGTGAAACACCCTGCGATCCACGAGCCGAGTGTTAAATAAACCGCTGCGAATAAAACGGCGATCCCGAGCGTCATGCCGAGCGTGCCGTGGACAATCGCACGGATTTCCCCGAACCGACCCGCGCCTCGGGCCTGGCCGACCCTGACACTCACGGCCTGACCGATTCCCAGTGGAACCATGAAGGTCGTTGCCGCGCAAGTGAGGGCGATTTGATGGGCTGCCAGTTCGGTGACTCCGAGCCAGCCCATCATGAGCGACCCGAAGGAAAATCCCGTGACCTCGCACAGGCTCAACCCACCCGAGTGGATGCCGATTCCGAGCAGGCGTTGGATTTCTGGCAATAAGCCGGGCGCAGTCCAATTGGAGGGCCAGGCTGCATGGAGGCGCGATTCCATGGCCGGGTAGAGGAGCATGGCGACCATCGTGGCGATGCGGCTCAGGAGCGTGGCGAGTCCCGCGCCGTCCAGACCCATCGCGGGAGCGCCGAGGTTTCCGTAGATCAAAATCCAGTTCAAAAACACATTCAGCAAAACCCCGCCGAGCATGATCCAAAAGGGTGGCCAGGGTCGCGCGAGGGCTTCGCAGAAATTTTTCGCCGTTCCTGTCGCGAAGACAGCGGGCATCGACCACGCGCAGAGCAGAAGGTAATTCCCTGCCGTGGAATTTACCTCTGGCTGTTGACCGAAGATCGGGAGGAAACGTAGGAGCGCGTGGGCTGCGAGGGCGACGAGCAAACCCATCACCAGCGCAATGGCAAGGCCGCCGCGGAGACTTTCACCGGCGAGATGCGGCTTGCCGGCTCCGAAGGCGTGCGAGGCGTTCACGCTCACTCCGGCAAGAACGCCGAAGCCGAAGACCAGCGGCACGGCGAGAAGGGTGTTCGCAAAACCGCAGGCGGCGAGGGGGACTGTGCCAACATGGCCAACCATGAGGGTATCCGCGAGTCCCATGAGCATTTGGCCGACCAGCCCGGCGACGATCGGAAAAGCCAGGGCGAGCGTGTGGCGGTTCTCGCGGTGGAGTTCCTGAAGGGTGCTGGATCTCGCCATTAGGCCTCGTCGAGCACCTGTCGGAAGCGGAAGATCGAGGCGGCTCGGCCGGTTGCGGGATCGATCTCAATCAAGGCCCCGCAAACCTGCACAGGACCTCGGGCGATGGGGAATTGCGAGGGGAGGGCGTCGAGGAATTTTTGCACAACGGCGTCCGCCTTCCGGCCAAGGATCGAGTCGAGCGGGCCGCACATTCCGGCGTCGCAGAGGAACGCGGTTCCGCCGGGGAGGATGCGTTCGTCGGCGGTTTGGACATGCGTGTGGGTTCCCACGACCGCCGAGACTTTGCCGTCCAGGTGGCGGGCCATCGCGGTTTTTTCGCTGGTCGTTTCGCCGTGGACATCCACGAAAATCACGGGAGTTTCGGCGCGCAGGCGCTCAACCTCCTGCATCGCGCAGGTGAAGGGATTGTCGAGCTGCTGATTCATGAAAGTGCGGCATTGCACATTCATTACGGCGATCGGCCCTTTGGCGGTATCGAGCACGATGCTTCCCTGGCCCGGTGCGCCCGGCGGGTAGTTCACGGGACGCAACACTCTGGGCTCGGTGGGGAGGTAGGGTGCGGTCTCCTTTTGATCCCAAACATGGTCGCCTGTCGTGATCACAGCGACGCCCGCGCGGAGTAGGTCGATCGCGATTTTCGGGGTGATCCCGCGGCCATGGGCGGCGTTTTCACCATTCACCACCACAAAATCGACGGCGTTGTCGGCGAGCATGGCGGTGACGACTTTTTTGGCAGCCGTGCGCCCCGGTTCGCCAACAATGTCACCCAGAAAAAGAAGTCGGATCATCGATCCTTTTTATAGCAACCGGCCGTGAACGCATTTAAAAAAACCGAGTGCGAATTCTTACGTTGATCCTTTTCTTTCTCGCGGGGCTGGTTCACCCAGCCTTTGCGAAAACCACGCCGCTCGGCAACCGGCCGGATTGGTCGGAACTCGACAAGTTTCAGGAGACCATCACGCGCGAGCGGTTTATTGAATTGCTCGCGAATGTTTACGCCCCCGGCGATGCGGCGGTCGGGTTGATTGCCGTCACGCCCACGATGGCGAAAATTCAGACCGCGCCGGGCAAACCACCCTATTTGCTTCGCTTCACCAAATCACAGGTTTCGCCCGCGCGATACTGGCGCCCGTCCTCGGCAATTCCAAAGGATTCTGGCAAGCCACTCGCCGGCGTGAAAATCGCGATCGACCCCGGCCATATCGGCGGCAAGTGGGCGAAAATGGAGGAGCGCTGGTTCCAGATCGGGGACTCCAAGCCCGTCGCCGAGGGGGACATGACCCTGCGTGTGGCAAAACTTCTCAAGCCACGATTGGAGGCTCTCGGTGCGCAGGTTTGGCTGACCCGTTCCGGCTCTGAGCCGATCACCAGCCGCCGCCCGGACGCCCTTCGGAAGTTGGCCGTCGAATCCCTCCGCGAGAAAGGCGACAAGGCGACTGCCTTCGCGATCACCAAGGAAAGCGAGCGGCTCTTCTACCGCACCGCCGAGATCCGTCGGCGCGCGGTGCTCGTTAATGACTCGATCAAGCCCGACCTCGTCCTCGCGCTGCATTTCAACGCCGAGGCCTGGGGCAATCCCGCCAAACCCTCGCTGATCAACAAAAATCACGCCCATTTCCTCGTGACCGGCGGCTGGAGCAAAAAGGAACTCGCCTATGAGGACCAGCGGTTCGAGATGTTGGTAAAGCTCCTCAACGGCTCGCACAACGAGGAAGTGGCGGTCTCGAAAGCGCTCGCAAAAACCACCCTCAAAAACACCGGCTTACCCCCTTATATCTATCAAGGCGGCGAGGTTCGCATTCCTGGCAGCGATTACATTTGGGCGAGAAACCTCCTTGCGAACCGGCTCTTCGAGTGTCCCGTCGTCTACGCCGAGCCCTATGTGATGAACTCGCGCGAGGTTTTCACCCGTGTGCAGGCCGGTGACTACGACGGCACAAAAAAGGTCGCTGGCACGATGCGAAAGAGCATTTACAAGGAATACGCCGACGCCGTTGTGGAGGGGCTGGTCAAGCACTACTCTCAACGCTAGCCTTCGCCGCAATCCATGAAAATCATCGCCATCACGAACCAAAAGGGAGGGGTCGGTAAAACCACCACCAGCCTCAACCTTGCCGCCGCCCTCGCGGAAAAAAAGGTCCGCGTTTTGCTGGTCGATCTCGACCCGCAAGGCAGCGCGACCAGCGTGTTGGTTTCGAAGGAGGAGGGCACCGAGACGCCGAGCATCTACGCCGCGCTGATTGGTGAAAAACCCGCCTCCGATCTCATTTCTCCCACCCGCATCAAAAACCTTTCGATCATCCCCTCCGATCTCGACCTCGCCGGCGCCGAGGTGGAAGTGGCGCGTATGGACGACCACATGATGCGGCTCCGTGCGGCCTTCGACGACCTCCGTGAGAAAAACGCCTTCGACTATGTCCTGCTCGACTGCCCGCCGTCGCTGGGAATCTTGATGTCCAACGCGCTCACAGCCGCCGACGAAATCCTCGTTCCGATCCAGTGCGAATACTACGCGCTTGAGGGTCTTGGGCTTTTGATGGAGGTCACCGACCGCATCCGCGCCACCGGCGCGAACCCCACACTCTCGATCTCCGGCCTGCTCCTCACGATGTTCGACGCCCGCACGAACCTGAACCCCGCCGTCGAGCGCGAGGTGCGAAACCATTTCCAAGAGGTCGTCTATAAAACGCTGATCCCGCGAACCGTCCGTTTCGCCGAAGCACCGAGCCACGGCCGCACGATCTTCGAGCACGACCCGAGTGGTGTTGGCTCGACTGCCTACCGCAAGCTTGCCGCCGAATTCCTCCAGCGCCAAAAAAGCCAGCTCACCTTCATGAACTCGCCTACTCAACGCGCTCAGGAGTCGCCTGAGTAGTGTTGGTTTTTCTTTGCCCGCCGTGCGGTTGGCGGGTAGTAACTGGCGCGCTTTGAAGCATCCGACTCCATTTCAGCAAAAGATTTTCTGGGCGGCGGTGACGGCTCTTTCGTTCCTCGCCATCGCGGCGGTGGTGACGCTCGTCGGGTCGATTATCGTGCAGGGGATTTCGTTTTTGCAACCGGTGCTGATCCCTGTGGCGGTGGCGGCGATTCTGGCATTCCTGCTTGAGCCTGTTGTGAAATTTTCGATGCGTTTGCGGCTGAGTCGTCTTGCGAGCATTGTGATCGTGTATGTGGCGTTCGCTTGTTTTTTCCTGGGGTTGATCATCTACATCGCGCCGCCGGCCTACCGGCAGTCGCTCGCGTTGGCACAGAATTTTCCGTCTTACATGACGAAGACGGAGGCGCTGGCGACAAACACACTGCATCGTCTCCAAAAACTCGCGGAGTTTGATCCGTTTGACGCCAAGCAGGAACCGCAAACGGCCGGTGACCAGATCACGGTGATCGTTCGCGATGCCATCAAGGAGGCCGGCACATGGATTCAACAAAAATTCCCCGACTTGGCGGTGGAGGCCGGGCGTTTCGTTCAACGCAGTCTCGGCGGGTTTTTAGGCGTGTTCGGATTTCTGTTGAGTATGATCTTGGTGCCGATCTTTCTGTTTTTCTTCCTCCGCGACAGTTCCTCGATTGCGGATAATTGGAGCCGGTATCTGCCGATGCGCGCCTCGCCGCTCAAGAGCGAGATCGTTTCGCTGGTGGGAGAGATCAATTCCTACCTCATTAGTTTTTTCCGTGGTCAACTCATCGTCAGCTTGATCGATGGCGTGATGATCGCGGTGGCGTTGCTTTTTCTCGGGCTGGATTTCGCGATTTTGATCGGGATCATGGTCGGGGTGCTCGGGTTGATCCCCTACCTCGGAATGATGATTTGCTACATCCCGGCGGTGATCATTGCGGCGGCGCAGTTTGGCGACTTGATGCACCCGTTGCTGGTGACGCTGATTTTCATTCTGGCCAACAACATCGATGGCATTTTCATCGCACCAAAAATCGTCGGCGAGTCGGTGGGTCTTCATCCACTCACGGTGATCTTTTCGGTGTTGGCGTGGAGCTTGATCCTCGGTGGCTTGCTGGGAGCGATCCTTGCCGTGCCTCTCACAGCCACGCTGAAGGTGCTTTTGAAACGGTATTTCTGGGACCGCCCAGCGAGTGCTTCGGAATCGGAACCGACTCCCGGCGGCACGCCATCCTAAGCCGTAGTGCCGGGTCGGTTGGCGTTGCGCCGTGGTGCGGGCGTTATGTTTGTTGTGCCAATTTCAGGGCGATGCTGACAATCTGTCCGAGTGATCACGGGAGGGCATATCGGGAGACAAGAAGGCAAACCGGCGGGGTGGCGGATCGTGCTGGCTTTTGGCATTGTTTATCTCGGTTACGGGCTGAACTTTTTGGCGATCAAGGCTGGCGTCGAATCCATGCCTGCATTCCTTTTTGCGGCCTCTCACATTCTTGGCGCGGGGGTGATTCTGATGGCCTGGACGGCAGTGCGCGGAGATCAAATATTGATGCCAAGGGCCAATATCGGTCGCGCGGCGATTGCGGCGTTGTTCCTTTTTGTGGGCGGTGTCGGGCTGGTTACGCAGGGTGAAAAGCTCGGAGTCCCCTCTGGTGTCGCTGCCATCATCAAAGCTTCCGTGCCGCTGTGGGTGGTCCTCTTGGAATTTCTGCGGCCGAAGGGCGAAAAGCCCGCAGGGATCGTGCTGGTGGGGTTGGTCGTCGGCGCGGCGGGTGTGGTGATGTTGGTGATGCCAAGGCTTTCCGGCGGGTTGAATTCCGGAGGAACCCTTGGCACCTCCCTTTTGCTGATCTCCGCGTTGTTGTTCGCGATCGGCTCGATCTTTGTAAGGCTCCATCCCCCCGATTTGGATGCGGTGCGCAGTTCGATGTGGATGATGGTTTTCGGTGGTGGTTATTTGATTGTCCTTGGTGCGGTCTTTGGGGAATTCGGCGAGATTGCCAAAGCGGATTTCGGGTGGAAAACGATCTCGGCGTTTTTGTTTTTACTCTTCGTGCATTCGCTCGGGGCGTTCACGGCGATGAACTGGCTGCTCCGGCACCTCCCGGCGTCGATTGTCACCACGAAATTCTTCGTCTCACCCGCCGTCGCCGTGCTGGCCGGATGGTTGGTGATGGGCGAAGCCGTGGGGTGGGAGACGCTGGAGAGCCTCTTTTTGATTCTTGCTGGGGTGGGGGTGGTCTTCGTGGGGAGGTATCGTGCGGCGAAGGCTTGATTTTTCGTGTCCCGGGTTGGCGTTCGAGCTGGGGTTTTCAGCGTATTCCGAGATTTTGGTTTGAACACACAGGGCTTCCGTGTCTTTCTATCCCGTCTCAATTCCTATGAAAAAATCTTCCCTGATCGTTCTTGGTTCCGCAGCGGCCTTGTTGTTGCTCGCGGCTTGTGAAACCAGCGACAAAAATTCCTCCCGTTTCAACCGTGGCACGAACCGTTTCGGATACGGAGCCGCCGGCACCCAATACGCCACTCCGACTCCGACTCCGGAAGGCTATGTCGAGCAACCAGTCGTCGATCCCTTTGCTCCGCCGGCGCCGACTCCGACGCCTGTTGCGACACCGCCACCAGCGCCAGCGGCTCCGCGTGATATTTCTTATGGCACACCGGTGCCCGGCAAGGCGGGTTTTGTCACCAGTCCCCACTCGCCCTACGCGGGGTATGTGGATGTGCGTGGCTTTCCTCCCGGCACCGAGGTGAAGTGCCCTTACTCGGGCAAGATCTTTTTGGTGCCCTGAGACGGCGCATTGCCATTCTCGGTCCGGGTCTGATTGGAGGATCCTTGGCTATGGCCTTGGGCCGCCACTCTGCGGCATGGGATATTTCGCTCTGGGGTCGTCGGCCTGAAGCAGCGGAGGAAGCAGCGAGAGTCCTTCCGCACTGTGCCGTCTCCACCAATCTCTCGGAGGTGTTGGAGTCCTGCGATCTGGCCGTGCTTTGCACCTCGCCTCACGCCATTGCTGCGGCTGGACCGGAGTTGAAAAAACTCCTCCCTCCCTCGGCGATCGTCACCGATGCCGGAAGCGTGAAGGCCAAAATTGTTGCCGCGCTGGAGCCTGTGCTTGGCGGGCGATTCGTGGGTGCTCATCCCATGGCGGGCTCGGAACAAAACGGCATCCAAGCCGCGCGGGAGGATTTGTTTGATGGCGCGGTGTGTATTGTGACCCCGACGGCATCGACCGATCCCTCGGCTCTGGAGGCGGTTCGATCCTTGTGGAGTGCCGCAGGCTGTGTTTTGCGCGAGATGGGGGCCTCCGAGCACGACCGGGCCATTGCGCGGATCAGCCACTTGCCACATGCGACCGCGGCATCGCTCGTTCATGCCGCCGTGGGGGCGAACCCCTCCTTGGCGGAACTCGGCGGCGGTGGCTACCGCGATTCCACCCGGATCGCGGGCGGGCCGGAGTCCATGTGGACGGAAATTTTTTTAGACAACCGTGACGAACTCCTAGCGGGAATCACCGACTTGCAAACCGCTCTGGAGACACTCAAACTCGCTCTCCAGAACGGTCATCGAAACGCGATCGAGGCATTTCTCCATGATGCCCGACGACTCCGCTCGCAAAAGCCGTCCACCGAATAAATGGGCACCAAGGAACAACACATTTTCAAATCCCGCCGCGCCGCGGCTATTGACGCTGAAATCAGCGTGCCGCCGGATAAAAGCATCTCGCACCGCGCGGTCCTGCTCGCTTCGCTTTCCAACGGGCGCTGCGAAATCAGCAATTTCCTCGAGGGCGAGGACTGCCGCAGCACCGCCGCCGCGATGCGCCAACTCGGCGTGATGATCGAATCCCCCGAGCCCGGCAAGTTGATCGTGGAGGGAATGGGGGGCCGGTTCACGAAACCCTTCGGCGATCTCGATTGCGGAAATTCCGGCACGACGATGCGTTTGATGGCTGGCATTCTCGCTTCGCAGCCTTTCCAAACCCGGTTGATCGGTGACGCCTCGCTCTCGAAGCGCCCGATGCAGCGCGTGATCGACCCCCTTCGATTGATGGGCGCTTCGCTTCACGCGGAGGGCGAAAAATCCTGCCCGCCGCTGGTGGTGGAGGAGAGTCCCGGTTTGCAGGGCATTACATACCGGTTGCCCGTGGCGAGCGCGCAAGTGAAGAGCGCCGTTCTCCTCGCCGGGCTTTTCGCCAAAGGCACGACGACCGTGATCGAGGATGTCCGTTCGCGCGATCACACCGAGCGGATGCTCCAGTATTTTCTCGTCAAAGCGAAACGCGAAGAGGTGTGGGAAAACAAAAACTCCCCGAAGAAACGCCGACTCATCGAAATTCGCACCACGCTCGAGGGCGGACAGGTTCCCGAGTCCATGGATTTCACGGTGCCGGGGGATATTTCCAGCGCGGCCTTTTGGATGGTGGCCGCTGCAGCCCAGCCAGGTTCGCGACTTTTGATCAAGGATGTCGGCCTCAATCCCACCCGCACTGGCATCATCGATGTCCTCGTTCGAATGGGCGCACGCATCCGCGAAGTCATCGAGAGTTCACTCCACGGGGAGCCGATCGGAAACCTCGACATCAAGGGCGGTAAACTCCGCGCCACCGAAATCCGAGGTGCCGAGATTCCGAATGTCATCGATGAAATCCCCATCCTCGCTGTCGCTGCCGCGTTGGCTGAGGGAACGACGGTGATTCGCGACGCTGCCGAGCTTCGAGTGAAAGAGACCGACCGCATTGCTGTGGTCGCCTCGCACCTCCGGGCGATGGGTGCCCAGGTCGAGGAATTCCCAGACGGCATGGCGATCACGGGTGGCGCTCCGCTTAAAGGTGCGCGACTCCAGAGTCACCACGACCACCGCATCGCGATGGCCTTCTCCATCGCCGGGCTTTTCGCCAGTGGGGAAACCGTGATGGAGGGCACGGACTGCGTGAATACCTCGTATCCCGGCTTCGAGCAGACCCTTCGCGTCATTCAGAAGGGTGGAAAAATGAAACGCAAAACCCGTGAACTCACCGGCCTCAAGGGGACCGGCAAACCTGCCGTGCGTCCAGCGGCCACCGCCTAATGGTTGTCGCAATCGATGGTCCCGCCGCCTCTGGCAAAAGCAGCGTCGCCCGCAAACTCGCGCGCAGTCTCGGTTTTTCTTATGTGAATTCCGGCGCGATGTATCGCGCAGTGACTTGGGAGTTGCTTCGCGAGCAGATCGACCCAGCCCGCCCCGATCGTGTGGAGGCGGCTCTGGGGCGGATGAAACTCGACAGTGGTTTTTCGGAAAATGGTGATTCCTACATTCGCATCAACGCCGAAATTCCCGATCTCGAACTCCGTCAAATCGAGGTGAACCAAGCCGTGTCCGCTTTCTCGGCGATTCCGGCCGTGCGGAATCTCATCGGCCAGCGCCTTCGCTCCATGTGCCAAGGGCTCAATGTCGTGATGGAAGGGCGGGACATCGGCACGGCGGTCTTTCCCGACTCGCCGCACAAATTCTATCTCGATGCCTCCCCGGAGATTCGCCGCCGCCGCCGCGCCGCCCAAGGCCAGGACGACAGCATCGAGCACCGCGACAAGCTGGACTCCACACGCCGCGTTGCTCCGCTCTCCGTAGCCTCCGATGCCCATGTCATCGATACCTCGCACCTCGATATCGAGGGCGTCGTGGCTCACATCGCCGGCATCTTGAAAGGCTCTGGCATTCCTGCGGAATGACGATTGTTTACAATATTTTCTACAACCTCGCGAAGCTCCTCGCGCGGATGTTTTTTTCCATGCGGGTTATCCACCCCGAGCGCATGGTCGAGTCCGGTCCGCTCATTATCGCGGTGAACCACTCGAGTTTTTTCGACCCCCCGCTCGCAGGCATTTGCAGCCGACGCGGAGTTTACTACCTGGCCCGAAAGACGCTTTTGAAATGGCCATTTTTCGGCCCCCTCTTTCCAGCGATGAATGTGATTCCCGTGGAGCGCGATGGAAATGACATGTCCGCCCTCCGCGAGGTCATCAAAAAAACCAAGGAGGGGAATGCGGTGGTTTTGTTTCCAGAAGGCACGCGATCGCTCGATGGGGGCTTGCAACCCGCTCGGGCGGGGATCGGCTTGGTCATTGCCAAAACGGGCGCGCCGGTCCTGCCAATGCGAATTTTCGGTGCTTACGAGGCATTTCCGAAAAATGCCAAAGGCCTTCGCTCCACACAAATCACCGTGGTGCTCGGCGAGCCGATTTATTTCAGCCGTGCAGAAGTTGAAAATCCCTCCCGCGAGAATTATCAAATCCTCAGCAACCGTGTGATGGAAGCCATCGCTGCCCTAAAAATCGAATGATCTCCGAGGAAAAACTCTCTGTGCCACTTCCCTGGCTCGCCGCCCTGTCCGTTTTGGTCTGGCTTGCGGTGGTGGCCTTGCAAATTTTCATGCCCTCGAGCCCCGTGGTGGTCGAAACTCTCCCCGCTCCGGCACCGGCGGTTTCCCAGTAATTCCCATGTTCAAGGAACACGATTTTCATTACGCAATGGAGAACACCCGAGTGGTGGTGGCTCCTCATAGCGCGATCGAGACCTTTGGCACGACGAGGTTCCACTTCCACCTGGTGAGCGAATTGCTCGACGAGGTGGATACCGTTCGCGTTCGCACCGGCACCATCGAGGCGGAGCGGCCGCGCATTCTTACCGCTCAGCATTTCAGCAAGGTGCTCCTCGAGGGCTTCGGCGACGAGGCGCGCGAATTCGCCGAGTGGATGGAGTCGAATGCCTCGATGGCCAAAATCCTTCGATACGGATTTCAATTTCGAAAAACGAATTTCGCCGAAAAGATCGTGAAGGAGCCGATGGATGCGGCGCTGGGGCGACTCGAGGAGGAATTGAAACGTGGCGATGATCCTTTTGCCGCGCTGATCGCCGGGGTGGACGATGTCTGGGAGGTCTGCCTGCTGAAGTTTACCACAGAGATGATCCAGCGCTCCGCCGGGGAAAATATCGCCGAGTGGAAACGCCGCGGTCTTGCCTGATTTCGGGGTTTCCATTTTTGGAAGCCTGCGGGTAGCTTTTCCCCTTCGCCTATGTTTTTGAAATCACTCACGATTTTGTTGCTCGTCGGGGGCATTCTTGGAGGCAGCGCCTATTTTCTCCATGAGCTTTATTACAAGGACAAGAAGCTCGATGTGATCGAGGCAACCGCCACGCCGACCCCCACGCCGGAGCCGACCCCCGATCCTTCCATCGCGGCCTTCGAGGCGATGAAACCGGCCTTGGCGCAAAATACGATTCAGGCGCGCGATGCAGTCCTCCAATTCCTCGCCGCGCATCCCGATTCTCCGAAATCCGCCGAGGCTCGCGCGGTGCTTGGCCGAATCAATCTCGCCCTCTACCGGGACCCCGCCGCCACACCGACGAACATTGTTTACACGGTGAAAAAAGGCGACTCGCTCGTGCGCATTGCGTCTCAGAACAAAAGCAACGCCGAGTTGATCTACTGGGCGAATGGGCTTAGCTCAATCAATCTCCAGATCGGCCAGCAATTGCTCGTGCCGCAATTCGAGGCCGCAATCGTCGTGGACCGCGCGAATTCGACAGTCACGATTTTCAACAATGGCGAATTCTTTAAAGAATACCCTGCCGTTTCTCTCCAGATCCCCGGCACGAGCGCGATCGAAACCAAAGTCGTGGATCGCATGGCGCGCAAGGGTGAGGCTCGCGTGCCGTTTGGTCACAAGGATTATGGCGACACCGAACGATTTGTCCTCCTCGGCGCTGGCGGTGCCACGATTAAGCCGACCCCTGCAGCACCCGCCGACGGATCGGCGCCAGTCATGCCATCTGGAATTGTGCTCAAGCCCGAGGATTTCAGTGAAATCTATGTGCTCGTGAAAACCGGAACCCCCGTCACCATCAACTGACAAGCCATGAACAAGCAGACCCTGGATTTTGAAAAACCAATCGTCGAACTCGAGCAAAAGCTCGGGGAGTTGCTCCGCCAATCCGAGGAGCGCAAAATCGATCTCCGAAGCGAGATCGAGAGCATGCAGCGCAAAATCGAGGCCACCCGCGAGATGGTTTACGGGAGCCTGACCGCTTGGCAACGCGTGCAAATCTCGCGCCACATCGCGCGCCCGTTCTTCCTCGATTATGTCCGGATGGCCTGCACTGATTTTGTGGAACTCAAGGGCGACCGGCTTTTCGGGGATGATGCCTCCATGCCTGGCGGTCTTGCCACGATTGGCGGCATTCGTTGCGTGGTGATCGGCCAGCAAAAGGGACGCGACATGAAGGAAAACCTTCTTCGCAATTTCGGGAGTCCACACCCGGAGGGTTACCGGAAGGCCCTTCGCCTCATGCGCATGGCGGAGAAGTTTGGATTCCCATTTGTGGCCTTCATCGACACGCCGGGCGCGTATCCCGGAATCGGGGCCGAAGAGCGTCACATCGCCGAGGCGATCGCTGTTAACATACGCGACATGATGGCCCTGCGGACTCCCATTATTTCCATCGTCATCGGCGAAGGTGGGTCCGGCGGTGCTTTGGGGATCGGCGTGGCCGACCGCGTGCTCATGCTGGAGAATGCCTACTACTCGGTGATCAGCCCCGAGGGATGTGCGGCGATTCTTTGGAAGCATCGCAAACACGCTCCGGAAGCCGCCGAGGCGCTGAAACTCTGCGCTCCCGATCTTGTGAAAATGGGCCTCGTGGACGGCGTGATTCCCGAACCGGCCGGTGGCGCCCATTGCGATCCCGAACAGGCCGCTGACAACATTCGTGCGACAATCGAAAAGGAACTCCAAGTCCTCTCCAAGACCCCGATCGAAAAACTCCTCACGAGCCGCTACGAAAAATTCCGCCGAATGGGAATCTTCGAGGAGTAAACCGCGATTCCGCCCCGGATGAGGATTTTTGACCGCTATGTAGCTTCCAGTGTGCTGGTGACAGCATTCATGGGCGTCTTGATTCTCAGCCTCGTTCTGGTTCTCGGGAATATTTTCAAGGAACTGCTGAATGTCCTCGTCAATAACCCGGATGTTCCGATTTTAACCGTTCTGGCCTTCATGGCGCTCGTGTTGCCATTTTCGCTGACATTCACGATTCCGTGGGGATTTCTTACCGCGATCCTGCTGGTGTTCGGTCGCATGTCCGCGGATAGCGAGTTGATCGCGCTCAAGTCCAGCGGCATCAGTGTGCCGCGCATTTGCGTTCCGGTTTTTATTCTGTCGGTCCTGCTCACGGGTATTTGTTTTTGGATCAATATCGATGTCGCACCCCGCGCTGAGCAGGCGATGACCCGAGCGATCGTGGATATCGCGACGAGCAATCCCGCCGCACTTTTCCGGGCAGATGAGATTGTGGACGCCTTTCCGGACCGGCGCGTCTATGTCGGCGGCAAGGATGGCGAACGCCTTCAAAATATCATCGTCATCGAGATGGATGAAAGTTCCCGCCCTACCAAAATGATTCACGCGATGGAGGGCGAGTTGAAGCCGGATATCGAAAATTCCCGGCTGCTGCTGAGGTTGTTCGATGCGAGATTCGAGCAGCGCGACTCCAAGAATCCCGCCGACCTCACGAAAATCCAGCAGGGGATTGTTATGAAAGAGGGAGTATTTCCCTTGGCGCTCGACCGTTTTTTCAAGGAATTCCAAACCAACCGCCGACTGAGCTCCTACACGCTTCCAGAGTTGTTGGAGTTGCTCAAAACGATCGAGGGCAAGAAGCATCTGGAGGCGCTTGTGGAGCTGAATAAACGCTTCTCGACCTCGCTCTCCTGCATTGCCTTTGCCCTGATCGCCATTCCTCTCGGCATCACCACGCACCGAAAAGAAACCTCAGTGGGATTTGCGATCAGTCTCGTCGTGGCCTTCAGTTATTTCTTTTTTATTTTGATGGCCGACACCTTTCGCGGAAAAGCCGAAGCCTTTCCCCAGATGCTGATCTGGATTCCGAATCTCGTATTTTTCGGGCTCGGCACCGTGCTGTTCTTCCGCTTGTCGAAACGCTGAACCATGACAACACGACGCCTCCTGCTGAGGATTTTGTTTCTGGTCGCCGTGCTGGCGCTCTTGGTCCTTGGTGGATACTTGGCGTGGTTCCAATCCTGGCGCGCCGGTCAAATGCTCGACCTGGCTGCTCGTTCGGAGGTGGTGAAACTTCCCGCTGGGGAAATGGAATTCGCCGTGCGTGGGTCCGGCGCGCCGGTGCTGATTTTTCATTCGGCTCCCGGCGGCTACGATCAGGCCCTCGCCCTCGGTGGTTTTTTAGAGGAGGAGGGTTTTCAAATCATCGCGCCTTCCCGTCCGGGCTATCTCCGAACCCCTCTATCCACAGGCCCTGCCCCGCAAAACCAAGCCGAAGCGGTCGCTCAACTTCTGGACTATCTGGAAATTTCCCAAGCCTCCGTCATCGGGCTCGGTTGGGGAGCCTCGGCAGCGATCGAGTTTGCAAAAAATTTCCCGGATCGAGCCTCGTCGTTGGCGCTGGTTTCTGCGGCCACTTCGGAAACTCCGCCCGCCCCTGGAATTCCATTTCCCCGGGTTCTGGCTGATCAAGTCGGGGGAGATGCTGCCTCGGATTGGTTTTTAAAAAATGCGGCTCGCGATCCTGAGAAAGTTCTTGGGAAGGCATTTGATCTCACCTCCTCGGGAGGAGCCGTTGAGCGCCTGACTTGGATCGACAGTTTTCTTCAAGAGCTCTCCGAGTTGGAGAGATTCCAAGACCTCCTTTCTTCGCTCGCTCCGCAATCGTCGCGAGAAATCGGAATGGAAAACGACCTAGCTCAACCCTTGGCCTCGATCCGTTCATTGAAGACGCCCACACTTCTCGTTCAAGGAGCGAGCGACAAGGTAGTGCCAGCCGGATCGGGGGATCACTCCCGTTTTGCTCCCGCTGAGATTTTAACGCTGCCAGGCCAAGGTCACCTCGTGCTGCTCGGGCGCGGTGCGGCCGAAACCTCCCGGCGCGTTGTCGATTTTTTGCGACTTCACCCTTCCGCTGGAACTCCCGATGATTCGACCGATGGCAAATAAAACCCGGCTCACCAAACTTCCCGGCGGCCTTCGCGTCGCCACTTGCGAAATGCCCCACGCCGAAACGGCTTCAATGGGTATTTGGGCTTCGGTGGGAGGTCGCCACGAACCGGCAAAACTCAACGGCATCTCGCACTTCATCGAGCACATGCTCTTCAAAGGCACCGCCCGCCGCTCCGCCCGACGAATCATGGAAGAAATCGAGGGGGTGGGGGGCGACATGAATGCTTTCACCGCCGAAGAGCGGACATGCTACTACGCCACGGCGGCGGCCGAGCACTTCCCGCGCGTGTGCGATGTGCTTTGCGACCTCTACATGAATCCTCGCATGGCGCCGCGAGACATCGACCGCGAGCGGGGCGTCATCGCCGAAGAAATTTTGATGTATCAAGACGAGCCGTCCTCGCTGGTGGAGGAATTGCTCGAGGGAAAATTTTGGGAGGGCCATCCGCTCGGAAGGCCGATCACCGGCACTCTGCAAACTATCGAAGCGATGGATGCCGAGGCTTTCCGCGCCTATCGGGCATCGCACTACAATGCCGCCAGCACCGTGGTGACTGCCGCCGGCAAAGTGGATCACGACCAAGTCGTGGATTCCGTCGCGCGGCTTTTGGAGGGACTTTCCAAAAGCAAGCCCCCGGCGGCAAAACGCTGCCCCGCGCCGCACGAGTCTCCGCGAATCGCCACGATCGACCGCGACATTCAGCAGACCCAGCTCTCGATGGCGTTTCCCGGATTCAGTCATTGCGATGAGCGCCGATATGCCGCGCTCCTCCTTCATGTCGTTCTCGGGGCGAACGCCACTTCGCGGCTGTTCCAAGAACTTCGCGAGAAACGCGGCCTCTGCTACTCGGTCAGTTCGCATATTCTCACCCTCAACGATGGCGGCTACCTCGGCGTCTCCGCCGGACTCGATCGTCGCAATATCGAAAAATCCCTTTCGATCGTGCTTGCCCAGTGCGAGTCGCTTTCCAAAAAAAATCTTCCGGCTGCGGAACTGCGCCGCGCCAAGGAATACTCGATCGGTTCCGCACGAATGTCGTTGGAACGCGCCTCCAGCCAGAACATGCGGCTCGGCGGTTCGATCCTCGCCCACGGCGAAATCATCGAGCCCGAACTTGTGAACGAACGAATCCGCCGGGTGACTGCCGATGAAGTCCGCGAGGCCGCCGGCCAAATCCTCGATCCATCCCGCATCACGGTGGCCGTCGTCGGTCCCAATCCTGATGTGAAGATGCTTCGTCGTCTTCTTTCTGCATGAAGGGTGTCATTTTTGATTGGGACGGAGTGGTGATCGACTCCTCCGCCGAGCACGAACGGTCTTGGGAAATCCTCTCCGACGAAATTTCCAGACCGCTACCCGAAGGGCATTTCAAGCGGGGATTCGGAAAAAAGAACGAAGTCATCATTCCAGAGATCCTCGGTTGGGCAAAAGATCCCGCTGAGATTTCCAAACTCGCGGAACGCAAGGAGACGATCTACCGCGAACTCGTCCGAGATCGCGGAGTCCAAATCCTCCCCGGAGCCCGCGAGTTGCTGGAGGCCCTTCGCTCCGAGAAAATCCCCCGAGCCATCGGATCGTCCACCCCCCGCCAAAATCTCGAAGCGATTTTTTCCGCCACGGGGCTCGGGGAATTTTTTGATGCCGTGGCCTGTGGAGATGATGTCGAACATGGGAAGCCGGCTCCTGATATTTTTTTGCTCGCTGCCCGAATGCTTTTCCTGGCTCCTGCCGATTGCTTGGTGATCGAAGACGCCCATGCCGGCATCGAGGCCGCCCATCGTGCGGGAATCCCTGTTCTCGCCGTGGCCACGACGAACTCCCTTTCGGAATTGGGTGCCGCCACCGGCGCACTCGAGTCACTCGCCGGGGTGCCCCCCTCCATGCTCCGCGAAATTCATTCGCGGGCCTCAAAGGGTTGACTCTCTCTCGGCGCTCGATTTCGCCCCTCTCTCAAATCGTCAATTTGTTTTTGACACGAAAATTCGAACGGCTAGGTTCTGCCTTCCCATTGGATGGGGGAGATGACACCAACCGCTCGCCGATTGTGCGGGCGGTCAGCGTCCTCGCCTCCAACCACGGGAGACATAACCACGCGGATCGAAGCGCGAACGATGCGGCCCTAGCCGCTAGATGCCCATGTAGCTCAGTCGGTAGAGCACGTCCTTGGTAAGGACGAGGTCACCGGTTCAAACCCGGTCATGGGCTCCACTTTCCCTCGATCCTCAATAACCAAAAAATAACAACCCAAGATGGCTAAAGAACAGTTCCAGCGCAATAAACCGCACGTCAACATCGGCACGATTGGCCATGTCGACCACGGCAAAACCACACTCACCGCAGCAATTACCACCGTTTTGGCAAAAAGCGGCGGCGCCACGGCCAAGAAATACGACGAAATCGATGCAGCTCCTGAAGAACAAGAGCGCGGCATCACGATCAACACGGCCCACGTCGAATACGAGACCGCAAATCGTCACTACGCCCATGTCGATTGCCCCGGCCACGCCGACTATGTCAAAAACATGATCACCGGCGCAGCCCAGATGGACGGCGCGATCCTCGTTTGCAGTGCTGCCGACGGCCCAATGCCTCAGACCCGTGAGCACATCCTTCTCGCCCGCCAAGTCGGCGTGCCTTCGATCGTTGTTTTCATGAACAAGGTCGACATGGTTGACGACAAGGATCTCCTTGAACTCGTCGAGATGGAAATCCGCGAACTTCTCAGCAAATACGAATTCCCTGGCGACGCCATTCCAATCATCAAGGGTTCCGCCCTTAAGGCCCTCGAAGGTGACGCCACCTACGAAAAAGAAATCCTCAACCTCATGGCTGCCGTGGATGAATACATCCCCACGCCAGAGCGTCCGAAGGATCTGCCATTCCTCATGCCCGTGGAAGATGTGTTCAACATCGAAGGTCGCGGCACTGTCGCTACCGGTCGTGTCGAGCGCGGCATCCTCAAGAAAATGGAGGAAGTCGAAATCGTCGGTCTCAAGCCAACAGCCAAGACCACCGTTACGGACATCGAAATGTTCCGCAAGCTCCTCGACAGCGCCGAAGCCGGTGACAATGTCGGCGTGCTTCTTCGCGGCACCAAGAAAGAAGACATCGAGCGCGGTCAGGTCATCGCCAAGCCCGGCTCGATCAAGCCCCACACCAAGTTCAAGGCTGAGGTCTATGTCCTCTCCAAAGACGAGGGTGGCCGCCACACTCCATTCTTCTCGAACTACCGCCCACAATTTTACTTCCGCACCACCGATGTGACCGGAACTGTCAAATTGCCTGAAGGTGTCGAAATGGTTATGCCTGGTGACAATGTTTCTGTGGAAGTCGAGCTCATCACTCCGATCGCCATGGAGAAGACCATCCGCTTCGCGATCCGCGAAGGTGGCCGCACCGTGGGTGCCGGTCGCGTCGCCGACATTATTGCCTAAGCGCCAATTCATAGGCAGGATTTTTAATCCAAAGGTCAGTAGCTCAATTGGTAGAGCAGCGGTCTCCAAAACCGCTTGTTGGGGGTTCGAGTCCCTCCTGACCTGTGGCGCCTAATTTTAAAAAACGATGTTTTCCAAAGTCCGCAAATTCACTTCCGAGGTTCGTGTCGAACTCGGCAAGGCCCAATGGCCTTGGGATCCGAATGAAAAGGGGTTCAAGCGTTTCAAGGAACTCACCGACTCGACCGTCGTGGTTTTTATCGCGATGCTGATCCTTGGCGGCTACATCGCTTTTTTTGATTTCATCCTAATCAATGTCGTCGGATTTCTGACGAAGCCCTGAATCTCCCCCCGAATTACTTTCTTCCAATGCCCATCGCCCCGAAAGACCAGTGGTATGTTGTTCATGTGCTCTCCGGACAGGAGACCAAAGTTAAGGAAAACATCGACCGCCGCATCGCGACCGAGGAAATGGGCGACCATGTCTACGAGGTCCTGATTCCCACCGAACGCGTTCAGGAGATCAAGCGTGGTAAAAAAACCGAGACAACTCGCAAGTTTTTCCCTGGTTACATCATCGCCAACATGCACCTGCTCGATGAGAACAACCAACTCATCGACAAGACCTGGTATTTCATCAAGGAAACCAATGGAGTCCTCGGCTTCGCCGGCACCAAGGACCATCCGATTCCTATGCGCCCCAAAGAGGTCGAAGGCCTGCTCGCGCAAATTCGCGACCGCGAGGATTCGGTAAAACCCAAAATCCAATTCGAAGTGGGCGACAAAGTGAAAGTTGCCGATGGTCCGTTCCAAAACCAGAACGGTCTTGTCGAAGAAATCGATCCCGAGCGCGGCAAACTCCGCGTCTCTGTCAGCATCTTTGGCCGCGATACGCTCGTGGACCTCGAATACTGGCAGGTCGAGAAAGCCTGATTTTTTCAACTCCGCCAAGCCTCCAGCAGCTCACAGGAGGCGATCGGCGATGAAGTTTTTGAAGGCGGCCATTTGGCCGCCTTCGTGCTTTGTAGGGGGCCTTTGCGATCCATTCGCGGTTGGCTGTTTCAGCAAGCACTGCCAAAAATGCAGAAGAGAGGACTCCTGCAAATTGGAAATCTACTCTTCAGAAAATTCAAACGCATCATTTTGATTTTCGTAATTTTCAAATCAACCCTCGTTTGCCATCTTCCTCACCATGCTACTACCACTTCTTCTCTTCATCGGCACCCTGGGTTTGTCCTTCTGGGCCTCTGCCAGGGTAAAAAGCGTTTACCGCAAATACTCCCAAGAGCCTTCGCTTACAGGTCTCACCGGGGCTCAAGCCGCCGCCCGCGTCCTTCAAGATGCCGGCGTGGACGGTGTTTCGATCGAACCCTGCGAGGGGGAATTAACGGATCACTACGACCCATCGCATCGCCGATTGGTTCTTAGTGCCAATAATTACCATGGCACGTCCGTGGCGGCGCTTGCCGTGGCGGCCCATGAAGCTGGGCACGCCATCCAGCATTCCAGAGCCTATGCCCCGCTCCATCTGCGCATGGCGGCCGTCGGGGCCACTCAGATCGCCAGCCAGATTGTCATGTGGCTGCCATTGATCGGCATGTTTACAGGTTTTGTGAATACCCACACCGGGATCGTTCTCATGGCTGCGGGCTGGGGAGTGATCATGATTTTTAACCTCGTGACGCTGCCGGTTGAGTTTGACGCCTCGGCCCGGGCGAAAGTCGCTCTTAGGAACTCCGGAATCCTCGCGGCCATGCATGAGGAGGATGGCGTCAACCGCGTGCTCAATGCCGCCGCTTGGACCTATGTCGCCGCCTTCATTACCTCGCTTGCCTACTTCCTATGGCACCTCCTGCCGCTCATCATGGGGCGCCGCGAAGAATGAAACCTCTCATTCACAGGTCTCCAATCATCATGTCGCCGCTAAATCCCGGGAAGGCCATTTCGATCGATGAATTCATCGAGTCCGAAGTGGAAAACTATAACGCTTCCGATTTCCTGTCGCTTCGAGATCATGTCGATGCCCTGCGTTCCAAAATGCAAACCGAGCAGGCGCAAATTCATTTTGACCTTCAGCAAGGGGTCGAACTCCTGATTCGCTGGATCGAATCCGACCAACTTGAAGGGCTGCAGGATCCGATTCCCGCGCATTTGGCCGAGGCGGGGGTGGCTGCCAGCTATATCTTAAAAGGCGTGGACTTGATTCCGGACTCCATTCCCGAAATCGGCCTCACCGATGACGCGAGAATCCTCGCCAGAGTGCTCGAGCGGAATCCCGAACTTCGTAGCAATGCCCCGAGAATTTCCTGACACAATAAACATCGATCATATCTTAAGCGATTGCGCGGATCGGGCGGCGCGTGAGGGGATTTTGCTTTCGGATACCCTGGATCAGATCGGGCCCAATGGATTTTGCTTCGCGTCCATTCTTCTCGCGATTCCGTTCATTCAGCCCATTCCGCTGGGGCCGCTAACCATGATTTGCGGGGCGACATTCATTGCTCTTGGCTGGCAAATGACCTGCGGAAAAAACTCCCCTTCGCTGCCCAAATCGGCCGGCGGACTTCGGATTCACGGTCAGTTCTGGGTCGGGGTGATTTCATTCACCAGGCGAGTTCTTTCATTCTGCCGACGGTTCACTCGCGAGCGCTTGCCGCATTGGGTGGAGGGCAGGCGCGGTCAAAAAATCGTGGGCTCTCTGATCCTCGCCGGTGGTGCCTTGCTGGCGATGCCGATGGCAAATCTCCCGCTCAATAACTTTTTTCCTGCCCTGATGATCTTTTTCGCCGCCCTCGCTTGGATAGAGCGCGACGGCTTAATGGTGATCCTCTCCCTCGCCTGGGGCGGAGTGACTTTTTTATATTTCGCCGCCGTGGGGGCTGCCCTTTGGTTTTTTGGAACCAAAGCCATCGATTGGTTCACGCCCTCTGCTGTAGCTGCCTTCTCAAAACCATGAAAATCGATGAAGCCCTGACTCCTGAAACCGCTGACGCGTTTTTGGCCATATGCCTGATGGCTGCGATGTGCGATGGCGAGAAATCCGAGGTCGAAAGATCGGAGATTCGTCGGATCGCCGAGGAGCTTGGTTCCGGCGACCCCTCGGCGCTATCCCGCAAAATTCTCATGGGCCGCTTGTCTCTCGATGAGGTCGCTTCCCGACTATCCACGCCCTCCCAGGGCCTGCTGGCCTATGAAATGGCGCTGGGAGTTTGTGAATCCGATGGAGCCTTTTCGCCCACTGAAAAGCAGTTCCTCGCCGAGGTTTCTTCCGCCCTCGGCCTAGGCGCGGCCGAATCCGAGAAAGTCGCCAAGGACGTCGAATCAGTGGTTCTTGCGCCGGTCCAGAGTCAACCCGTTCCCGGATCCGCGACGGCCGCGACGACCGACAACAGCGGGATGATTTTGAAATATGCGATTCTCAACGGCGCGCTGGAATTGCTCCCCGAGTCGTTGGCTTCAATGGCGATTCTGCCAATGCAAATGAAGATGGTCTATCGGATCGGCAAGTCGCATGGAGTCGAAATGGATCGCTCCCGAATTAAGGAATTCCTGACTGTCGCCGGGGTCGGGCTCGGTTCCCAAATGCTTGAGGGATTTGCTCGAAAATTTCTCGGCGGGCTGGGGAAAAAACTAGGCGGGAAAATGGTGGGCAAAGCCGCCAATCAAGTCGCCGGATCCGCTTTTTCTTTTGGCGCCACCTACGCGCTGGGTCACCTGGCGGAGCAATATCACCAAGGTGGCCAGAGGTTGGACGCCACATCAGCCCGGAATCTTTTTGAAACGCTCAAGAGCAAAGCCTCCGATCTTCATTCCCGCCACCTCCCCGAAATCCAAGCCAAGGCGCGCTCAATCACCCCTTCTTCGATCCTGCAAATGGTCTCTGGTCAGGGGCCGGTTTGAAAAATCGAGACAAGGCAGCGGGTCCCGTCTATCAAAGCGCGACAACGATTCGTTTTCGCACGACATGGATAAAATATTGGTTCACGGCGGGCGCCGCTTAAGGGGCTCCGTAAAAATTAGCGGCTCGAAAAACTCCGCCCTTCCGATTCTCGCAGCCACGCTTTTGACCAAGGAGCCTTGCACGATTTCTCGCGTTCCCGACCTGAGCGACATCCACTACATGCTCACCATCCTGAGTGAGTTGGGCTGCGAGGTGGAGCGTGCCAGTGGAACAGTCCAGATCCGCGCTGAAAAAATCCTGACCACAGCTCCCTATGACATTGTCCGAAAAATGCGGGCGTCGGTTTGCATTCTGGGCCCCCTTCTCGGTCGCGAGCATGAGGCCACGGTTTCCCTGCCTGGGGGGTGCGTCATCGGAGATCGCCCGATTGACCTCCATCTTCGTGGTTTCGAGGCGCTCGGCGCAGCGGTGAGAGTATCCGGCGGCAATGTGAAAGTTTTGGCTCCGCATTTGAAGGGTGCTCGCATTTCGCTTCGCAGCAAATTTGGCTCCACAGTCCTCGGCACTGGCAATGTGATGATGGCCGCCGTGCTGGCCGAGGGCATTACGATTATCGATGGCGCCGCCGAGGAGCCCGAAGTCGTGGATCTTGCCAATTTCCTCATCGCGATGGGCGCGAAAATCGAGGGTGCTGGCACTCGCAGCATCACGATCGAAGGCGTGCCGGAACTCCATGGTGCCGAGCATGAGGTGATTGCCGACCGCATTGAGGCAGGGACATTTCTGGCCGCCGGTGCCATTTCCGGGGATGTGGTGACGGTCTCTCGCGTCAATCCCGCCCACCTGGAATCCATCACGAGCATTCTTTCTCAGGCCGGGTTCGAGATTTTATCCAACGGCAGCCAAGTCACCATCCGACCCGGGGCGACGCGACGCGCCTTGAAAATAGAAGCCGTGCCTTACCCTGGTTTTCCCACCGACATGCAGGCCCAGATGTGCGCTCTGCTTACCACCACCGATGGCATCAGCGTGGTGAGTGATCATGTTTTTCCGCACCGCTTCATGCATGTCGCGGAAATGAAACGCATGGGCGCGGATATCGATCTCGAAGGCGGCATGGCCATCATCAAGGGAGTCCGACAACTCAGCGGCGCTCCGGTGATGGCGAGCGATCTCCGCGCCTCGGCCGCCCTTGTTCTTGCGGGCTTGCAGGCCGATGGCATCACAGAGGTCAACCGCGTCTACCACATCGATCGCGGCTATGAATCGATCGATGAAAAGCTGAACGAGCTCGGGGCCGAGATCGAGCGGGTCAAGGCCTAGTCGAAAACCATCACTCCCCATTCGGCAGGGCGGTGGAACTTCGGCACGGGGTGGGGTGAGGTGGAGGAAAGAATCGGCTGGCGGTCGTCTTGAAAGGCATCGTATCGGCAAAAGGAAAAGCGCCACTTCTCACCCGGAGAAATCTCCTCTCGGCCCGTAACCACAGCGGCGGGAATCGCGGCGAGAACTTGCCAGTAGCCAGATTCGATCCAGACATGGCTTGCAAAAATCCCATCGTGCAAAAACTCCCCCGGGGCGCCCTCGGCTGCGAATGCAAGCTGAGTGCGGGTATTCGCGGGGGTGATGTGGAGTTCGCGGTAGAAATCCTCGCCCTCGGGTTTCAAAAACATTTCGAACACATCGCCGAGTTTCCAGGTTCTCTGATTCGCATCGGTCGCCTTGGTGAAAATATCCAGATCAGGCATCGTGGCCGAAACGATCAGCGAGTTTTCCTGGCGCCCAAAGCGCACCTCGGCAGGGAGGAAGTCTGGCTCGGGTGCTGCCAACCACGCCTGACCCATCGCAATCGGCGAAATTCCCGCGAATGCCGCGAGAAGGGAATCCCGATTTTTGAAATCGAAAGAGGGGAGGATTTGGCAGTGGAGAGGAGGCATGGGTTAATTCGGCGCGCTTTGTAGAACCACGGATTCCTCGCGATACAAGTCCCGGTTCGAGGCCTGGAACTCGGCTTTCAATCGGACTTTGATTTTGGAGACATCCACCAATTCCCAGCCCTCGAACCGGAGTTGGCCGCCTTGGCCTTGGTTGTGGCTCACGCCGACGAGGAGGTGTCGGGCATCGTCGTGGACCTTTCCGGTGGTGGTTTTCGGTTCGTAGTAAAAAGTCCTCAGGCTGCTTTCACGTGAGTCGGAGGCGTGGAGCTTGGGATCGAGATAAACAACCGATCCGTCCTCCAGAACGAGCCGCAGGTCTGGATAACCACTGCGCTGCTCCTCTCCGGTCGAGGTTTTCGGGATGCCGCAAGTCCAGCCTTTCACAGCGGCACATTGCGCCATGAGCTCGTCTTCGATGAAACGGCTGGCCTCGTTGATGCGTCCCGCCGTGTGAATCGCATGTGTCGGGTCGTTGAGCTTGGCGAGTGTGCGGTCCAGGATCGCGGAGAGTTTATCCAGCCACGGCTTATCGCCGACTGGATCGACCGGGATGATTTTTTTGCCGCTAGTGACGGCGAGCACTTCGCTGAAATCGATGCCGTTGAGGTCGCGTTTGCTTTCCAGAAGCCAACCGAGAAACTCGGCGGCATCGGATTTTTCTTCTTCCGCATGAAGCGGGAGAGCCAGCAGGAGAACGACCGCCGCGGTCGCAAGCCGCATCAGAAGCTGACGCTCATCTGAGCGCCGAGCACGAGGGCGTTCGGAATATTTCCCGTGCCGCCGGGATTGATGATCCATTGGAGATTGGGCTGCACATACGCGAATTTCGTGATCAGGAATCGGTAGCCGGCCTCGAAGGCGAGTTCGTAGCTGGGCGAGCCTGCGCCGGTCTGGGAGACAGTTTCCGCATAGTCATCGCTGAAATTTCCATACGCCATGCCGAGCATGGTGATGTCTTGATTGCGAGTTGGGACCAGACCGCGATAGACGATGCCGGCGTTCGCTTGGAAGGGGAGCTTCGAAATGTTCTGCTGCGGAGAGAGCACGAATGCACTCCAGAGCGTGAGGCCTTGATCGCTGCCAGGAGTCTCCTGCCAGATCATTTGGTCCGCGTGCCAGTAGAAGCCATAGGAGTTGATCGCCGTTTCGTTCGAGCCGAACTGCGCGTAATCCCATGGCGAAAAATACATGCCGAACCAGTAGTGGCCTGGCAGACCGCGCATTTCGGAGTCCACGGGCTCCTTGAAGGTTTTGCCCTCGGAGAGCGACTTGCGGGAGACCGCCGATTTGCCATCCGATGGTGCCTTCGAGGTGGCGACCGGTTTTTTGAAAAACTCGGGAGTCCACCCGACCTGGCCCGCCATCGTGACGCCATCGGAGTTGTTCATGCTCCAATTCAGCCCGTGACCCTCGTAGAGATCGATCTGCGTGGCCTGATAAATGCCAACCATGCCGAACCAATCAGGATCTGGGTCCACGCGAAGGCGGGCGCCCCAGACGGCATTCGGGTAGGTCGAGAAAGCCGTATTGACGGGGAGGGACTGTGGGTTTCCGTCGATGCCGTTGTTCATGTAGAGCCAGTAGAGGGGGGAGGAGGCGAAGTCATCGCCCGCGCTGAATCGGCCAATCTTGATGCCGAGTTTGTCCTCGAGGAGTTTTTGCTCCAGCACGAGTGCGTAAAAAGCGATCGTCTGACCGCCATAAACCTGCTGAACGGTGAATTGATTCCCAATGTTTTGGGCCGAGAGATTCGAGCCATTGCGGTCGAGGGCACTGATCGTGAGCGTGGCGCCGTGCCAGCCGAGGAGTTTTTCAAAGTCCAACTGAACGCCAAAACTGGTGTTGTCCGTGTAGGTGAAGCCTTGGCTCATGCCACCGACGGGATTGCCTGCGATGTTGTTTGTATAGGTGGCGGAAATTTCAAACCCCGAATCATCGAGGTAGTTCCTGACGCCCCACCAGTCACCAGTCAGCGAGTTGCCATTCCACCAATCCCGCGAACCCATATAATTGGAGGGATAGGGATTGTAGTAGGACCAAAATCGCGAATAACCGAACATCTCGTCTTGATCGGCTTGATAGCCAAGCGGCGTGCCGGGGATGTCGCCCGAATCTTGAGCCAAAGCAGAAAACGAGGTGGAAACCAAGACAGCGAGGTGGAGGAGGTTTTTTTTCATGAGGGATTCGCAAACACCTGTCAGAAATCTCACAAAGTGCCAATCCGATTTTCACCCAAAATTTACCAAGATGCTTTCGATACGGCATGATTCTGCTGGGTCTGGAAAATCTTCCCGCGACGGGTTCATAGGAGGCTGATCATTGGCTTCACCAATAAATGCGGGGGGCAATGTCTGAAGGTAGGGGGTTGGGGGGTGGGGCTTCTTGTTTAAGCAGGGATTGCCTCGTTTCCGTGGGAGATTTTCCGTAAACCCGGGTGAAGCAGCGGGTGAAATAAAGAGGGTTTTCGAAGCCGCAACGGTCCGCGATTTCCTTGATCGCGAGGCTGGATCGTCCGAGCAGGGCCATGGCGAGTTGGAGCTTGAGGAGGCGAAATGTCTCCATGGGTGCATGCCCCAAGGCGGATTGAAAAAGGCGGCAGAGGTGTTTTTCCGTCACGCCGGCGCGCTTGGAAACCTCGCCGAGTTGCAGGGCGTGATGAGGATTCGTTTCGAGAATCGACCTCATGAAATTCAACGATGCGTGGACTTGCTCGGGCAGGCGGTGGGCCACGCTCAGCCCCTCCTCACCGGGAGGTTTCAGCAGAATTCCCAAGAGGCACTCCATGAAAAGACTCTCCTCGGGCTTGGCGCTCAGGATCGGCCAAGCCGTCTCCCCATGCGAGGCGATGCGGCCGATCAAGTGGCGCAACATCGGAGTAATCACGGGGTCGGGATTTTCGATAAGAACCGGCCAG